>NZ_JALAHB010000019.1 GCF_022712115.1 Brevibacterium sp. | reverse complement strand
TTCGCGGCGTCGCCGCCGTAGGTGGCCGGGTCGAACGGGCCGCCGTTGTTGAAGGTCAGGTCGATGTGGTCGTACGCGAGCTGGTCGCCCTGGTGCAGTCCGCGTACCGCGGCGACGCCTCCCGGGCGGGCTGGACCACGGAGGCGGACCTGCTGGGTGGGCAGCGCATGGACGCGGGAATGGCCCGGGAGATGCTCGCGGAGGAGGGCACCGTGGTGCTGCTGTTCCGTGCGGCAAGCGAGGTGAACGCTGCGGACGCGGCCGGGGCCGCGGGTGTAGCTGGGACTGGGTGTGCGGCGGACGCGGCCGGGGCCGCGGGTGAGGACGTGAGCGGGGCGCTGCGGGCGTGCGTGCAGCTGGCGGATCGGGGGAACGGTCTCGCGTACTTCGGCACGTTCGCGGTGCAACCGGGGAACCAGGGGACGGGAATCGGTTCCGCGGTGATGGCGGCGGCGGAGGCCCACGTCGTCGAGCAGTGGGGAGCCGGGCGGATGCGCATGACGGTGATCCGTCAGCGCGCGGAGCTCATCGCCTACTACCGCCGGCGCGGATTCGAGCTCACCGGAGAGACGGAGCCGTTCCCCTACGGGCAGGAGCAGTTCGGTCTGCCGCAGCGCGACGACCTCGAGTTCGTGGTGCTGGAGAAGCCGCTGGACTGAGTGAGGCGAAAAGCGGAACAGACGGGAAGCCGGATTCCACGGCTTCCCGTCTGCGGATTCGCCGCTTCCAACACCGATGCGCGGCGAATCCGCAGACGGGAGGGAAGGTGCGGGGCTTCCGGTCTAGAGCCTCGCAGGTCAGCGTGGCGCGGCACGGGTGGGGCGGGAGCGGCTCAGCCGCACGTGAAGGACGATCGACGCGATGAGCGCGCAGAGCAGCAGCCCGGAGAGCAGGCTGATCCTCTCTCCCAGCAGCACCACGCCCGCGATGTTCGCCGCCGCGAGCTGGCACATCATGAGGACGCCCGCGGTGGCGGGAGCGATCCGTGTGACCCCGTCGAAGTACAGCAGATAGGGCACGACCGTCATGCACACCGCGAGTATCGCGATGAGGGCGATTACCAGACCGGGGCGCGCAGTCCCCAGAGCCAGACCCTGTGCGGCGGCGACGGGCAGCAGCGCGAGGCTCGCCGCCACGAAGGTGAGGGCCGTGCGGCCCAGCAGGTCGGAGTCGCCCGAAGCCTCCTCCGCGTCCCTCGCCCGCGGCGGAGCGCTCCCCGCGAGCTTCTTCGACACGAGGGTCATGAGCGAGTGCGAGGTCGCCGCGGCCACGGCGAAGACCGGGCCCAGTACGGTGAGCTTCGCCTCCTCGCCGCTGACCAGCAGCAGTGCGGTGATCGCCGCGAGCGCAGGGACCATCGTCAGCCATCCTGCCCGGTTGAGCGTGAGACCCAGCACCGGAATGGACAGCAGCGCCATCACCACCGGCCCCGTCGCCAGCACCAGGGTGGAGCCCAGGCCCGCGCCCATGCTCGCCACCGAGGCGTACATGAGCGTCTGCGCGGCCGCCAGCAGTGCGCCGGTGAGCAGCAGAGCCGGCCCCTGGGAGCGGAGGAGCCGGAAGAGGCCGGGCCCTCCCCGGAACACGCGGCGCAGGGTGTGCAGTGCGAGGAGGATCGCGGCGGCCAGGGCGAAGCGCCAGAAGGAGAGCGCGGCCGGTGAGAGCGTGGAGATCGCGAAGACGAAGGCGGCTGCCGCGGCGCCGACGCCCCAGAGGACCGCTGCCGCCGTCACCTGCAGTGCACCGGTGACGGTTCCCGCGGCCCCCGCAGATCCTCCTGCGGTGCGCGCTGCCGTGCGGGGTAGGAGCGGCGCTGCCGGGCGAGGCGGGAGCGACGCGGCTGTGCGGGCTCCGAGGGTGCGTGTGGTGTGGGGAACGGTGGTCATGGCGCAATGCTATGGAAATCCCTGAAGCAGGCGATTGCCGATAATGCCTCATCCAAGCCCTGACGTGGCATGATCTGCTCATGGATTCCATCGATGAGGACATCATCCGCCTCCTGCAGGAGAACGGCAGACTGAGCAACACGGAACTCGCGGACGCCGTGGGGCTCACTCCCAGCCCCTGTCTGCGCAGGGTGCGCCGTCTGGAGGAGGCCGGGATCATCTCCGGCTACCACGCGCGCGTCGACGCGGCGAAGCTCGGGCGGGGCCTGGAAGTGCTCGTCTTCGTGGAGATGGGGCTGAAGACGAAGGACAGCGCGGAGGCCTTCGAATCCGCGCTTGCCCCCTGTCCGGAGGTCATCGAGCTGCGGCAGATGTTCGGTCTGCCGGACTACCTGGTGCGGATCGCGGTGGCGGACCTCGCCGCGGCGGAGCGCTTCATCTCGCACACGCTCAGTGCGCTCCCCGGAGTGGCCCGCGTGGACTCGCACCTCACGATGAAGCTGGTGAAGGGCGCGGGCGTCTGAGCGGCCCGCAGGGGCGTCTCACCGCGTGCGGTGCACGGGCCGGTGCGCGGTTCCCCTCGCGGCGGACTCCTCCGCCTCCCGGCGGCGCATCCACCCGGGGCTGTCCGGCCAGAGGACCATGGCGGCCCCGAGGAGGAGGGGGAGGGCGGTGCTGATCTGGACACTCGCCTCGGGCCAGGCAGCCGTACCGAGCGCGGCCCCGAGCAGGAGGGCCGTCGAAGCCGCCAGCAGCAGGTTCCGCAGTGTGCGCGGCCGGTCGATCCACGCGCCGGTCACCAGGCCGGCGGCGCTGATGAGCCACAGGAGCAGGTAGGAGCGCTGCTGTGCCGCACCGGGGAAGCTCGTGTGCTGCTCGGACCAGTTGAGGGCGAACATCACGGCGATCGCGACCGCCGTGAGCGCCGTCCAGATCAGCCGGTGCCGCAGCGTCCCCTTCCAGCGGATCGGATCCCTGCGCCCCCTCATCGCGTTCGCCTCCTCTGCGTCCTCCTCGGCGGTCGAGCCTCCTCTCTCCACCGTAGGAGAGCCGGCCGTGGAACGGAAGAGGCGCTCGCCCCGCACGGTCGCGGAGCGGGCGCCTCAGGACGAGCAGCCTCAGGACGAGCGGCCTCAGCCTGCCAGCATCGCGGGCAGCACCAGGCCGCCCACGAGGAGGACCGGCCCCACGACGACCATCGAGAGGCCGAAGCGCACGAGCAGGCGCGTGAGGCGGGACTTCTGCTCCTCCGGCGCCGTGGCGACCACGGTCGCGCCCAGGGTGGAGAACGGCGAGACGTCGACCACGGCGGAGCACACGCCCAGGGCGGCGATGAGCGCCCAGCCGGGCAGGCTGCCGTCGGCGATGAGCGGGAGCGCGAGCGGGACGAGGGCCGCGAGGATGCCGGTGGTCGAGGCGAAGGCGGAGACCAGCCCGCCCACCAGGCAGAGCACGAAGGCGGACACCAGCGGGGAGCCTACGGACTTCGCCGCGTCGCCCAGCATCTCGACGGCACCCATCTCCTCCAGCAGGCCCACGAAGGTGATGATGCCGCCCACCAGCAGCACGGTCGACCAGTCGATCTTCGTCACCGCGGCCCTGCTCTGGGAGGGGTCGATGAGCAGCAGGATGCCGGAGAGCGCGAAGCAGAGGATGCCGATGTCCGGATCGCCGCCGGTGGCCGCGATGACCACGACGGAGGCGAGCAGGACCAGGATCGCGGCCACGGTGGCCCACTGGATGCCGGTGAACGGCTCCACCTTCGAGAAGCCCTCGCCGGCCTCGTCCGCGGAGAAGCGGGCGTCGTCGTCATCGCCCTCGCCGAACTCGATCGAGGAGGTCGAGGCGGAGCCGCGCGAGAGGGTCCCGGCTGCCGCGGGCACGGGAGCGGAGGCCTTCCTCCGGCCCCACACGGCGTAGGAGAAGGCCAGCATGAGCAGGTACACGCCCACTGCGATGCCGAAGAGGAGGAACGGGCTGAGCTCGATCCCCGCGCCGTGGGCGGTGGAATAGGTGACGATGCCGTAGAGGCTGGTGGGAGCGAAGCCGCCGGCGCCGATGGCGAAGCACATCGACAGCCCCATGAGCGCGTAGTCGATCCCGTAGCGGCGGGCGACCTGCATGCCCACCGGCATCATCACGAGGCCGGCCAGGGGAGCTCCCATGGAGGCGATCGCCCCGGTGATGAGGAAGAAGACGAACGGCAGCAGGAGCGCATTGGAGCCGACCTTGGCCAGGGCCCGGTCGATGAGCTTGTCGATGGTGCCGTTGAGCTGCGCGATCGCGAAGAAGAGCGTGACGCCCGCCAGCAGGACCATGATGTCGAGCGGGAATCCCGCGATCACGTCGTCGAGCGGGAGGTCGGTGAGCAGGAGGGCGCTTCCGGCGGCGCCGGCGAGCATGAGCACGCCGATGGGGATCCCGCGGATCGCGCCGAGGGCGAACATGGCGATGAAGACCGCCAGGGCGATGAGCTGTTCTGTCATGGTTCCTCAGAGTGGGACGATGGGCTGCCCCGCAGGGGGCGACGCAGTACCTTAACCTGAGGGAGGGCGGGGAGCGTCGCATCTGCGTGTCCGGCGACAAAGCCGTGCGGGGAGGAC
>NZ_JALAHB010000206.1 GCF_022712115.1 Brevibacterium sp. | reverse complement strand
GCCGCTACGCAGACGTAACCAACGAGGGCTCAGGGAGGTGCGCGGTCTCAGACCAGCGGAGCTGAGACCAGCGGACCTGGGGCCTGCGGGCCTGGGGCCTGCGAGCCGCTCAGCCGTCCAGCGCGGCGTAGACCGCCTCCACGATCGCCCTGCCGGAGTCGCTGCCCAGGAGCCCGGGCGACATCCTGTTCATCATGTAGCTGATGGTCGCGCCGCGGTCGAGGTCGTTGATGATGATGGATCCGCCCCATCCGCCCCAGAAGCAGACGCGCCCCGTGGGGACGTACGGCTGCGCGGACACCTCGAGCCCGTAGCCGAGCCCGAAGCGGATCGGCGAACCCAGCACCAGGTCCGTGCCGTTGGACTGCTCCTCGAAGATCAGGTCGATCGTGTCCTGCGAGAGCAGCCGCACGCCGTCCACCGCCCCGCCGTTGGCGATCACGGCCTGCGCGCGTGCCACGGAGCGGGCGTTCCCATGCCCGTTCGCCGCACCGATGTCCGCGCCGCGCCACTCCGGCGTCCACGATTCCGCGGCGTCCGGCCCCGGTCCGGTGAACGTCCGCATCGCGATGCTCTCCATGTCCGCGTCCTCGGGCAGCGGGAGGGGCGGCGGCGGGATCACATTCGCCACCCGCCCGAACTCCGAGGCCGGCAGCCCGATGTGGAAGTCGGCACCGAGAGGCTGCGCGACCTCCTCCGCGAAGAACCGGCCCAGCTTCCTGCCGGTGATCCGCCGGACGACCTCGCCGATCAGGTGCCCGTAGTTGAGCGAGTGGTAGCCGGAGGCCGTGCCCGGCGCCCACCAGGGAGCCTGCGCGGCGAGCATGCTCGTGGACGTCTCCCAGTCGTAGAGGTCCGCGACCTCCACGGGCTGCGCCCAGCCGGAGACTCCCGAGGTGTGGGAGAGCAAGTGCCGCACGAGGACGTTCTCCTTGCCGTTCTGCGCGAACTCCGGCCAGTACGCGGCGACCCTCTCGTCCGGGTCGAGCTGGCCGCGGTCGATCAGCATGAGCGCGCAGAGCGCCGTCATCGTCTTGGTCGTCGACCACACATTGGTGAGCGTGTCCCTGGTCCAGGGCCGCGTCCGCTGCTCGTCCGCCCAGCCGCCCCAGATGTCGAGCACCGGTCTGCCCTCGAGGAGTACCGCGACCGAGGCGCCCACGTCCTCACCGGAGTCGATGAGCTCGCTGAGCACTGCGCTGACGGATTCGAACCGTCCGTCGACATCACCGCTGATCTCTGCCACGTGAGCCTCTTCTCTCGCAGGGTGCGCTCCGTTGCGCACGTGCGTTGCAGAGTACCACCGGGAGGGCGCTGCAGACCGGAGCGGTCCGTCGTCCTGTTCCGGTCTGCTGATTCGCCGCGTTTCCGCTGGCCGAGCGGCGAATCAGCAGACGGGAAGCGGCGCGGCGGCGCTTCCCGTCTGCTCGTTCAGCGTCCCCGCTCCGGCAGGAGGACACCGGCCAGGAACACCGCCGCCAGCACCGCACCCCACACTGCAGCGGCAGCGCCGCCGCCCACCAGCAGCGGCAGGTTCCACACGGAGAGCGCGAGCACTCCCAGCAGGCCCAGGCCGCCCAGCGCCGCCGCGCACATCACCGCGCCCGAGGCCGTCCTGGCTGCACCCGCGCGCTCACGCGCGTGCGCCTCGGGTGCGGCACTTCGCCCTGAGGCTCCGAACCGGAGCACGGCCGCACTGGTGAGCGCCATCATGAGGATGACGCCCACGGCGCCGGCACCGGAGTACCAGGTGTAGATCTGGGTGACCGGATGCAGCTGTGCGAGCGCGGAGACCACGACCACCGCCGTCGTCACCCCGCTCACCCACAGGGAGGCGTGCGAGGGAGCGCGGTGCACCGGGTGGGCGCGGCCCAGCCTCTCCGGCAGCACGCCGCGGCCGCCCAGGGTGAACAGGTAGCGGGTGACGATGTTGTGGAAGGCGAGCATGCACGCGAACATGCTGGTCACCACCAGCACCTGGACGATGTCGCGCATGATCGGGGCGACGACCTCGCCGGCCAGACCCACCACCACGCCGTCCGGATTCTCCTCCGCGGCGGCGAGCGCGTCACCGGCGCCCAGGCCGGAGATCACCAGCCAGGCCGAGACCGTGTACAGCACCCCGATGAGGATCACCGCGATGTAGGTGGCACGGGGAACGGTGCGCAGCGGATCCTTCGCCTCGCCGCGGAACACCGCCGTCGCCTCGAACCCGAAGAAGCCCAGGAACGCGAACAGGAGGCCGAGGCCCGGAGCGCCGGACAGGGCCTCGGCGGGGCTGAAGGGCGCGGCGGCGAGCTCCCGGCCGGTGAGCAGCACGCCCACGTCGACGGCGACGACGGCCACGACCTCCAGCACCAGGACCACGCCCAGCACCCTGGCGGAGAGGTCGATCTGCCGGTAGCCCAGCAGCCCCACGATGAGGAGCATGATCCCGGAGATCAGCCACCACGGCAGCTCCAGACCGGTCCACAGCGCGAGCAGATTGCCCGCTTGCACACCCAGGTAGCAGGTCATCGAGACGGTGAGCAGGACATAGGAGAACAGGGCGATCGCCGCGGTGCCCAGCCCCATCCGGCGCCCGAAACCGCGGTGCACATAGGAGTAGAAGGCGCCGGCGTCCGGCACGTGCGGGGTCATCCACGCGTATCCCGCGGAGAACAGCAGGAGGATGAGCGTGGCCGCGAGGATCATGAGCGGCGCGCCCACGGAGCCGGACTCGAGGAGGATGATCGGGAAGTTCGCCGCGACGACCGTGATGGGAGCCGCAGCCGCGACCACCATGAGGACGATGCCGGCGACGCCGAGGCTCCGGGTGAGGGCGGGCCCCTCCGAACCGTGAGAACCGGCCGGCCCGTGTGCCGCGCTCCGCGACGGGGGTCCTGCTGCGCTCATGTCTGCGTTCCCCACCGGCGAGTTCCCGGCATTCGGCTTCCCCACGTTCACGTCGTCCCTCTCCTCGGCTGCCCGCCGCACCGCAGCGGCACAGGGAACGATAGCGGCAACCTGGTACGAGGCCGCCACGGGGCCTGCTTCGCGGACACGGCAGACGGGAAGCACCGCGGCAGTGCTTCCCGTCTGACGACCCTGAGAGCGGCGCCCAGCAGGCGCCCCTCGCGCAGCGCGTGTGCGCCTCCCGGCTCAGCGCTTGCGCGCGCCGCCAAAGAACACGGACTCGACCTGGTTCCGGAGGTCCGCCAGCCCCGTCGCCGCGAGATCACCGTCGAAGACGACGAGGTCCGCCGCCATGCCCTCCGCGACGCGGCCCACGGTCTCGATGCCCATGAGCTCCGCGGCGTTCACGGTCGCCGCACGCAGCGCGTCCTGCGCGGTCATGCCCGCGGAGAACATGAGCTCGATCTCCTCGAGGTTCTCGCCGTGCGGACCCACACCGGCGTCCGTGCCCATGGCGATCTTCACGCCCGCGGCGTAGGCGGCCTTGAACGCCTCACGGTGGGTCTCCGCGACCATGCGCGCCTTCTCCACGACGGCAGGCGGCAGCGCGGCCCCGGCCTCGGCGGACGTGATGACGGCGACCGGGGCCTGGAGCGTGGGGACGAGGAACGCGTCCTTCTCGAGGAAGAGCTGGATGGTCTCCTCGTCGAGGAAGATGCCGTGCTCGATCGAGCGGACCCCGGCGTTGAGCGCATTGCGGATGCCCTGCGTGCCCTGCGCGTGGGACATGACGTAGGCGCCCTGGGTCTCGGCCTCGGCGACGATCGCCTCGATCTCCGCGACCGTGAACTGGCTGTGACGGGGGTCGTCCGTGGGAGAGAGCACGCCGCCGGTGGAGCAGATCTTGATCTGGTCGGCACCCGCACGCAGGATCTCACGCGCCTTGCGGGTGACTCCCTCGATGCCGTCCGCCACGCCGTTGGGCGCACCGGGGTGGCCGGAGAGCATGGGCATCTGCGCGCCCGAGGCCATGCAGCCGTCGCCGTGACCGCCCGTCTGGCTCATGATCGAGATCGCCGCGCGCAGACGGGGGCCGTCGATGATGCCCTTCGCGAGCGCCGCCTTGACGCCCGCGTCGGCACCGCCGGCGTCGCGCGCCGTCGTCACACCCGCGTGGAGGGTCTTGCGCAGGTTCTCCACCGCGTGGAAGAACTTCAGCGAGAAGGGCTCCGTGAACGCGTCCAGGCTGCCTGCGCCGTTGGTGGTGACGTGGACGTGGCAGTCGATGAGGCCGGGGGTGAGCGTCTTGCCGGTGCCGTCGACGAACTCCGCGCCCTCGGCCTCGGCGGACTTCTGCGTGTGCGTCCAGGCCGCCGTGATCTCCGTGATGACGCCGTCGACCGCGACGACGTCGCGCTTGCCGATGAATTCCGTGCCGTCGAAGACCTTCGCGCCGGCGACGATCAGCTTCTCTGCCATGTGGAGCTCCTCTGCTCGTGGATGAGGGTGGATGGTTCTTCCCGGAACGAACCCGCACGGGCGCTTCCCGCGGGCGGAAACCGTCAGTGCGTGCTCACTCCGGAGGGGTCAGGAGGGATGGGGAGGGACCAGGCGGCTCGAACAGCCCTGAGCTGCGCGAACAGCCCTGAGCCGCTCACTCAGCACTGAGCCGGGCGAGCGCCAGATGGGCCAGCGCCGCGGCCTGGTCGCCCAGCACGGAGTCGTCGAACAGGACGAACGGCGAGTGGTTGTCCACGGCGTCCTCGGGCGCGACCTCCGCGGGCCTGGCGCCGAGCATGATGTAGGTGCCGGGCACCTCGTTCAGCACGAACGAGAAGTCCTCGCTGGGCATGATGGGGTGGGGGACCACCTCGACCCGTTCCTCGCCCAGCAGACCGCGCAGCTGCGCGACCGCCCACTCCGTCTCCGCCTCGTCGTTGACCGTGACGGGGTATTCCACGGAGAAGCGGACCTCCGCCGTGCAGCCGTGGGCGGCGGCGATGCCCTCGGCCAGGCGCGCGGACTCGGTGCGGAAGCGCTCCGTCGACTCCGCGGAGAGGGTGCGCACCGTGGCGCCCAGGGAGGCGCTGGCCGGGATGACGTTGACGGCGTCGCCGGCGCTCAGCTGCGTGATCGACATGACGACGGGATCGAACACGTCGAACCGGCGCGTGACCATGTTCTGCAGCGCGAGGATCGTCTCCGCGAGCGCCGGAACGGGATCCGCGGCGTTCTGCGGCTGCGAGCCGTGTCCTCCCGCACCGTGGACCGTCACCTCGAGGACGTTGGAGCCGGCTTGCAGCGGTCCGGGCTTCGTGGCGAAGAGGCCGCGCTCGCGCGTGCTCGTCACGTGCGCGCCGAATGCGGCGCTCACCCGCACGCCCGAGGCCTCGAGCACGCCCTCCTCCAGCATCACCTTCGCGCCGTGGTGGCCCTCCTCGCCCGGCTGGAACATGAACACGACGTCACCGGCGAGTGCGTGCCGGTGCGCCGCGAGCAGCCGTACGGCACCCACCAGTCCCGCCGTGTGGAGGTCGTGGCCGCAGGCATGCATGCGGCCGTTCTCCGAGCGGTAGGGCAGATCCGTGAGCTCCGTGACGGGCAGGGCGTCCATGTCCCCGCGGAGCAGCACTGCGGGAGCGCCTTCGGCCGGACGGGAGGGGTGCGTGCCGCGCAGGACCGCCACGACCGAGGTCGCACCGACCCCCTGCGTCACCTCGAGCGGAAGGCCCTCCAGCGCTGCGAGGACGCGTGCCTGGGTCTCCGGCAGGTCGTTGCCCAGCTCCGGGTTCCGGTGGAGCTCGCGGCGGAGCTCCTGGAGCTCGGGGAGGAGTGCGGAGGCCTCGGTGACGAGGCGAGTGGCGGCCGGGTCGCCTGAGCCGGTGGCGGGAGCGGGCACGGTGGGAGTCCTCTCGGAGGGAGACGGGGAACACATCTGCTGAGGCAATTATGCGCCCCCGCGCACGGGTCTCTCCCGCCGCGTCCACTCTGCGGCGGGACCGCACTCGCCCGGCCGCCGCTCAGCGCTGGACGGGGTCCGCTCCCGCGGCGCCGAAGGAGGCGAGGTCACGCGGAGTGGGCGCGCCCTCCCAGTCGCCCGGCGCGGTGCACATGTACGCGCCGCAGGCATTCGCACGGATCAGACGCTCCTCCACGCCCAGGCCCCCGAGACGTCCGCTGAGATAGCCGGCGACGAAGGAGTCCCCCGCACCCACCGTGTCGACGACGCTGATGCGGTGGCCGTCCACCTGCACCTCCCGCAGAGCTGCGCCGTGTGCAAGCGACTCCGCACCCGCAGCCTCACCGGTGACGAAGACGGCGGCGCCGTCCTCACCCAGCTTCGCCACGACCTCGGCGGCGAGACGCGGCGCGTGGGAGACACCCGCAGAGTCTGCCCGCTCCTTCAGAGACTCCCGCACTGCGGCATGGTTCGGCTCCGTGCCCAGCACCAGAGCGAGTTCGTCCACGGCGCCGAAGAGGATGTCCGCGGACTCCGCGAACTCACTCAGCACCTCCGCCGCGACGCTCTCCGGGGCGAGCGCCCTGCGGTAGTTCACGTCGAAGCTCACCGGCACGCCTGCGGCCCGGGCCCGGCGCACGGCGGTCCGGCAGGCCTCGCGCGCGGAGTCTGAGAGCAGCGGGGTGATGCCGGTGAGGTGCAGCAGCGCCGCCTCCTCGACGGCTCCGGGCACCAGATCGTCCGGGCTCAGCCGGGAACCCGCCGACCCGCTGCGGTAGTAGAGGACGCGCGCGGTGCCGGGACCGGTGAGCTCCTTGAGCATGAGGCCGGTGGGCGCATCCGGGTCCACGATTCCGCGCACCTCGACGTGCTCGCCGCGCAGCTCGCGGACCACCCGGCGGCCCAGGGAATCGTCGCCCACACGGCCGATCCACCGCACCGGGGTCCCCAACCGGCTCAGCCCCACTGCGACGTTCGACTCCGCGCCGCCGATGCTCACGTGCATCTGGTCCACGTGCGCGAGCGACCCCATCCGCGCCCCGGTCATGAGGGCCATCGTCTCCCCCAGCGTGACGACGGGAGCGGGCGAGACAGGAGAGCTCGCACTGCCGCCGGCATCCGCGCCCGAGGCCCGGGCTGCCTGCGGGTCCGCGTCTCCGCGGGCGCCGGTCATGCCTGCGCTCCCGCCGCGCCCGCGTCCCGCGCACATGCGGCGACGAACGTCCGCGCGCGCTCTGCGAGAGCGTCCAGGTCACCGCCCTTGAAGGCGTCGCCCAGGAGCGGGCCGCCCACGCTCACGGCCTCGGCGCCGGCGGCCAGCCAGGCCTGGGCGGCCTCGAGGTCCACACCGCCGGAGGGCACCACGCGCATGTCCGGGAACGGACCGCGCAGGTCCTTGACGTAGCCGGCGCCCACGGCGCTGGCAGGGAAGACCTTGACGGCGGCGGCGCCGCGGCTCCACGTCGAGTGCAGCTCCGTGGGGGTGAGCCCGCCGGGGATGGCGGGCAGACCGCGTTCCACCGCACGGTCCATCACCGGCAGCACCGAGACCGGCGTGACGAGGTAGTGCGCACCGGCGTCCGCGGCGAGGTCCACCTGCTCCGGCGTCGTCACCGTGCCCACGCCCATGTCCGCCTCCGCACCGAACCTCTCGACCAGGCCCGGCAGCGCCTCGAACGTGCCCGGCGTGGTGAGGGTGAGCTCGAAGCTGCGGACGCCCGCGGCGGCGAGCACCTCGATGACGGGCGCGTAGTCCTCCGCCCGCTGTGCCCGCATCACCGCGATGAGGCGGGACTGCAGCGTGCGTGCGGGGAGGTCCGGGCGCTCGCTCGCACCGGCAGAGGCGGGCGTGGAGGGATGTGACATGAGGCGTCTCCTCGTTCGGGTCCGGTTCGGACCGGTCGGACAGGTGTGGGTTCTCAGGTGTGGATTCTCTGCCACCGTGCAGCCACTCTGCCACCCACCCATACGTGGGCGGCAGAGCGCACTCACGGCCACGGCTCACGCCGCTACGCCCGCAGGCCCACCCGTGTGAGGTCCGCGAACAGCGCGCGCGTGCCGTACGTCCACGGCGCGAGCTCCTCCGTGCGCCCCACGGCGTTGACGAGCCTGCCCAGCAGCGGGTTCTCGATCGTCACACGGTCGCCCGGCGCATGGGTGAAGCCCTCGCCGGGAACGCCGCGATCCTCCGTGGGGGCGAACAGCGTGCCCGTGAGGATGACGCAGCCGTCCGGATACTGGTGGTGACGTCCCAGCGCGGCCTCCACGAGCCTCTCGAACGTGCGGCTGAGCGAACCGCACGTGTTGAGCCCGGTGAGGACGTAGCCGTCGCCGCCGGCGGCCTCGGGCGCGCCCTCCACCGTGAGCTCGATGGAGACGGTCCGCGCGTCCTCGAGCGTGAAGCCCTCGTCGAACACGCGGATGACGGGCCCCAGCGCCGTCGAGCGGTTGTTGTCCTTCGCCATGCCCAGCAGCAGCGCGGAGCGGCCCTCCACGTCGCGCAGGTTGACGTCGTTGCCCAGCGTCACCCCGGCGATCCGGCCCTCCGCCGTCACCACGAGGGTGAGCTCCGGCTCCGGGTTGTTCCACGCGGAGAACGCGGGGATGCCGATCGCGTCGCCCGTCCCCACGGCGGAGAGCACCGGTCCCTTCGTGAACACCTCCGGGTCCGGCCCCAGCCCCACCTCGAGGTACTGCGACCACCAGCCGAGTGCCAGCAGCTGCTCCTTGACGGCGGCGGCCTCGGCGGAACCCGGCACCACCGCGCCCAGGTCCACGCCCACGGCGGCCTGCATCTCCTCACGGATCCGCTGCGCACGGGCCGGGTCGCCCTGCGCGCGCTCCTCGATGAGGCGTTCGATCATGGAGCCGGCGAACGTCACGCCGCACGCCTTGAGCACCTGCAGGTCCACCGGCACCAGCAGGGTGGGGGCGGTGGGCCGGGCCGGATCCTCGCCGGCGGCCAGCTGGGCGGGCCGGCGCACCTCGTCGATGCTCCAGGTGGGGGCGGTCGCGTAGACCTGCGCCAGGTCCTCAGCCAGCGCGGGCCTCTCCATCAGTGTCGCCGAGGTGCCCGCCAGGTGCGAGACGTCCCACAGCCCGGTGCCCCGGTAGGCCCCGGGCCCGGGCACGCCGCGCGCCGGCTCCCAGACCCTGCCCACGAAGGTGCCCGAGGTCTGGTCGACGGGGAGGACGTCGCGGAGGTTCGGTGCGGGGAACGCGCTGCCGCGGGAGGCACCCGCACCCACGGACTCGCTCGCGGGAGCACCCGTCCCGGCCACGCTGGCCGCCGCCGCAGCCGCCGCCGCAGCAGCCGAGGCGTCACCCGCCGTCACTGCGCCGCCACCCATTCGCCGTCCACCCGGCGGGCGATGCCCAGCGGATTGGCCTCCTGCAGCTCCGGCGGCAGCTGTGCGTCCTCCATGTCCTGGAACGCCACCGGCCGCAGCCAGCGCCCGATCGCCGCCGTGCCCACGCTCGTGGCGTGCTGAGTGGCCGCGGGGTAGGGGCCGCCGTGCTGCTGCGCGTAGGACACGGTCACGCCGGTGGGCCAGCCGCCGCGCAGCACGCGGCCGCACCGGTCCTGGAGGAGCTGCACCACGCGGGCCGTGTCCTCGCCGTCCGCGGAGTGGAGCGTGCCGGTGAGCTGTCCGCCCAGCAGGCCGAGCACGCGTTCGAGCTCCTCGGCATCCGCATAGGTGATGAGCACCGCCGCCGGGCCGAACATCTCCCGGCGGACGACCTCGGAGTCCTCGCCCAGCTCCGCCGCACGCACGCTGAGCACACCGGGCGCGGGCGGGTTCTCCGCGCTCCCCTCCACGAGCACGCTCACCCCGTCCGAGGCCGCGACGGCCTCGCGGTTGACCACGAAGCCGTCCCGGATGGCCTCCGTGAGCATGCCCGCACCCAGGTCCGCCTCCGCGGCGAGGCCGGGCAGCACACGGGCAGCGGCCTCGGCGCCGGCCTCCGGGAGCAGCAGCAGACCGGGCTTGGTGCAGAACTGGCCCACGCCCATCGTCAGCGAGCCCATCCAGCCGGCGAGGATCTCCTCGCCGCGCTCGGCCCAGGCGGCCTCCGTGACGACCACGGGGTTGAGCGAGCCCAGCTCGCCGTAGAACGGAATGGGCTCCGGGCGGGAGACCGCGCGGTCGAACAGCGCACGGCCTCCGGCCTCGGACCCGGTGAAGCCCACGGCCTTCACCAGCGGGTGGTCGACGAGCGCCTCGGCGGCCTCGCGGCCGGTGACCGCGCCGAACAGGCCGGCGGGTGCGCCCGCGGCGGTGAGCGCGTCCGCGACGATCTGCGCGGTCCGCGCGGCCAGCTCCGCGTGCGCCTCGTGGAGCTTGTGCACCACGGCGCAGCCGGCGGCGAGCGCGGAGGCGGAGTCGCCGCCGATCACGGAGAACGCGAACGGGAAGTTCGAGGCGCCGAAGACGCCCACGACCCCCAGCGGCACATTCATCCGGCGGAGGTCCGGGCGGGGGCCCATCCCCCAGTCCGCATCCGCGTGGTCGACCGTCGCGCCGAGGAACTCGCCGCGACGGGCCTCCTCGCCCAGCAGCCGGAGCTGGAAGGCGGTGCGGGTGAGCTCGCCGCCCAGACGGCCGTCCGGCAGATGCGATTCACGGCCGGCGATCTCCACGAGCTCCGTCCGGTGGGATTCGAGCGCGTCCGCGATCGCGTCCAGCCACGCCGCACGCTCCTCACGGGAGTGCGTGCGGGCCGTGAGGAACGCGGCGTGCGCGGCGCGGACCGCCTGGTCCGCCCCGTCCGCGCCGGTACGAGCCTGAGCGTGTGCGGGTGTCATGGATTCTTCCTTCCATTCGGCGGCTGAGGATTCCACACTATTGGCGATCGGCGTCCAGTCATGCTCACACCATCCCCAGCAGTCCCGGCAGCCACAGGCTGAGCACGGGGATGAAGGCGATGAGCAGCAGCGTCACCAGCATCGGGACGAAGAACGGCAGCGCGCCCCTGATCACCGTGGTGACCGGATACTTCGTCACCGAGGAGAGCACGAACAGCACGAGGCCCACCGGCGGGGTGAGCAGTCCGATCATGAGGTTGAAGATCATCATGGTGCCGAAGTGGATGGGGCTCAGTCCGAACGCCTCGGCCACCGGCACGAGGACGGGCGCGAGGATGAGGATCGCGCTCGTGGGTTCGAGGACCGCGCCGACGATGAGCAGCAGGATGTTCGCGAGGATGAGGAACACCAGCGGGCGGTCCGTGATGTGGAGGATGAGCTCGGCGGCGAGCTGCGGTGCCTGCTCGCGTGCGAGCACCCAGCCGAACAGGGCGGCGCCGGCGACGATGATGAGCACTCCGCCCACCGTCTCCACGCTCGTGGACAGGGCATACCTGACCTTGTCCCAGCCCAGGTTGCCGTAGCAGGCCGCCAGGATCGCGATGTAGGCCACGCCCACGGCCGAGGCCTCCGTGGGGGTGAAGATGCCGGAGAGGATGCCGCCGAGGATGACGACCGCAGCGCCCACCGGCGGCAGCGCCCTCACCCCCAGGCGCATGCGTTCGCGCCGGCTCGCCTTCTCCATGCGCAAGTCCTCGCGCCCCCGGGTGAGGAACCAGACCATGGCGGAGAGCGCGGCGACGAGCACGAGCGCCGGCACGATCCCGGCCATGAACAGCGCGCCCACGGAGACGCCCGCGGTGACGGCGTAGATGATCGCCGGGATGGACGGCGGCATCATGGGCGCGATGAGCGAGGACGCACCGGTGATGCCCAGGGAGAAGCCGGGTGAGTAGCCGCGGCGCACCATCGCCGGCACCTGGATGCGGCCCATCGCGGCGGCATCGGAGATCGCCGCGCCGGAGATCCAGGAGAAGCCGAAGCTCGTGAGGATGTTGACGTAGCCCAGCGAGCCGCGCACGTGCCCGATCGCCGCGACGGCGGCGTCGTAGAGCCGGTCGGTGACCCCGGAGATGTTCGCGAGGTTGCCCAGCAGGATGAACATCGGGACCGCGAGGATCGCGAAGTCGAACACGCCCGCGGTGGCCTGCTGGGCGGCGAGCGCCAGCGTCGCCGTGGGGTCGAGGAGGATGTAGACGAGCGAGGGGACGATGAGCGCCACCCCGACGGGCACCCGCAGGGCCAGCAGCACCAGCAGGGCGAGGACCATGATGAGAAGAGTCATGTCAGATGCCCTCCAGCTCCGCGGCCTTCATGACCGGGTCGAGTTCGTCCTCGGGGTGCCTGATCTGCAGGTACAGGGCGAGGATCGCATGGATGAAGATGCCGATGAAGCCCACGACGGCGGCGCCGTAGAGGAGCGTGGTGGGCAGGCTCGTCGCCGGCAGCGAGACGCCGCTGACGAGCACCACCATGGCGATGCCGGCGATGCTCATGACGGCCGCGGTGAGGATCACCACGAGCTCGGCGAACATGCCCACGGCCCGGCTCACACGCGGCGTCACCGCGGTGGCGAGCAGGTCGCCCGTGATGTGCGCCCGGCGGCTGGAGACGAACATGGCCGCGAGGAAGGTCAGCCAGACCATCACGATGCGGGCCAGCTCCTCCGTCCAGGAGAGCGGCGAGCTGAACACGTAGCGCGACACCACCTGGGTGAGCACGAGGACGAAGACGCCCAGGAGGAACACGCTCGCGACGGAGCGCTCCAGGCGGATGATCCACCGGTAGATCCCTGAACTCTGCTCGAGCCTGTCCTGCCGGAAGCTGAGGTCCTCCGCCGCGTCGTCCGGGAGGTCTGCCGAGGCCGCGGCGCCTGCCGCGCCCTCGGGCTCTGCCGGCTGCGCGGGGCCGGGTGTCTGCGCGCTCATGACTGCTCCTCCGTCTTCTCGTCAGCGAACACCGGGGAGTCCTCCGGGTCGGTGCCCACCACGGTGGGCGTGTCCGCGGCGAGCTCCTCCTGCACCTCCAGGTACAGATCGCCCCATTCCTTGGCGGGCAGCAGGTTCTCCTTCACACCCTGCTGGAAGGCCTCCGAGTCGATGTCCTCGACGATCTCGATGGTGCCCTCGGCGCGCCACTGCTCGAGGATCTCCCGCTCCTCGTCCTCGATGCACTTGAGGTTGGCCAGGCGGGCGGAGTCCGCGGCCTCGAGCACGGCCGTCCGCTCGTCCTCGCTGAGCCCCTCCATGAACTTCTCGCTCGCGACCAGCTGCACGCCCTGCACCATGTGGCGGGTGAGGCTCACGGTGGACTGCACCTCCTCGAACTTGTTCGAGGCGATGGTCGGGATGGGGTTCTCCTCCGCATCGATCGCGCCCTGCTGCAGGCCCAGGTAGACCTCGGAGAGCGCCATCGGTGTGGCCGTGCCCCCGAGCGCCCGGAGCGTCTCGAGGTAGAGCGCGGCATCGGGCGTGCGGATCTTGAGCCCGCGGAGGTCCTCGGGCGAACGCACCGGCTTGTTCGCCGTGATGTTGCGGGCACCGTAGTACCAGGAGCTGAAGACGCGCAGGCCGGTCTCCTCGGCCATGTCGTCGTACAGGTGCGTGAGCAGGGGGCTGCGGGTGGCGCGGTCGTATTCGCGGCTGTTCTCGAAGAGGAACGCTCCGTCCACCACCTCGGCGGCCGGATACCAGGCGCCGAAGAAGGAGCCGCCGGAGATGCCGATGTCGAGTGCGCCCGTCGCGACCTGCTCGATGATCTCCGGCTCGCCGCCCAGCTGTCCGGCCGGATACACCTTGAGGTCGATGCCGTCCTGGGCGAGCTCCTCCTTCATCGTCGCAGTCCCGCACGTGTTGGCGGGGTGGCCGGGCTCGTAGACGTTCGCCAGGCGCACGACCGTGGCATCCGGGTCCGGCGCCTCGGCGGCGAAGCCGCTGATGTCGACCGGCTGCATGAGGCTGCAGCCGCTCAGTGCCAGGGCGCTCGCGCCTGCCGCGAGCGCGGTGAGCGTCTTCCTTCTCATGACTCCTCCATCGCAGTCGTCTCCGTTCCGTCCGTCTCCGCCGGGGCGGGCAGCTCCATGCCGAGGTCGCGGGCGAGCACCCGCAGGTCCGCGACGAGCCCGGCGCCCAGCGTGAGGCGCTCCGCGTGCCGCCGGTGCAGCGCGTACTCCTTCTCCCCCGGCACGAGCACGTCCGTGCCGGCCCCGTGCACCGCACCCGCGAGGTCGTCCACGCGGGCCTCGACCGTACTCCTTCCCGCGAAGGCGCCGGTGTCGAGGACGAGGAGCAGGTGGCCGTTGTTCATCCGCGCGTCCGGGCTCTTCCAGATGTCCTGCGTGTCGAACGCGAACGTGGCCGGGGTGAGTGCGGCGGACAGCCCTTCGAGCAGGACGGAGAGCCCTGAGCCCTTGTGGCCCCCGAACGGCAGCAGCGCACCGCCGATCGCGGCGTCCGGGTCCGTGGTGGGCTCGCCCTGGGCGTCCACCGCCCAGCCCGCGGGGATCTCACGACCTGCCTGCTTGGCCGCCATCACCTTGCCGAGCGCACCCGCCGAGGTCGCCATGTCGACCGTCAGGGGGTCGCCGGTGCTCGGCATCGCGACCGTGAGCGGGTTGGTGCCCAGCACGGTGCGCACGCCGCCGTAGGGGGCGGTGACGGGTCCCGTGGTCGAGGTGAGGATGCCGATCATGCCCTGTGCCGCGAGCTGGTCCGTCCAGAACTGCCCCGCACCGTAGTGGCTGGAGTTGTGCACCGCGAGGGCGCTCACACCGTGCGCGGCGGCGTGGTCCAGGCTCCAGTCCACCGCCGCCTGCATCACGACCTGGCCGAGGCCCGCGTCGCCGTCGAGCGTGCCGGTGGCGCCGTCCGCGTTCTCGAAGCGCAGCTGCGGGCGTGCGGAGATGCCGCCGTGCCGCAGCGCGCTCACGTAGAGCGGCAGGCGCAGGAGGCCGTGCGAGCCGATGCCCCGCTGGTCCGCCTCCACGAGCGAGCGGGCGACGAGCGCGGCGTCCGGCTCCGGCACCCCCTGGGAGACGAGGGCTGCGCGGGCGAAGCCCACCAGCTCGTCGACCGCGAAGAGGCGGTCCCTCTCGTCCTGCGTCATTGCTGTTCCTCCGATTCCTCAGTGAATCCGTGACGTGGTGTTCCGTCTGTGTGCGAAAAGGTGTCAGTGTGCGAAGGGCTGTCTGTGTGCGGGGCCGGCCGCTGCTCCTCCGCGCGCCCGGGCGGTCCGGCGCAGCTGTGCGCCGACCGCGTTCAGTGCCGTGCGGGGGCGCTCACAGTGAGACTCCGAAGCGCCCGCGCGACACCTGGAAGCCCACATTGGCCCGCGGTCGCGTCGCCTGGACGAACGCGCCCGCGGCGGCCTGGGCGACCGCGGTCAGGATCGCCTCGAGCGCGGCGTCTGAGGCTCTGCCCGTGCCGCCGGCGGCCACCCCGCCCGAGTCCGGCTCGCCCTCCGCACCGTCCTCCCGCGGGAGGTCCAGCACGAGGTCCATGCCCTGTGCCCGGCCCGCCGTGCCCACCTGGACGGTCGGCAGGAAGCGGTGCGGCTGGCGGGGGTGTAAGTCCGCGAACACCACGAGCACGCTCGCGCCCGAGGCGCCCAGCCCCGTGGCCGTCTCCAGCCAGTCCGAGGAGGAGTCGTCCATGAGGTGCAGGCCGGGGACCCGGACCTGGGCGGCATGCGGGAGCGTGGGCTCCGGGTGCGGGCCGAGGCCCAGGGGTAGGAGGAACGACTCCTGCTCCAGCACGGGATCACTCGCGGCGAGGAGCACCCCGGTGCCTCCCGCCAGGAGCCTGCGGACCAGCGCGGCGACCAGGGGCGCGGTGCGCGCGGCGTTCCTCGCGGAGGTGGAGATGCCCACGAGGGGCGCGGGCCCGCCCTCGGTGTTCGGGGCGCCCTCGGCGGCGAGGGCGCTCGCGGCCTCGCCCTCCGCCCCGCGGACGCGCGCCGCGCTGTGAGCTTCCTCCTTCGCAGGTGCGCCGGTGCCTGCGGCGCGCCCCGTCCTCGCGGCCTGCGCGCCTGCGAGCGCGGAGACGACGTGCTCCGTGACGCGGGCGATCCCGCCCTCGGCCTGGATGCTCGCCCAGTCGAAGTCACCGGCGTCCACCCCGCGCGCGGCGAGGGAGTCGCGGAAGAAGTCGTTGTGGGTCTTCTCGCAGCCGTGCTCCAGGAACACGGCGTGCGCGGTGAGGGGATGCGTGGCGTAGCCCAGCAGCGTGTCCCGGAAGATCTCCTCGGCGCTGCCGGAGGACACGCCGCAGCCCTCCGTGTGGGAGAGCGCCACGACGGGCAGAGCGCCCGAGGCGCCGGCCTGCCCACGGGAGGAACCGGCCGCGTCACCGGAGGCGCCGGCCTGCTCACCGGTCACGCGCGCGGCGATCTGCTCCGCCACCTGGCCGGAGCACAGGCTGGTGGGCAGCACGAGGTCGAAGCGGTTGCCGGCCACGACGATCTCCGGTGCCGCAGCCACGCCGGCCAACTCCGCAGCCGCACCGGCCGGTGCCGTCGGAGCGGCACCGGAGCTGGCCTCGGGCCCCTCCCCTGCACCGGTGCGCGCGTCCGCGCCGGATCCACCCAGCGGCAGCAGGGGCTCCCCCGTGAAGGAGCTGCGGTCCCTGCCGGCGGCTCCGGCCGTCCCGTCCGCGGTGCTGCGGAAGTGCCAGCTGCGCCAGATCTGCGTCTGCGACTGCCGGCTCGCCTCGCCCTTGGCGGGCTGTCCGCCGGCGGTCGCCACCGCCAGCTCGAACAGCTCCTGCCCCTCCGCGTCCATCGAGTGGCCGTCGAGGATGCGGCCGGCGTTGAAGTCCATGTCGCTTTCCAGATGCCGGAACCGCGCGGTGGTCGTGACGACCTTGAGCGTGGGCACGAAGGGGAAGTTCGTGATGGACCCGTTGCCGGTGGTGAAGATGATGAGGTTGGCGCCGCTCGCCACCTGGCCCGCCACGGATTCGAGGTCGTTGCCCGGGCTGTCCATGAAGTAGAAGCCGGGCCGGTCCATGGGCTCCGCGTAGTCGATGACGTGGTCGATGGCGGTGCGCGGGTCCTTCTTACGTGCTGCGCCCAGCGACTTCAGCGTGATGTTGTAGAGCCCGCGGTAGATGTTCCCGCCGGACACGTTGCCCTCCGCGGTGTGGCCGTGCGCCTGCGCGTAGTCCTTGAAGCGCTGCTGGATCTCCAGGAACCGGTCCGTGACGGAGGCATCCGCCACGCGGGCGAGTGTGAAGACCTCGGAGCCGATCAGCTCGTCCGTCTCCGCGAGGCCCACCGCGCCGCCGTGATCGATGAGCGTGTGCATCGCCCGGCCGAGGACCTGGTTGGCGGAGACGCCGGAGAACGCGTCGGAACCGCCGCACTGCATCCCCACCTTGAGCGCGCTCAGCGGGGCCGGCTCACGCACACAGCTCTTCACCCGCTCCACCACGGACTCCGCGGCCGCGACGATCCCCGCCACGGCCTCCTCCGAGGCGTCCGCGGCCAGGCAGAACCGCACCGTGTACTCGTGGGGCGAATGGGGCAGCTCACCCAGCGCCGCGAGCACGTCACGGTTGCTCACGGCGGCCTCGGGGTCCCCCACGACGATCGCCGCACCCACATTGGGGTTCACCGCGAATCCGGCCAGGGTCCGCACGAGCAGGGGTGCGTTGAGCGGGGCATCATCGCCGCCGCCCTCCGTGTGGACCACCGGGACGACGCCGTCGAAGCCCTCCGTCGCAGGGTGCCTGCGCGCCAGCTCGTCGGCCGCCGCGAGCACCGCCGCGCGGGAGCGGGAGGTCGTGCCGATCACCGCGAGGTGGTTGCGCGTGCCCCAGCCCCGTGACGGCCCGCGGCGGTATCCGGGGAAGGTCCGCTCGCCCGTGTGCGCCGGCGCATTGTGGCCGAACACCGGCGCCTGCGGCAGCGTGCGCTCGGCGACGGTGTCCCGATCGCTGAAGTTCACGACCGGCGGGGACTCCTGCGGGAAGTCCTGCGGGTTCCGCTGCAGCAGCACCTCGCGCATCTTCTCATTGCAGACGTAGTCACCCGGTGCGAGGTCCGCAAGCGCCGTGCCGAAGGGCAGACCCCAGGACAGCAGCGGCTCGCCCGCACGCACCGGACGCACGCAGATCCGGTGTCCCTGCAGCACGGCGTGCCGCAGGACGACCGGAGCGCCCTCGATGTCGAGGCGCTGACCGGCCTCGAGCCTCTCCGGCACGATGGCGACATTGTCCTCGGGGGTGGGGAGGATGTACGTGGGAGGCATTGTTCGCGTCCTGTCTGCGGGTGGGTGGTCTGGGTGCGGCTCAGTGCGGCTCAGTGCGGCTCAGAGCTCGACGAGGATCAGAGCTCGATGAGGACCTTGCCGGAGACCGCGGAGTCCCGGGCCACGTCGAAGGCGGCCACGGCCTCGGCCGCGGGGAGCACGTGCGTGACGATCACCTCGCTCAGCCCGGGGTGCGCGGCGAGCATCTCCACCGCGTCGTCGATCTCCGTGTCGAAGCGGAAGGTGCCGCGCAGCTGCAGCTCCTTGGAGACCAGCCGGGAGAGGTTGGCGCCCAGCGGCACATCCGGGAGGATGCCCACCTGCACGATGGTGCTCGCCGGGCGCGCCGAGAGCACTGCCTGGCTCAGCGAGGCCGGAGCTGCGGAGCACTCGAAGACTACGTCGTAGGCGTCCGCCGGCACCTCGTCGGCGCCCACGAGGAGTGCGGCGTCCGCGCCGAGGGCACGGGCCCGCTCCAGTGCCGTCTCCTGGATGTCGCCCACCGCCACGTGCGCGGCACCACGGCTCCGAAGGGCCGTGAGCGCCAGCAGGCCCACCGGGCCTGCGCCCAGCACCAGCACGCGCTTGCCGGACACGTCACCGGCGACGGTGAGCGCGTGGAGCGCCACGGCGAGGGGCTCGGCGAGTGCGGCATCGCGCAGGCCGAGGCCCGTGGGCAGGACGCGGACCATGCTCCGCTCCACCACGAGGAGGTCCGCGAGCGCGCCCTGGCAGTGCGGGGTGCTCGAGGCGCTGCCGAGGTACTGGCCCTGGGGCCACAGGTGCGGGTGGTCCTCCAGCCCCGGCTGGGACTGGCCGTAGCGCGCCGGATGCACGGTCACGGCGGTGCCGGGGGCCAGCTGTCCGGAGGGGTCGAGGTCGACCTCCGCGGAGAGCTCATGACCGGGGATCAGGGGCTCCCGGATGACGTTCTCGCCGTTCGCACCGTTGAAGTAGTAGTGCAGGTCGGAGCCGCAGATGCCCACGTAGCGCACGCGCAGGCGCACCTGGTCCGGGCCGGGCTCCGGCACCGGCGCGTCCTCCCAGTCCATCTGGGCCGCAGCCTGGATCCGCAGTGCTCGCATCGTGTCTCTCTTCCGGGTGCTCAGGGGGTCGTGTGTCTGGTGCGGCATGACGCCGCGGCTCTCAGTCCGCACGGGCGGCTCCCGCCTCCGCGACCGCGGCACGGGCTCCGTGCCGCACCAGGGTGCTCAGCAGCTCCGCCGTGCGGGCGGCGAAGCCCTCGTGTCCGGCGAGCGCCGGCGGGAAGAGCCCCGCGTCGAGGATGCGGCGCACGTGGTCCTCGACCCCGGCGGCGCCCCGTACGGCTTCTGCGAGACGCTCCCCGGCGGGCTCGACGATCCGCTCCGCGAGCGGGCCGGGAGCGAATCCGGCCGGGGGCGCCGTGCATGCGATCCAGGCGGCCATGCTCAGCGCCAGATGGTGCGGCATCGCGCCGCGGTCCAGGGAGTGCAGCG
This sequence comes from Brevibacterium sp., assembly GCF_022712115.1. Classification (GTDB taxonomy): domain Bacteria; phylum Actinomycetota; class Actinomycetes; order Actinomycetales; family Brevibacteriaceae; genus Brevibacterium; species Brevibacterium salitolerans. Next base: position 1,293 of record NZ_JALAHB010000206.1, on the reverse strand, counting down.
CGGCGCCGGTGAGCCGCTGGACCAGCTTGGAGGAGCCGTCCGAGCCCACCTGCGTGGTGGCGTGGCGGATGAGGGGGTTGCCCCAGCGCCGGGAGAGCAGAGCCAGGTGCGCTTCCAGATCGAACCCGGCGGGCAGCGTGAAGGAGGGCAGGAAGTCGTTCCGGATCGCTGCGTCCACCGCCGTGCGCACGAAGTCCTGGCTCCAGGATTCGGCGATGGTCTCGCGGCCGGAGAGCACACCCAGATAGGCGATGAGCGAGTGCGGGCCGTTGAGCAGGCGCAGCTTGACCATCTCATAGGCGTCGACCTCGTCGGAGAAGACGGCGCCGGCCTGCTCCCATGCCGGACGGCCGCCGGCGAAGTCGTCCTCCATGACCCACATGGAGAAGTCCTCGGCCGGCACCGGGCAGGCGTCCTCGAGGCCGAGGAGCTCCGCCACCTGCCGGGAGTGCTCTGCCGTGGTGCCGGGGACGATCCGGTCGACCATGGTGTTGGGGAAGGAGACGGCGGAGGCGACGTAGTCCAGCACGTCCTGGGACGCATCCGCCGCCTGCAGGAACTCGAGGACGACGCCGCGCGTGGCGGCACCGTTGGACTGCAGGTTGTCGCAGGAGGCGACGGCGAAGGGCTCGCCGCTCGCGGCGCGGGCCTCCAGGCCTCGGGCGATCATCCCCACGCCCGTGGACGGCGCGGCCGGCTGCCGGAGGTCCGCGGCGACGCGAGGGTCTGAGACGGCGAGGCGGCCGGTGGCCCCGTCCCGGCTGTAGCCCAGCTCGGAGATGGTGAGGGTGAGGACGCGGTGTGCGGGATCCGCGATCGCGGAGACGACGGCGGAAGGGTCCTGCGCGGCGATCGCGGTGTCGCGGTGGACGTCGACCACGCCTGCCTGCACACCGTCCTCGGTGAGCTGGAGGATCGAGTACACGTTGTCCTGTGCCCGCATGGGCTCCGCCACGCGGCCGGAGGAGAAGGCGAAGCCGCGGATGCCCCACTCGCCCCCTGCAGCGGCCATCGCCTGCGCGGTGTGCACGGCGGCGTGCGCGCGGTGGAAGTTGCCCAGGCCCAGATGGACGATGCCGGTCCGTTCCGGCGCGGAGGCTCCGATGAGGGCACGGCGGGGCAGCGTCTCCCGTCCGAGTCGCTCGGTCATGACTGCGCTGTCCTCTCCCTGCGGTGCGGCCGGCATCACTGCCCCGCCAAACATATAGCAAAATCACATTTCAGATAGTTCAGCCAAGGATAGGGGCGTGGGACACGGAGCGCAATGGGTGTCCGCGGACGCTGAGGGAGGGG
>NZ_JALAHB010000205.1 GCF_022712115.1 Brevibacterium sp. | reverse complement strand
GCAGACGGGCCGGCCCACCCGCCTGCCGGCCAATGCGCATGTGATCTTCCCCGGCTGCGAGGGTGACTCGCTCCTCTATCTGCTGGACATGGAGGGCTTCGCGACCTCGACCGGCTCGGCCTGTCAGGCCGGGGTCTCCCGCCCCTCCCACGTGCTCCTGGCCTGCGGCTTCTCCGAGGACGACGCCCGCTCCACCCAGCGCTTCAGCCGGGGGCCGGAGACCACGCAGGAGGAGGTGGACCGGCTGCTGGCCGTGCTGCCGGAGGTGGTGACGCGAGCGAGGAAGGCGGGTATGGTGTCGGCGACGCCGCGGTGGGCGGAATGACACCCGCGAAGGGTGCGGCGCCCGCGGTGTGCGGGTGGACTGCAGGCGGTGCCCGCCGTGCGGGGTGCACCTGCTGCGCCGCCCATGCCTGCCGCGCCGTCTGTGCAGACCGGCCGACTCGTACACACCCCAGGAAGGGGCCCTGCTCATGAAGATCCTCGCGGCGATGTCCGGAGGCGTGGACTCCGCAGTGGCGGCGGCCCGCGCCGTGGACGCCGGCCATGAGGTGGTGGGAGTGCATCTGGCGCTCTCGCGGATGCCGGGGACCCTGCGCACGGGTTCACGCGGCTGCTGCACCATCGAGGATTCGCGTGACGCGCACATCGTGGCCGGCCAGCTGGGCATCCCCTTCTACGTCTGGGACTTCTCCGAGCGGTTCAAGGAGGACGTGGTCGACGACTTCATCGCCGAGTACGCCAACGGCCGCACCCCCAACCCGTGCATGCGCTGCAACGAGCGCATCAAGTTCGCCGCGCTTCTCGACCGCGCGCTGGCTCTGGGCTTCGACGCCGTGGCGACGGGGCACTACGCGGAGATCGTCCCGGCCTCCGACGGCACTCCGGAGCTCCATCGCGGTGCGGACCTCAACAAGGACCAGAGCTACGTGCTGGGAGTGCTGACCGCCGAGCAGCTCGCGCACTGCTACTTCCCCATCGGGGCCTCGGCCTCCAAGTCGGAGGTGCGGGCGGAGGCGGAGCGCCGCGGCTTCCCCGTGGCGAACAAGCCGGACTCCTACGACATCTGCTTCATCCCGGACGGCGACACCAAGGCGTGGCTCGCGGACAAGATTCCCATGCGCCCGGGCCTCATCCGGGACGAGTCCGGCGAGGTGCTCGGCGAGCACGAGGGTGCGACCACCTATACGGTCGGCCAGCGGAAGGGTCTGGGGATCGAGAAGCCGGCGGCGGACGGGAAGCCCCGGTACGTCGTGGGGGTGGATCCGCGGGAGAACACCGTGACGGTGGGCCCGCGCGCCTCGCTGGCGATCGAGGAGCTCGAGGGCATCCGCACCAGCTGGGCGGGGCGGCCGCCTGCGGACATGGGTGCCACCGAGGAGACGGGGATCGACTGCGAGGTGCAGATCCGCGCGCACGCGGATCCGGTTCCCGCGCGCGCCTGGCTGGGAGAGGTGCGCGAGGAGGTTCCCGCCGCCGAAGCCGACCCCCTGGGCCCGGTCGTCCCCCGCCCGCGCCCGGCGGGTCAGGTGCTGCGCGTCCGCGTCGAAACGCCGCTCACCGGGGTGGCTCCGGGCCAGACGATGGTCGTCTACCGCGGCACGCGCGTGCTCGGCCAGGCGACGATCGACCGCACCGTCCACGCCTGAGGCGCGCTCGCTTCTCTTCGGTGTGACGCCCGCAATGTGCCTAGGCACCCGCTTCTTCCTCCGCGCGCCCGCTTCTTTCCGGGCTGGCACCCAGTTCTCGCCTGGACACCCGCTTCTCTTCGTAGAAAGGCGGGTGTCCAGGCGAGAAGCGGGTGTGGTCACTCTGTGTCACAGGTGCCGTGGCATTCACGGACGTGTCACTTCTGTCCACAGATGGGCATACAGGTCTTGTCGATGAATGCGGAATGATGCATTTTGATGCCATGTACCTCATTCTGCACAGGAATCAGCTCACGGCGATGGGGATACGGGAGAAGGAGCTCCGGCGGGCACTGCGCTGCTGCCTGGTACGGGTGCGGCGCGGCCGCTACACCCTCTCTCAGCTGTGTGAGGATCCTGCCCACAGTGTTCTGCACGCCGCAGCAGGCGATCCGGCGGTGACGCTGGCGCGTGAGGAGGGCGGACTGCGCGGGGAGACGGAGGCGCTGCGCAGGCAGATCGCCACCCGCCGTGAGGATCTGCCTCCCGGTGCGGTGTTCTCGCACCTGAGCGCGGCACTCATCCACGACCTGCCCCTGGTGACGGTGCCGGGGACCACCGTGGAAGCGGTGCAGGCGGGCAGGGCACGGCGCCGTGCGGGGTGGCGCATCTGGGACAGAGAGGTTCCGCCCGACCAGCGGGAGGTGAACGGCGGCTACCGGGTCACGACCCGGGTGAGGACACGTCGCAGACGTCGCGCGGGATCATCCTCTGCTCCTCTCCGTTCCCATGCTGGACAGCGCCTTCCGTGAGGAGCCGGCCCTCATCGCTTCCTTCCGTGAGCTCACGGCGCGGGAGGTGCCGCTGCGATTCCGCTCCGCGGCAGATGCGGCATTCGTCCTGTCGGACCCGCTCCGGGAGTCTCCGGCTGAGTCCGTGTGCGCCGTGCGCTTCCTGGAGTACGGGCTCTGCGGCTTCGAACCGCAGGCGCGGATCGTCGGCGCGCAGGGGGAGGAGACGGCGCGCGTGGACTTCCTGCACCGTGAGTCGAAGGTGGTCGTCGAAGTCGACGGGGAGGCCAAGTACACCCTTGGCGGCAGGGACCGCGACGACTCCTTCAGGGCGGAGCGGGAACGGGAGTACGCGATCAGGAACCTGGGCTACTGCGTGTACCGGCTCCGGTGGAGCGACTTGTTCCGTGCCAAGGTCTTCCTGCAGATCAGGCACGCGATGATGACGGAGAGCGCAGCGGCGGACTAGACGCGATGTGGGGGCTGCACACATGGACTCCATGCGGAAGGCAGGCGGCCGGACAGCGGGTGGAGCATCGCGGTGAGAGTGGATCGCCGGGCCGCGGAGCGAGAGAATGGGGTGGTGAGGGGCAGCACCGCGAGAGCTGCCGACCGAGCGGAGGCCGCGTGAGCGCACACACTGAGGGCAGAGGGGGCCCGGAGCAGGATCCCGGCGTGCGGATCGTGCCGTACGGCTCCTGGGAATCACCCATCGACGAGGAGGTCGTGAGCACCTGGTCCGCCACGGTGGGCCAGGGGCGATTCGGGGCGGTGGCAGGCCGCCCCGGTGTGTGGTTCACGCAGCGCCCTGCGGACTCCGGCGCTGCAGGCTCCCGCACTGTGAGCTCCGGCCCTGCGGACTCCGGCGTCGCGGGCGCCGGCACTGCCGGCGCGGACGCTGCGCGCTCCGGTGCACGTGGGACTGCGCTGTTCTGGACCTCGCTCGTCGATCACACCGCGCCCATCCGCCTCACTCCCGCCGGCATGGATGTGGGATCCGCGCTCCGCGTGGTGGCCGCCGGCCCTCCCACCGCAGGAGCCGGCGCTGCCACTCCGGTCTGCGGCGCGCCCGCAGCGGAGGCCGGTGGCGAATGGGCGGTGATGCCGGGGACGGGCGACGTGGTCTGGGTCGACGCGGGCACACAGCGGCTCCGCGCCCTCAGCGGCTCTGCGATCGAGGAGCACGTGCGCACCGGCGTGCCCCTGCCCATACCGCTGCTCCTGCCGGACGGTGCATCTGCGCCGCACTGCGAGGAACCCCGCCCCGGATCCGCAGAGCGTCCGGGACCGTTCCGCTACGGCGACCTCACCGTCACGCAGGGGGTCCTCCTCGCCGTCCGTGAGGATCCCCGCGCCGGCTCCGTCGCCGTCGTGCGGCTGGACCCCACCGGGACGCACCCGCCCCAGTTCCTCGTCGAGGCTCCCACGCGCTTCGTCGCCTGGCCCAGGCTCTCACCGGACCGGTCGCTGCTGCTCTTCGCGGGGTGGGACCCGCCCCGCACGCCCTGGGAGGAGACCGCGCTCTTCGCCGCCTCGCTCAGTCATCTGCCCGCATCCGCGACTCATGCACCCCGGCCCCCCGTGAGTCTCCCGCCGGAGCCGGAATTCCCTCCGGCCCATGCGCGTCAGATCTGGAGGCACCCAGATGCCACGGCGCTCCAGCCCGAGTGGGTGTCCGGCCGCAGCATCGTCTTCACGGAGGACTCGCGCGCCACCTGGCGTCCTGTGCTCATGGATGCGAAGGCGGCCTTCGCCCGCGCCTCGGGAGAGCCCGGGGTGCCGCTGGCGGACGCGGTGCCCCTGCTCCCGGACGAGGCGATCCGGGAGGCGCTGGCGGATGAGGAGCGCAGGCTCCGCCGCACGGACTCCGCGCCGGAGCTGCCCCCGCTGCTGGGAGAGGACGGCGTGGGCGGCCCGCTCCGCAGCCTCGGCGAGCGGTGGTTCCTGCCTGCGGGAGGAGGCCGGCGGCTGCTGGCGCAGTGGCGCAACGGCACCGCGGCGCTGCTGTGGGCATATCCGGAGACCGGTGACGTGCGGGCCATCGGCAGTGACCTCGACTGGCTGCGGCTGCAGGATCTGGACGAGGAGCGCGGTCTCGCGCTGGTGACGGGCGGGGGCGGACGCAGGGCGGACGGTCTCTACCTCTGCAGCCTCGTCTCCGGTGAGCTCGTCCCCCTGGTGCTCGAGGCCGCCCCCGGCTCCCTCAGCCCCTGGGTGCCGCTGCCGTTCGCGGACACGGTGGGCGGGGTGCCGGTGGTGATCTACCCGCCGCGGAGCGGGGATCACAGGGCTCCTGCGGACACAGCGCCTCCCTTCGTCGTGCGAGCGCATGACCATCCGGCGGACCAGGCGGTTCCGCGAGTGCATCCGCAGATCGCCTACCTCACCTCCCGCGGGATGGGCGTGGCGGTGGTGAACGGCACGGGCTCCTCCGGCTTCGGCAGGGCGTATCGCGACGATCTGCGCGGCTTCGAGGGCGAGCGGGAGGTGCAGGACCTGCTGGCTGTGGCTCGCGGCCTCGCGGCGGAGGGGCGGGCGGACGCGGACCGGATCGCCGTGTGGGGTGCTCGGCTCGGCGGAGTGGCTGCGCTGCGAGCGCTCGCTGACCCGGACACGCCCTTCGCCTGTGGTGTGGTGCAGGAGGCTGCGCCCGCCGCCGAGGCGCCTGCGGGGGAGGGGCCGCAGCGCCCGGTCGCGCTCCTGTGGGGTGAGGCGGGTGCCGCCTCGGCGGAGACCGCTCACGCGCTCGCTGCCGATCTGCGCAGGGCCGGCCTCCCCTTCTCCCTCCATTTCCTGGCGCAGGGGAGCGCACCGGACGCGGCGGCCGTGACGTACGGATATGCGTTCTGCGCTGCGATCATGGGATTCTCCGCCGCCCCGGGCTCTGTCAGGTCTGTCCTGCAGGGCCGCGGGAGAGGCGGTGCGGGCGGCGCCGCTGCCGCACACGGGTGAGTGGTCCGCGCACAGGCGCTGGAGCGCGGCGGGAGGGCAGGCGCAGGGCGGATAATCTGCGGGGTGCTGTGAGGCAGGTCTGCCGGAGGGTGCAGCGCGTGGCTCACCCCGGGCGCCGTCCGATGTGCAGCGGTGTCCGGACCTGCTGGTTGAATGGCGTGTGCGCCGGGACGGGCCGGGCACATGCCGGCGGACACGATGACACGGGAAGGGACGAGTGCTGCGATGAGCATGTTCTCCACGACGGGGATCTGGGCGGACGAGGACCCGCGCGAGGCGGTCTCCCGTTCCGTCACGGCGGTGGAGGGAGCGCCTGACGCTCCTCCCATACCCTTTCCGCTCATGGCGCAGCCGGCTGCGGGCGGCACGCGGTGGGCCGTGGATGCGCTCGGATTCGCCGCACAGCTGCTGCTGGAGCTGCCGGTGGACATCGGCCCGGCGGGGTGGAGGCTGCTGGGTGCCCGGGCGGCCACCGGCACCCGCGCCCTCGACTCGCGCCGGGAGGCCTCCCGCCTGGGCCGGGCCGTGGACGCGCTGAGCGAGTACGCGGAGCGCTCCGGCCTGCCGGTGCTCCTCTCCGCACCGGGGCCCTGGACGCTGGTGCGCAGACTGGGCCTGCCGGACGAAGCGCCGGTGCTGGGGGATGCCGGCGCACGCAGGGACGTCATCCAGGCCTATGCGGAGGGCCTGCGTCAGTTCCGCTCGCGGCTGTCCGCGCTCACCGGAGGCCGCGTCCGCGTCCGTCTCGTCGAGGAGGAGCTCGACGCTGTGCTCACCGGCACGGTGCCCACGGTCTCCGGCTATCGGACGCTGCCCGCCGTGCCGGACGCCCAGGTCACGGCGGCGCTCCGCTCGCTCGTCGCCCGCACCGGCGAGGACACGCTCCTCTCCCTGCCCCGAGCGGACTCCGTGCGGATCGCGGGCAAGGAGATCCCCCACACCCGGCTCGCCCGGGAGGCAGGGGTGTCCGCGCTGGCGGTGGGCGGCCTCGCGCGCGGGGGCACACTGCGCAGTCCGCAGAATCCACAGGACCGGCAGGACTCACAGGACCGGCCGGAGCCGCAGGTCCCGCGGAGCGAGGCGGCGGTCCGCGGCCCGCAGAACGCGCGCGCGGTGAGGCGCTGGGAACAGCTCGCGGAGTGGACGGAGGCCGGCGGTGAGCTGTGGCTGCGGATCCCGCCGGAGGCGGCCGCCGCTCCGGAATGCGTGAGCGCCTGGGTGCAGGCGGTGCGCGAACCCTGGGAGGCGGTGGGGATGAGCCCTGAGGGTCTCTCGGGCTTCGGTATCCTCACGGGTGACGAGCTGCCCCTGGGCGCCCACCCGCTGCTGCCGGAGGAGGCGGGCCCGGAGCGCAGCCGCAGGCACCTGCGGATGGCGGAGTCCCTGGCCCGCGCCTTCGCGGACCAGGCCGGCTGACCGGCGCGGAGCAACACGAGCGAGCGCGGACCTACACGAGGAGAACGAGCGATGAGCGGTCAGTCGGAGAACCCGGTCCACGGGGACGGTCAGGTGCCCGCGGACGCCGTGGAGAGTGCGAAGGCGGAGGACGCCGATGCGCTCGCCCGCCGCGTCCATGACCTCACCGCGCGGATCGAGGAGCTGCGCGAGGCCTACTACCAGCAGAACGAGTCGCCGGTGCCGGACGCGGACTACGACGCCCTCGTCCGGGAGCTCGAGGAGATCGAGGCCGGGCATCCGGAGCTGCGCCGCGACGACTCGCCCACCCAGCACGTGGGCGGGTCCGTGGACACCACGACGTTCGAGGCCGTGGACCACGTGGCCCGCATGTACTCCCTCGACAACGTGTTCTCCCACGAGGAGCTGCGCGCCTGGTTCTCCCGCGAGCGCAATGCGGTCCCGGAGGGCACCCGGTGGCTCACGGAGCTGAAGATCGACGGCCTGGCGGTCAACCTGCTCTACCGCGACGGGGAGCTGGTGCGGGCGGCGACCCGCGGCGACGGCACCACCGGCGAGGACATCACCCCCAATGTGCGCACGCTCGCGGACGTCCCGCAGCACCTGGACGCGGAGCACCCGCCTGCCCAGGTGGAGATCCGCGGCGAGGTGTTCTTCCCCGTGGAGCGCTTCGCAGAGCTCAACGCGGCCCTCGTGGAGGCCGGCCACAAGCCCTTCGCCAACCCCCGCAACGCGGCCGCGGGGTCCCTGCGGCAGAAGAACCCGCAGATCACCGCTCAGCGACCCCTGCGGATGCTGGTCCACGGCATCGCCGCCTGGATCCCCGCGGACGATTCCCACCCGGAGCCGGAGACGCAGTCCGAGGTCTACGAGCAGCTGCGGGCCTGGGGGCTGCCCATCAGCGAGTACTACCGAGTGTGCGAGGGCCCGGACGAGGTGATCGAGTACATCGAGCACTACGCGGAGCACCGCCACTCCGTCACGCACGAGATCGACGGGGTGGTCATCAAGGTCGACGACCTCCACACACAGGAAGAGCTCGGATACACCTCGCGGGCACCGCGCTGGGCGACGGCCTTCAAGTACCCGCCGGAGGAGGTCACCACCCGGCTGCTGGACATCCGCGTGCACGTGGGCCGGACCGGCAGGGTGACGCCGTACGCCGTGATGGAACCGGTGCTCGTCGCCGGCTCGACGGTGGAGCGGGCCACCCTCCACAACGCGCACGAGGTGAAGCGCAAGGGCGTGTACATCGGCGACCTGGTGGTGCTGCGCAAGGCCGGCGACGTCATCCCCGAGGTGCTGGGGCCGGTCGCGGATCAGCGCGACGGGTCCGAGCGTCCCTTCGTCATGCCGGACACGTGCCCCGCCTGCGGTGCGGAGCTCTACGAGCAGAAGGCCGGGGACAAGGACCTCCGCTGCCCCAACGCCCGCTCCTGTCCGGAGCAGCTGGTGGGGCGCGTCATCTACCTCGCCTCGCGCTCCGCGCTGGACATCGAGGCACTGGGGGAGCAGGCGGCCTACGCGCTCACCAAGCCGGACCAGTACATCCGTGCCGGGGATGATCCGCGTGCGGACGGCGGGGCGGAGTCCGGGGCCGAGGCCGCGCCAGAGGCTCAGGCCGCAGCCGGTACCTCACCCGCGGACGGCGGGGCTCCGGACGCGGACCCAGCCGGAGGCGTGGCCGCGCCGCTCACCTCCGAGGCCTTCCTCTTCGACCTCACGGCCGAGGACCTGCGCGGGGTGCTCACGGAGCAGACGGTCCGCGAGAACGGCGAGGAGCGCTCGGAGCTCGTCCCCTACTTCTGGACCCGGCCGGAGCTGTACAAGACGAAGGCCCGCCGCGGTGAGGTGAAGACCCCCTCGCGCCCGCGCAAGAACACGCTCACGCTGCTCGAAGAGCTCGAGAAGGCCAAGCGCAACCCGCTCTGGCGGGTCCTCGTGGCGCTGTCGATCCGGCACGTGGGTCCGGCCGCGGCACGGGAGATCGCGGCGGCCTTCGGCTCCATGGAGGCCGTGCGCGCCGCCTCGGTCGAGGAGCTGGCGGCGGTGGAGGGCGTGGGCGAGGTCATCGCCACCAGTCTCCTGGAGTGGTTCGAGGTCGACTGGCACGTGGAGATCGTCGAGCGGTGGAAGGCCGCGGGGGTGGTCATGGACGACGGCGTGCTGCGCGGGGGTGCGCCGGGCTCTGCCGGTCCGCGCGCGGGCGGCGACGCGGGCACGGACCCGGAGGCTGCGGCGGCGCTCGTGGGCGAGATCGAGGGCGTCGCGGAGCCCGCGGCCGCGGTGGTGGCCGAGGCCGCCCGCCGGCAGGTCCTCGCCGGGCTCACGCTGGTGGCCACCGGTTCCCTGGAGAGCTTCACCCGCGACGGCATCGCGGAGACGATCCGTGCGACCGGCGGGAAGTCCGCGAGCTCGGTGTCCAAGAAGACGGACTACGTGGTGGCCGGTGCGAAGGCGGGGTCCAAGCTCACCAAGGCCGAATCGCTGGGCGTGCCCGTCCTCGACGAACAGGCCTTCCTGGAGCTGCTCGCCCACGGACCGGCGGCGGAGGAGGGCGAGGAGTCCGCCAAGGGCGAGGCAGCTGTCGCAGGGGAGAGCACCGGCGCCGGCTGAGTCGAGCGCCGGAGCGAGGAGTCCGCGGGCTGATCTCTCAGCGCTCATTCAGCGGCGACCTGCCTCTCATTCAGCAGTGGGTGGGAGAGTGGGGCGCATGAACATCGGAACGCGTCTCCTCATCTCCGCGGCTCTCGCCGTCGGTTCGACGGTGGGGGCCGCCGCACTCGGAACCACGCTCCAGCGTGACGGTGCCGCCGGACTCGCCGCGGAGTCCTCCGCCGTCCAGAGCGCCGCTGAACTCGACGAGGACAGCCCCACGGCACGGGCGGACGGCGTCCGCGCGGAGCTCCTGGCCGCCGCGGCCGCGGGCGACATCTCCTGGGAGGCCGCGCACCGCGTGAGCGACGACCTGGGCTCCTACATCCTGGGCGAGCGCGACGCGGCGGCCATCGCCGTCTGAGCTGAGGCTCCTCCCCAGATCACAGCCGTGCGTGCCGGTGCGAGGCGGGCCAGCAACTAGACTGTCCTGCGGACCAGTACGGACGAACAGATGGGGTGAGGATGGCGGAATCAGCCGCGATCACCGCTGAGCAGGTCAGGCACCTGGCTGAGCTGGCGAGGATCGCCATGACGAGCGAAGAACTGGAGCGCACGGCGGGGGAGCTTGAGGAGATCCTGTCCCACGTCGCGCGGGTGTCCGAGGTGGCGACGGACGACGTGCCGGCCACCAGCCACCCCATCGCGCTCACCAACGTCCTCCGTGAGGACGTCGTGGGGACCACCCTCACCGCGGAGCAGGCGCTGGCCGGCGCACCGGCCTCGGACGAGGGCAAGTTCCTCGTCCCGCAGATCCTGGGGGAGGAGTGAGCATGAGCGAGACGAACCCCCAGAGCGGCGCCGCACAGGGCGGCACGGGGCTCACCTCCCTGACCGCCGCGCAGCTCGCCGCAGGACTGGCCGCAGGCGAGTACACGTCCACGGAGGTCACCCGGGCCCACCTCGACCGCATCGAGGCCACGGAGGAGCAGATCGGATCCTTCCTCACCGTGACCCCGGACGTCGCGCTCGCCACCGCTGCTGACGTGGACCGCCGCCGCGCCGCCGGAGAGCAGCTCCACCCCTACGCCGGTGTTCCCGTGGCCCTCAAGGACCTCGTCGTCACCGAGGGCATCCGCACCACCGCGGCCTCGAAGATGCTGGCGGACTGGGTGCCGCCCTACGACGCGACCGTCTACGCGAAGATCAAGGCCGCGGGCCTGCCGGTCCTGGGCAAGACGAACCTCGACGAGTTCGCGATGGGCGCGACGACGGAGCACTCCGCCTTCCACGTCACGCGCAACCCCTGGAACACGGACACGGTGCCCGGCGGCTCCTCCGGCGGGGCGGCCTCGGCGGCGGCGGCCTTCCAGGCACCGCTGTCCGTGGGCACGGACACCGGCGGATCCGTCCGCCAGCCGGCGGCCTTCACCGGCACCGTGGGTGTGAAGCCCACCTACGGCTCCGTCTCCCGCTACGGCATCATCGCGATGGCCTCGAGCCTGGACCAGGTGGGGCCCATCGGACGCACCGTGGCCGATGCCGCCGCGCTCCACCAGCTCATGGCCGGCCACGACCCGCACGACTCGACGTCGCTGCGCGAGCCGGTCCCGGACTTCCTCGCAGCGGCCGCCGTCGGTGCCCAGGACGGTTCGCTCAGGGGCACCCGTCTGGGTGTGGTGAAGCAGCTGACCGGTGAGGGCTACGCCGCCGGCGTGCAGGCCGCCTTCGACCACGCACTCGCGCTCGCCCAGGCGGCGGGCGCGGAGATCGTCGAGATCGACATGCCGTCGCTGTCCTACGCGCTCGACGCCTACTACCTGCTCATGCCGTCCGAGGTCTCCTCGAACCTGGCCCGCTACGACGGCATGCGGTTCGGCCTGCGGGCGGAGCCGGAGTCCGGACCCATCACGGCGGAGACCGTCATGGCCGCCACGCGTGCCGCAGGGTTCGGCGACGAGGTCAAGCGCCGCATCATCCTCGGCACCTATGCGCTCTCCGCCGGCTACTACGACGCCTACTACGGCTCCGCGCAGAAGGTGCGCACGCTCGTGCAGCGTGACTTCGCCGCGGCCTTCGAGCAGGCGGACGTGCTGGTCTCGCCCACCGCGCCCACCACGGCGCTGCCGTTCGGCAAGGAGGAGTCCGGGGACCCCATGGCCCTGTACCTGGGAGATGCCTCGACCATCCCGGCCAACCTCGCCGGCATCCCGGGCATGAGCCTGCCCGCCGGCCTGGCGGACGGGATGCCCGTGGGCCTCCAGCTCCTGGCACCCGCCCGCGAGGATGCCCGCCTCTACACGGTGGGCGCCGGCGTGGAGGCGCTCGTCTCCGCGGACCGGGGCGCACCGGTCTGGCAGAGCGCCCCCGTGACGTACTCCTCCGAGGCCGCTGCCGCGACCGCCACGAACGCCTGAGGAAGCAGATATGAAGTACCAAGACGCAGTCGCGAAGTTCGACCCGGTGCTGGGCATCGAGGTGCACGTGGAGCTGGGCACGGCGACGAAGATGTTCGACGCCGCCCCCAACACCTTCGGCGGCGGCCCCAATGAGAACACCACCCCGGCCTCGCTGGGCCTGCCCGGCGCCCTGCCCTCCGTGAACGGCAAGGCGGTGGAGTACGCCATCCGGATCGGCCTGGCACTGGGCTGCGAGATCGCGGAGTCCTGCCGGTTCGCCCGGAAGAACTACTTCTACCCGGACGTGCCCAAGAACTTCCAGACCTCGCAGTACGACGAGCCCATCGCCTTCGACGGGCAGCTGGACGTGGAGCTCGAGGACGGCACCATCGTGCCGGTCCGGATCGAGCGTGCGCACATGGAGGAGGACGCGGGCAAGAACACGCACGTGGGCGGCTCCGCCGGGCGCATCCACGGCGCGGACCACTCCCTCGTGGACTACAACCGCGCCGGCGTGCCGCTGGTGGAGATCGTCACGCGCCCCATCGAGGGTGTGGGCGAGCGCGCGCCTGAGGTGGCGGCGGCCTACGTGCGCACGCTGCGTGACATCTTCCGCGCACTGGGGGTCTCCGAGGCCCGCATGGAGCAGGGCAACGTCCGCGCGGACATCAATGTCTCGCTGCGTGAGTCCCCGGAGGCCCCGCTGGGCACTCGCACGGAGACGAAGAACGTGAACTCGTTCCGCTCGATCGATCGAGCGGTGCGCTTCGAGATCTCCCGCCAGGCGGACCTGCTCTCCGAGGGCGAGGCCGTGGTCCAGGAGACCCGCCACTTCCACGAGGACACCGGCGGCACCAGCTCCGGCCGTCCCAAGTCGGATGCCGACGACTACCGCTACTTCCCGGAGCCGGACCTGGTGCCGCTCGCCCCGCCGCGGGAATGGGTCGAGGAGATCCGCGCCGCGCTGCCGGAGCTGCCCGCGGCCCGTCGCCGTCGCCTGCTGGAGGAGTGGGGCATCAGCGAACTGGAGATGCGCGACATCATCAACGCCGGTCTGCTCGACCAGGTGGAGGCGACGGTGGCGGCCGGTGCCAAGCCGGACACCGCGCGCAAGTGGTGGATGGGTGAGATCGCACGTCTGGCCAAGCAGCGCGAGGTCTCCCCGGAGACCCTGACCACGCCCGAGGCCGTGGCCGAGCTGCAGCAGCTCGTGGACGCCGGCAAGCTCAACGACAAGCTCGCCCGGAAGGTGCTCGCAGGAGTGGTCGAGGGGAAGGGCTCCCCGGCCGAGGTCATGGCCGCCGAGGGCCTCGAGATCGTCCAGGACGACGGCGCGCTCGAGGCCGCGGTGGAGGCCGCACTCGCGGACAACCCGGACGTGGTCGAGAAGATCAGGGGCGGGAAGATGCAGGCCGTGGGCGCGCTCATGGGCCCCATCATGAAGGCCACCCGGGGCCAGGCGGATGCCGGCAAGGCGCGGGAGCTGATCCTCGCCAAGATCAACGGCTGAAGCGCACGTCCGCCGCCCGGCCGGGTGCCGAGCGGCGGACGTGCGCTGTGTCGCGGGCGTGTGCAGCGCCTGAGTGCGAGCAGAGATGCGAGACCGGGCCGTGGGCAGCTTCCCGGAAGCCCACGGCCCGGTTTCTGTCTGTGAGCAGCGGTGTTCCCTCAGCGCAGGGAGACGGCCGCCGCTTCGGAGAAGATGCCGCCCTGGAACTCCAGCTGACTGGGAGAGACATCTTCCGGCACGTCGAACACGAGCACTCCATCAGCGGTGTTGCCCGGGTTGATCTCTTCGAGGAAGAGGGCGTCCTCGTCGGCGTAGATGCCTGCCTCCGAGTCCGAGTTGTAGGAATTGCCGTTCTCATCGCTGAGCGTGATGTTGTCCTCGAAGAAGTACTCGGGGGTCGAACCGGCGTTCTTCACCGAGAGGTCGACGACGACGAACTGGCCCTGAGCGCTGGCCCCCAGGTACTCGTTGCCCACCTCGGCCACTCCTTCCTCCACCGCGTTGACCGTGACCTCCCAGTCACCGGAGACCACGGTGTCCCCCAGGCCGTACTCGGCAGCCGGTTCCTCCTCGGCGGCCTCGGGCTCTTCTGCGGCTTCCTCCGCCGCTGCGTCGTCCGCTCCAGCGGAGGAAGCGCCGCCGGTGTCGGCGGCGTCGTCCTCGCCCCCGCCGCCCAGTGCTCCGCCGATGATGATGACCGCCAGCACCACGAGCAGCCAGAACCACCAGCGCTTCAGCAGCGGCTTCTTCGGCTTGCCCGCCTGCGGCACGGGTGCGGGGTGACCGGGCTGGGCCTGCCACTGCTGGGACTGCTGGGATGCCCACTGCGGGGAGGGTGACCCCGCACCGGGAGCTGGGGACGGCGCCTGCGCTCTCGGGGAGTGCTGCGGGTCGTGGGGCGGCTGAGGGTTGTGGGGGACGGACATCGTGCTCCTTCAAGAACGGTGATCGGCGCTCGCAGCGCTGTGCCCCCGTGCCGACGTGGCGGGACACAGGGGTGCTGCTGTTGACATGAACAGCATTCCGCGGTCAGTCGTCCGCGGGCATCGGCCGATAGGCTCGACGCGTGCCGCCGATCGGCTGGGATCGTCACCCGGACGGATGACCGTCCGGTGCCGCCCCCGGGGATACGGTGTCGTCTGTGCCAGATCAGCAGTTCCCACCGCAGCCGGCCGGCCGGCAGTCGCCTCCTTCCGCATCCGCGGGGCCCCGCCAGGGCCCTCCGTCGGGGGTGCCTGTCGACTCGCACGCGGTCTCACCCTCGCCTCGGACCGGACCGCGTCCGGACGTGCGGCACTCGCCGGCGGAGGTGCACGGGTCGGAGAGCTCCGCGGAGCGGCGGAAGCGCAGGAGGCGGGGAGAAGCACCGCCGAGGGGACTGCGCCGCGCCGGGAAGGTGGGTTCCGGCATCCTCGTATTCGTCCTCGGCATCTGCGGTTCCGCGATGGGGCTCGTCTCCGTCCCCGCCGCCATCAACGAGGACGGCGGCCTGAGCGACGTGGGAGTGCTCGTCTTCCTGCTCACCACGATCGCGTGGGGTTCCGTGTTCCTGCGTTCGCGGCTGCCGTGGGTGCCGTTCGCCGCCGGATGCGTGCTCGCGGCGGGCTGGAGCGATTCCGTGCTGCTCCTGGTGGGCATGTTCCACCTCGTGGTGCGGGGCAGGCGCGTTCATGCGGTCATCGCCGCTGCGGCGGGCGGGGTGCTGGTCGCGGCGGGCGTGCTCCGTCTGTGCCTCGGCCCGGTGGCGAGGAACCCCTTCAGCCTCTTCTTCACGGAGGACCCGGACAATGTGTTCGTCCGCAGCGCTCCGCCTCTCGCCGACGAGTCGCTCCTCGCGATGAACCTCATGACGGTCCTGGCCGGCGTGGTGGGACTGGGCGTGAGCATCGGCTTCGGCATCCTGCTCAGGCGCACGCGCCGCATGAAGGACGTGGAGACGTTCGCGCAGCGGGAGACGGCTCGGAACGAGTCGCTGTCCGCGGAGCTCGCACGCCACTCCGAGCGTGAGCTCCTCGCCCGTGAGCTGCACGACACGCTCTCGCACCGGCTCTCCGTTATCTCCCTGCACAGCGGTGCGCTGGAGGTGAACGGCCCGGGGCCGGATGCGGCGGAGACGGTGACGGCGCTGCGCCGGGAGGCCAAGGCCTCGCTCGCGGATCTGCGTGATCTGGTGGGCGGTGTGCGCGAGGGCACGCTCGGCCGGCAGGGGCCGCTCGCGGAGCAGGCGACGCCGCCCAGCCTCGCGTCGATGCGTTCGCTTCCCCAGCTCGTGGCCTCCGTCCGGGCGACGGGGACCGCGGTGCGGCCCATGATCATCCTCCAGGACGTGGAGAATGCCCCCAGCGTCCTCGACCGGGCGGTCTACCGGATCGCGCAGGAGTCCCTGACGAACGCCATGAAGCACGCTCCCGGTGCTCCGGTGACCCTGGAGGTCGAGGTGTCCGCGGGCGGCGGAGCACGCATCCGGGTGGAGAATCCGATCGTGCAGCCGGCCTCGGCGTCCGGCCCCGGCCACCGTGACCTCGCCGCCTCCGGCTCGGGATCGGGCCTGGAAGGCATCCGCGAGCGCGCCGCGGTGCTGGGCGGCACGTCGGAGCTGGGTCCGCGCGGAGACTTCTTCGTCGTGGACGTGACGCTTCCCCCATTCGGCCGTTGAGCGCAGCCCGGACGGCCTCATCTAGAGTCGTCTGCATGCCTGAGAACTCATCTGCCGTGCGAGTCCTGCTCGTCGACGACGACCCGATGGTCCTCACCGGTCTCGAGCAGATCCTCCGCGCACCCGCGGACATCGAGGTGGTGGCACGGGCGCAGGACGGTGAGACCGCTCTGGGGCAGGCGGCGCTGCACTTCCCGGACATCGTGCTCATGGACGTGCGGATGCCCGGCATGGGCGGCATCGAGGCGACCAGCCGGCTGGCGAACAGCGCCAGACCTCCCCGGGTCGTGGCGCTCACCAGCTTCGACACGGACGACTATCTGTTCCGCGCCCTCGAGGCCGGCGCGGCGGGGTTCCTCCTCAAGGACATCGGGCCCGCCGAGCTCGCGGAGGCGGTCCGGACGGTGCACCGCGGGGAGGGGATCCTCGCGCCGCAGGCCACGCGACGCATCATCCGTGCCTATTCCGCGAAGAAGGATCAGCGCGCCCGGCGCGAGGCGGCGGAGCTGGTCGCCTCCCTCACGGCCAGGGAGAGGGAGGTCGCGGTGCTCGTGGCGCAGGGGCTGTCCAACAGGGAGATCGCAGCGGCGACGTTCTCCAGCGAGGCGACGGTGAAGACTCACCTGGCCAAGGTCAACGCGAAGCTGGATGCGGACAACCGGGTTCGCGTCGCCGTGCTCGTGGAACGGGCCGGTATCGTGGGTGCATGAGAGCGATAGTCCCCACCCTCTGGGCCGATGGCAGCGCCGCCGCAGTCGCAGACTTCTACACGTCCGTCTTCCGGGATGCGCGTGAGACCAACCGCACCCACTATCCCACGGAGGGCCTCCCGGACTTCCAGCAGCACATGGCCGGCGAGATCCTCACCCTCGACCTCGAGATCCACGGTCTCCGGATCTCCGTCATCAACGCCGGGGACGAGTTCCGGCCCAACCCGGCGGCCGGCTTCATGGTCAACCTGGACCCCGCCTTCCTGGAGGATCCGCGCGGCTACCTCGACAGCCTCTTCGCCGCGCTCTCCGAGGGCGGACGCGTGCTCATGGAGCTGGGGGAGTACCCCTTCTCCCCGCGGTATGCGTGGGTGGAGGACCGGTTCGGGGTGAGCTGGCAGCTCATCCTCACCGATCCCACCGGAGAGCCCCGGCCCACCCTCCTTCCGGCCCTCATGTTCTGCGGACCCGCGCAGAACCGCGCGGTCGAGGCCGGTCGTGCCTATACGAACCTCTTCCCCGGGTCGCGCCTCGGCACCGCTGTGCACTACCCGCAGCAGACCGGGCCGGCGACCACGGACGGCGTCATGTTCTCGGAGTTCCGCCTGGGCCCGGCCCAGGACGATCCGCGGGAGGAGTTCTGGGTGACGGCGATGGACTCCGCCGTGGAGCAGGACTTCACGTTCACGCCCGGCTTCTCCCTCCGCGTGGAGGCGGAGGGGCAGGAGGAGATCGACCGGCTGTGGGCTGTGCTCTCCCGCCACCCCGAGGACGAGCAGTGCGGCTGGTGCCGCGACGCCTTCGGCCTCAGCTGGCAGATCGTCCCGGCGGACCTGGGTGAGCTCATGCGGGCGCCGGGCGCGCACCAGGCGCTGATGGGCATGAAGAAGATCGAGATCGCCGGCTTCGGCACCCACGGACCCCTCAGCAACCCTCACTAGAATCGGCAGGAGGTCCGCGCGCGAGGAGCAGACGAGCAGCTGGAGGACACCATGGCCGCATCCCACCCGTGGCGAGCTCTGTGGAAGGAGCACTGCGCACGCAGCATGCCGGTGTACCGCGTGCTCGTGCCGGACTCCGTCCCGCATTCGGTGAGGGCGGCGTGGAGCGCCCGGGGCTACTCCACCGGCGCCTCCCGCCAGACGGGGCCCATGCGGCTGCTGCGCAATCCGGGAGAGACCCGCAACCTCATCCGCTCCAACCTGGTCTTCAAGGGTCTCACCGGTGCGGGAGCGGCCAGCACAGGCATCGCCGGTCTGAGCACCCTCGGTGTCTCTCTCGCCGCTGACGCCGTCGCCACGGGCGGACTCGTCACCACAGGCGTCTTCGCCGTACTCACCGGTGTGACCGGCGGCGTCACCGGCACCACCTACCTCCGCGACCCCAAGCGCCTCTCGAAGAAGGACCGGCAGAAGGCTCAGGAGGCGCGGTGGATCACCCCGGCGACCCTGGGATACGTACCGGGAGGCCGCTCCGCGCAGGACACGGACGAGCAGAGGCTCTTCCACCTCGCCGTCACCCTGGCCGCACGGATCGCCGCGACGCGGTCGTGGACCCATCCCGTCCTCTCCGATCATGTGGCGAGGGTGGACCTCGACAGCATCATCGGCACCCTGGGCGTGCGGCTCGCGGAGCTCTGCGAGGTCCGCATCCAGCTGGAGGAGATGCGCGACTCCGCCGAGGCCGGCCGCGTCGCCGCCTATCTGCGGCGACTGGCGGGCGCCTTCGCCTCGGTGGCGGACCGGGTGGTGAGCATGCACGAGTACCTCGAACATCTGCGCAGCCTCGACGCCCAGCTCATCGCGCTCGACCATTCCGAGCGCACGCGTGAGATGGGGGAGCGGGTGCTCGACGTGGTGGCCCGCACCGCCGGCGACGACGTGGTGGACACCCACTTCCGCGATCTCAACCTCGAGGCGGAGTCCCACGCGGAGTCCATCCAGCAGCTCCTGGGGGAGCTCGACGAGACGGCGGACGAGTTCGACGATCTGGACTCCCGCATCGCCCAGGCGGCGAAGGGGCTCCCGGAGCGCTGACCGGAGCGTCGGGCGGCGGGTAGCACCTGTGGCTCGGCTGCGGGGATGACGACAGAGCGCGGGCCGCTCTCTCCTATGGTGCGAGATTCAGAGCAGACGGGCCGTGTCCCCTGCTCCGATGGGAATACCTGCTCGGCGCAGAGCAGGGACCCGACGAGAGGACCGTACGTGGAACTCCCCATCGATCTGCTCCACTGGACCCTGGCGGTGCTGCCCATCGCCGCACTCGCGTTCTTCATGATCCAGCTCCGCTGGACCGCCCAGCAGGCCGGGGCGATGGGCGTGATCGTGGTCGCCGTGATCGCGCTTGCCTTCTTCCGCACCCCGGCGGAGACGCTGGGCGTGGCCGGCGCGAAGGGCGTCTGGGACGCGATCTTCATCCTGCTCGTGATCTGGCCGGCGCTCCTCCTCTACCAGTTCATGGTGCGCTCCGGCGGCTACGAGGCCATGCGCCGCGGGATCACGGCGATGAGCCGCAACGAACTCTTCATCGTCGTCGCCCTGGGCTGGGTCTTCACCTCGTTCCTGCAGTCCGTGGACGGCTTCGGCACACCCATCGCGATCGTCGCACCGCTGCTGGTGGCCTTCGGACTCAAGCCCGTGTACGCCGTCGTGATCCCCATCATCGCCCACGTGTGGGCCAAGTTCTTCGGCACGCTCGGCGTCGGCTGGCTCGCCACGCTCCAGGTGGTGGACCTCGATCCCGGCACCGCGATGGCCACCGCCGTCGAGTCCTCCGTCATGCTCACCCTCACGGCGCTCATGGGCGGCCTCACGGTCGTCTGGATGTACGGCCGCTGGGCCGCCGTGCGCCACGGCTGGCCGCTCGTCCTCATCCTCGCCGGCATCCAGGGTCTCGGGCAGTTCCCCGCCCTGCTGGTGGATCCCGTGCTGGCGGCCTTCCTGCCGGCCACCGCCGCGCTGCTCGCGCTCTGGCCGCTGTCCCGGTGGAAGCGGTTCGCGGAGCCGGCGCCCGGCATCGTGGATCGTCCGGCCATGGCCTCCGAGGCGCTCGCCTCCTCTGCCGCGGGCACGGGCCCCCAGCCGCCCATGTCCACGGCCATGGCCTTCTTCCCCTACATCCTGCTCAGCGTCATCGCCGTGCTGACCTCCGTGATCACCCCTCTTGCGGACCTGCTGGGCCGCTTCACGGTGGGCTTCCCCTTCCCTGCCGTGGGTACCGGATACGGGGTGGAGACGGAGGCCGAGTCCGCCTTCTCCGCGCTCGCCCCGCTCAGCCACCCCGGAGCGGGCCTGCTGTTCACTGGGCTCGTCACCTGGCTCGTCTTCTCCGCCCGCGGGTACTTCCGCTCCTGGCAGGTGCAGAAGGAGACGCAGGATCCCGGCGCGCTCCGCGGTCTGCTCGCCTCCGCGATCCCGGCCTCGGTCCCCATCGTCACCTTCCTGGTGATGGCCTCGATGATGAACCACAGCGGGCAGACGGCCACCATGGCGCTGGGCATCTCCGCCGTCGCACCCGCGGCCGTGTACGCGTTCCTCGCCAACGGGATCGGCGTGGTGGGGGCGTTCGCCACCTCCTCGCAGACCTCGTCCAACGTGCTCTTCTCCGCGCTGCAGGTGAACATGGCGGAGCTCAAGGGCCTGCCGGTGTCCACGGTGCTCGCCGCCCAGTCCGCAGGAGCTTCGATCGGGAATGCCGTCGGCCCTGCCAACGTGGTCATGGGCGCCTCCACGGCGGGCATCATCGGCCGTGAGGGCGACATCCTGCGCAAGACCTTGCCGTGGACCCTGGCGGCGGCAGCGGTGACGGGCATCGTCACGGTGGTGATGGTGTATGTCTGAGAGAGGAAACCGCATGACCCATCTGCTCCGCAGCAAGACCTTCTACCTGGGAGTCTCGTTCGTGCTCCTGCTCGCCTCGCTGCCGCTCATCAGCGCCGGTGCCATGGCCGAGGCCGAGGGTGCCGGCACCTCCGCCCTCCTCTGGGCGGGGACGGCCAGCGGCGCCCTGGGCACCCTGGTGCTGCCGCTGCAGCGCTTCCTCACCGGCACGGACCGGACCGGGGACGAGGACGAATGAACGCCCGCACCCTGACAGAGGCCCACACCCGGACAGAGACCCGCACACACTGAGATCGAGGAGGATCCCCATGGCCCATCACGCAGCTCCCCGCACCGGTCGTCCGCCCGTCGTCGCCGCGCGCGGCATGGTGACGGCACCGCACTACCTGGCCTCGGAGGCGGGCAACGCGGCCCTGCGCCGGGGCGGGTCCGCCGTGGACGCGGCGATCACCGCCAATGCGGTCCTCGCCGTCGCCTACCCCCACATGGCCGGCCTGGGAGGTGACTGCTTCATGCTGGTCGCAGGCGGTGCGGTCCAGGGCGTGGAAGCGCTCGAGGCCAACGGCCCGGCCGCCGCGGCCGCCACCCGGGAGTTCTACCGGGACCATGCCGACATCCCCGTCCGCGGTCCGCTGAGCGCTCTCACCGTTCCCGGCGCGGTCGACGGCTGGCGCCTGGCCCACGAGCGGTACGGACGCCTGCCCTGGAGCGCGCTCTTCGACGACGCCATCGCGCTGGCGGAGGACGGAGTGGCGGTGAGCCGCTCGCTCGCGGACTGGGTCGCTGCGGACTGGGACCTCCTCCGGGCGGACGCGCGGATCGCTGAGGTGTTCGCCTCCGGCGAGCAGCCGCTGCGCGAGGGCGCGGTCCTCCGCCAGCCGGCGCTCGCCGTCACCCTCCGGGCACTGGCCAGTGGAGGCGCACGCGGCTACTTCTACGAGGGGGAGTTCGCGCAGCGCTTCGCCCGGGCGCTCGAGGAGCAGGGCTGCCCGCTGCGGGCGGACGACTTCGCCGGCTACACGGCGCGGTGGGTGGAGCCCATCTCCACGACGTACCGGGGCAGGGAGGTCTTCCAGCTCCCGCCGGCCACACAGGGCATGGCGGCGCTGCAGATCCTCAACCTGCTGGAGGGCTTCGACCTGGCGAGCATCCCTGAGGGCGGCGCGGACTACTACCACCTGCTCGTGGAGGCGGTGAAGGTGGCGTTCGCGGACCGCGACGAATGGCTCAGCGACCCCGCGCACGTCGAGATCCCGCTCCGGACCCTGCTGTCCAAGGAGTATGCGGAGGAGCGGCGCGCCCTCATCGACCTCACCCGCGCCCTCGACGGGTCCGCGGTGAAGCCGGGGCTGCGGCGCGGCGACGACGCGCAGAGGCGCACGGCCTCGGGAGACACCAGCTACTTCGCCGCCGCCGATTCCGACGGCATGGTCGTCTCGATCATCCAGTCGCCGTACCACGACTTCGGCGCCGGCATCATCGCCGGGGACACGGGTGTGATCCCGCAGAACCGCGGCTCCTTCTTCTCCCTGGACCCCGCGCATCCCAACA
Organism: Brevibacterium sp.; assembly: GCF_022712115.1. Taxonomy (GTDB): domain Bacteria; phylum Actinomycetota; class Actinomycetes; order Actinomycetales; family Brevibacteriaceae; genus Brevibacterium; species Brevibacterium salitolerans. The sequence goes on along the minus strand of NZ_JALAHB010000205.1, from coordinate 538 downwards.
CCCTGGAACCGGGCAAGAAGACGTTCCACACCATCATCCCGGCACTCGTGATGGAGGACGGGAAGCCGCTGCTGGCCTACGGGACGATGGGTGGGGAGGGGCAGCCGCAGACGCAGGCGGCGGTGCTCACCCGCATCCTCGACTACGGCTACGACGTGCAGCAGGCGCTCGAGGCTCCCCGCTGGCTCTACGGGCGCACCTGGGGTGAGGACTCCTCCGATCTGAAGCTGGAGGCCCGCATCGACTCCGGCACCGTGCGCGAGCTGCGGCTGCGCGGGCAGCCGGTCGCGATCGCACCCGCATGGGACGGATCGCTGGGGCACGCGGCGGCGATCCTCGTCAACCGGGAGACGGGCATGTACGAGGGCGGGGCGGACCCGCGCGGGGACGGGCAGGCCGTGGGGCACTGAGACGCAGGGTACGGCGCTCCGGCTGACTTGCGAGCCGGCCCACAGCGAGCCGCGGGGGTTTGGAACAGGTGGGAATAGCACCGCGGGCGGTTTTTAGGCGGGAAGAAGAAAACGGGGGGGGGGGGGGG
>NZ_JALAHB010000204.1 GCF_022712115.1 Brevibacterium sp. | reverse complement strand
TCCGGGTCCTCGGCGGCGGCCTCCGCCGCGTCGTCCGCCTCGTCCTTCGAGGCGGCGACCGGCGCGGCGCCCGGCGCGTGCTCCGCCGGGGCGCCCGTCGGGTCCTCGGTCGGGTCCTCGGTCGGGTCCTCCGTCGGGTCCTCGGTGGGATCCTCCGTCGGGTCCTCGGTGGGATCCTCCGTCGGGTCCTCGGTGGGATCCTCCGTCGGCTCCTCGCCCGCAGTCTTGATGTCGTAACCCTGGAGACCCTCGTTCTGGAGACCCTGGTAGAGCTCAGCTGCCCAGACGAAGTCGCCCGTGCCCTCACCGGCGTAGTTCGAGCCGGAAACCACGCCGGCCGCCTTGCCGTCGATCGTCACGGCGCCGCCGGAGTCACCGGGAATGCCGAGAGTGTTGATCGCGAAGCCGTAGACCATGTAGCTGGTCTCGCCGTCGCCGATGGGAGCGAACCCGTCGACGATGGCGGTGGCCGGGTTGCCCGACATCTCAATCGGACCGTCCTGCACACCGGAGGTACGACCAGAACGCACAGCGGTCTTCCCGACATGATCCGTGGTGACGTCGACGACGCCGGTGACGTCGACGGTCGAGTCAGCAAGGACGTCCGAATCCGCGGTGGTCCAGTCGGTGACCTCGCCCTTGCCCGTGTAGCCGCTCGCCGGATCCACGGTGATGACCGAGAAGTCCTGGGAGTTCTCCGGTGTGTACTGGCTGAGGTCATCACCGGGCTCATAGGTGGCCGGGCCGAACTGCGAATACGTCATCTCACCGAGGGCCTTGCCCGGGTGGAGGAAGTCCGTCGTGGCCTGACCGTGGATGTCACCGGTGCCGGCATTCGACGCGGACGGCTTCTCCACGGCGGTCTGCGTGCCCTCCTCGCCGCAGTGACCCGCGGAGATGATGGCCTCTTCCCCGTCCGGACCGGTGGCCGGGAAGCCGAAGGAGCACAGGCCCTGCGGAGCACCCTGACCGTCGAGGGTCATGTAGCCGGCACCGCCCACGAGATCGGTGTCTGCAGCCGTCGCCTTGTAGGTGGCGGAGACCGGCGAGATCTCGAGGTCCTTGCCCGTCGTCTTCTGCGCGAACTCGGCGGCGGACTTCAGAGCGGTCTTCACCGCGCCCTTCGCGGCGTAGACGCCCTGCGCGTCCTTCTCGACGGAGTCCTTGACGACCTGTGCGACGAGCTGGCCGTCGCTGCCATAGCCGATCGCGGCGATCTTGTCGCTCGCGCCGAAGGCCTTGGCGGCGGCAGGGGCCAGTGCCTGCGGACCGCCCGCTGTCGCCGGGGCGGCATCGGCGGCCTTGTCCGGCCCGGACGTCGCAGCCGTGGCCGCGGGGGCGGTGAGAGCCACGGTGCCGAAGCCCAGCGCAACGGCTGCGCTCAGAGCGACGAACCGGTTGCCCTTGATCGGGTTACCCATTGATTCTTCCTAACGGAGTGGAGAACTGGTGCGGCACGGCTCGCCGGGAACGGCCCGCCATGCACTCCGCTCACTCTGCCAAGAGTCACAGCTGGATAACATTTGTGTGCGTTTTGATCACGCTCAGGTCACATTCGAACGGTTCGAGACTGCAGAGGTCCGAGACTCCTTCCGTCCGAGCCTCGCGAGAAGTCAGGCCTCCCTGCTGAGAGTGCCGATCTCCTCGCCGTCCGCGTCGAGCACGGTCATCTCGTCTCCGCTCACCACCACACTGGACGCCTCGTGCAGCCAGGTGTCCACGTCGGTGCAGCCCTTGAGCGTGCCGAATCCGCGCTCGATCGTCGCGGTGTCGTCCTCCAGCGTGTACTCGCCCTGGACCCCGTTGCAGCCGTCGGAGCCGGTGACCTGGCCGTTGCCCTCCTCGTCGGGTTCCGCGAATTCGAGGAACGCGTCCTCAGGGTCCTCGGCCTGCCACTTTCCCTCGATCTGCGGTTCCGCCTCGCCTCCGGGCGCGCCGGGGCTCACCGTTCCACCTCCGCAGCCGGTGAGGGCCAGCGTTCCCGCGGCGGCGAGAAGCGTCGCGAACTGAGTCAGGCTCTTCATGGTGGTTCCTCCCGTGATGCGGCCGGGGACGCAGACGCCGGAGGAGCGCCAGGGGCCGCGCCGACCACGCTAACCCAGATCGCTGGCCGTTTCCCAGGAGAACGCGCAGACGCGTGCGTGCCCCGCCTCCTGGAGGAGGCGGGGCACGCACGGGACGAGAGGCGTCAGTCCAGCGGCACCGGGGCCACGCCGTACGGACGCAGACGCTCCGCACCGCCGTCCGGTGCCGTGAGCACCCAGATGCCGCCGGCATGACGCGCGACGGTGTGCTCCCAGTGGCTCGCACTGCCCCCGTCCTCGGTCACGACGGTCCAGTCGTCCGACAGTGTGCGGGTCGCGATGTCGCCGGTGACGAGCATGGGCTCGATGCACAGGCACATGCCGGGCCGGAGCCTGGGCCCCATCCGCCGCGCCCGATAGTTGAGCACCTCCGGCTCCATGTGCATCTGCGAGCCGATCCCGTGGCCGGTGAACTCCTCGATCAGACCGAGTTCGGGCGCGAGCTCGGTCGCGCGCTCCTCGATCGCCTCGCCGATCTCTCCGACCTTCCTCGCGGTGGCCATGCGGGCGATCCCCGCCCACATGATCTCCTCCGTCGTGTCCGAGACCCTGAGCAGCGCGGGATCCGCCGCTTCGCGTCCGCCCACGAACACGGTGAGCGCGGAGTCGCCGTGGAGGCCGTCCACGATCGCACCGCCGTCGATCGACACCATGTCGCCGGCCTCGAGCACGCGGTCACCGGGGATCCCGTGGACCACCACTTCGTTGACCGAGACGCAGAGCGTCGCAGGGTAGCCGTAGTACCCCAAGAAGTTCGACCTGGCACCCATCTCCGCGATGACCTTCGCTCCGGCGGCATCGACATCCGCCGTCGTCGCCCCGGGCACGCATGCGGCCCGGGCGGCCTCCAGCGCGGCACGCGTGACCAGGCCGGCGCGGCGCATCGTGCGGATCTGGTCGTCGGACTTCAGTTCGACGGCAGGGCCCATCAGCGGCCGATCACGGCGAGGATGCGGTCGGTGATCGCGTCCACGTCGCCAAGGCCGTCCACCTGCCGCAGCAGCCCGCGGTCCGCGTAGAGCTCGGTGAGCGGCTGCGTCTGCTCCGCGTACACGTCGAGGCGATGGCGGATGACGTCCTCCGTGTCGTCGGAGCGGCCCTGCAGCGAGGCCCGGGCCAGGAGCCGTCCCACGACCTCGTCGGTGTCCGCGGTGAGCTCGATCACGTGATCGAGCGTCGCCCCCTTCGCCTCGAGCATGGCATCGAGTTCGGCGACCTGCGCAGCGGTGCGCGGGTACCCGTCGAGCAGGAATCCCTCGGCGGCGTCGTCCTGGGCCAGACGATCGGCGACCATCGAGTTGGTCACCTCGTCCGGCACGTACTCCCCCGCGTCCATGTACCGCTTGGCCGTCCGGCCCAGCTCGGTCTCGCCCTTCACGTTGGCGCGGAAGATGTCACCCGTGGAGATCGCCGGGATCTGCAGGGCCTCGCTGAGGCGTGCGGCCTGGGTGCCCTTGCCGGCTCCCGGAGGGCCGATGAGGATGATGCGAGTGCTCATGAGGTTCCTTTCCTCTTCATTTTCCGTACCGGGAACGGCCAGGCGGCACCCCTGCGACGCTCTCAGCGGAGCAGGCCCTCGTAGTGGCGCTGCTGCATCTGCGAGTTGATCTGCTTCACCGTCTCGAGGCCCACGCCCACGATGATCAGCAGCGAGGTGCCGCCGAACGGGAAGTCCTGGTTCGCTCCGATGAGCACGAGTGCCACGAGCGGGATGAGGGCCACGAGGCCCAGGTACAGCGAGCCCGGCAGGGTGATGCGCGTGAGCACGAAGCTGAGGTACTGCGCGGTCGGGCGTCCCGCGCGGATGCCGGGGATGAAGCCGCCGTAGCGCTTCATGTTGTCCGCCACCTCGTCCGGGTTGAACGTGATCGACACGTAGAAGAACGTGAAGAAGATGGTGAGGAGGAAGTACACCACCATGTACACGGGGTGGTCACCGGCGGTGAAGTAGCGGTTGATGACCTCGACCCACTTGTCGTCCGGTGAGCCGAACTGCGCGATGAGCGACGGCAGGTAGAGCACTGAGGAGGCGAAGATCACCGGGATGACGCCGGCCTGGTTGACCTTGATGGGGATGTAGGTCGAGGTGCCGCCGAACATGCGGCGCCCCACCATCCGCTTGGCGTACTGCACGGGGATCCGGCGCTGCGACTGCTCCACGAACACGACGAGCGCCATGATCACGAGACCCACGAGGATCACGATGATGAAGATGTCGATGCCCTGAGAGGCGAGGATCGAGCCGAACGACGCCGGGAAGCCGGCGGCGATCGAGGTGAAGATCATGAGCGACATGCCGTTGCCCACGCCCCGCTCGGTGATCTGCTCGCCCATCCACATGATGAGGCCCGTGCCCGCCGTCATCGTCACGACGATGAGGGCCACTCCCCACCACGTGTCGTTGACCAGCAGGTCGTCGCACCCCTCGACATTGCCGAACAGTGCGCCGGTGCGCACCGTGGACACCAGGGTCGTGGCGTTGAGGACCGCGAGCCCCAGCGTCATGTAGCGGGTGTACTGCGTGAGGGTGGCCTGGCCGGACGCGCCCTCCTTGTGCAGTGCCTCGAAGCGCGGGATGACCACGCGCAGGAGCTGCGTGATGATGCTCGCCGTGATGTACGGCATGATCCCCAGGGCGAAGATCGACAGCTGGAACAGCGCTCCGCCCGAGAACAGGTTGATGAGGCCGAATCCGCCCTGCGTGAGAGCCGGGGAGGCCACGCACTCCTGCACCTGTGCCGAATCGATGCCGGGAGAGGGGATGGAGACGCCCAGCCGGTACAGCACCACTATGGCGAGGGTGAAGAGCAGCTTATTGCGCAGGTCAGGCGTCCTGAAGGCACGCCCTACAGCTCCGAGCACTCGTCCTCCTGTTGAGATTCCGCCGGCCCCTGCACTGCAATGCGGGAACGTGGGGAGAACCCAGCGCACAGGACTTCGCTGCTGTGCTTCCCGCAATGGGCGCACGCAGTCGGTCACGGCTGCGCACGGAGGTACGACGATACGACAAATTACCTCGTGCACTCTATCAGCCGCCCACTACGCGACCGAATCGCCGGAGGCATGTCCGCGATTCCCGGCGGTCGTGGAGAACCGGACCGGCACCATGCCGTCGGAGCGCATCCGGCGGTTCCCGCCGGGCATGCAGGTCCGAGCACGCCGGAGGGGCGCCGTCCGTGATGGACGACGCCCCTCCATGAGCGCACAGCGCGCGATCAGGCGGTCGTGGTGACCGTCCCTCCCGCGGCGGTGATCTTCTGCTCCGCCGCACCGGAGAACTTGTCGGCCGTCACGTTGACGGCGACCGTGATCTCACCGGTGCCCAGCACCTTGACGGGCTGGTTGGCGCGGACAGCACCCTTCGCCACGAGATCGGCGACGGTGACGTCCCCGCCCTCGGGGAACAGTGCGGACAGCTTCTCGAGGTTGACGACCTGGTAGGTCACCTTGTTCGGGTTCTTGAAACCGCGAAGCTTGGGCAGACGCATGTGCAGCGGCGTCTGTCCGCCCTCGAAGCCGTGGGGAACCTGGTAACGGGCCTTCGTGCCCTTGGTTCCACGGCCGGCGGTCTTGCCGCCCTTGCCGCCCTCACCGCGACCCACGCGGGTCTTGGGGGTGTTCGCGCCCGCTGCCGGGCGCAGGTGGTGCAGCTTGAGTGCCTGCTCCTCTGCCATGTCAGTCCACCTCTTCCCAGGTGACGAGGTGGCGCACGACGTTGATCATTCCGCGGATCTCAGGACGGTCATCCTTCACCACGACGTCATTGATCCGCTTGAGGCCGAGCGTACGCAGGGTCTCACGCTGATTCTGCTTGCCACCGATTTCAGACTTGAGCTGGGTGATCTTGAGCTTCGCCATCAGGCCTTCGCCCCGCTTTCAGCTGCTCGCAGGAGCGCCGCCGGCGCCACCTCGTCCACGGACAGGCCGCGGCGCGCCGCAACCTCCTCGGGACGCTCGAGGCCCTTGAGCGCGGCGATCGTGGCGTGCACGATGTTGATCGCGTTCGCGGAGCCCAGCGACTTCGACAGGATGTCGTGGACGCCCGCGGCGTCCAGCACGGCGCGCACCGGACCGCCGGCGATCACGCCGGTGCCCGGGGAGGCCGGACGGAGCAGGACGACGCCCGCAGCCGCCTCACCCTGGATGGGGTGCGGGATGGTCTTCTGGATGCGCGGGACGCGGAAGAAGTTCTTCTTCGCCTCCTCGACACCCTTGGCGATGGCCGCGGGAACTTCCTTGGCCTTGCCGTAGCCCATGCCCACCAGGCCCTCGCCGTCGCCCACGACCACGAGTGCGGTGAAGGAGAAGCGACGGCCGCCCTTCACCACCTTCGACACGCGGTTGATGGTGATGACGTGCTCGATGAACTGGTTCTTCTCGTCCCGGTCCTGACGGTTGCCGCGACGTCCGCCGCCCTCACCGCGGCCACGGCCGCGGCCTCGGCCGCGATCGCCGGCCTCGGTGGACTGCTGCGACTCGCCCTGGGCGTCGTTCTGCACCGGGGTGTCCTTGTTCTCTTCCGTGCTCACAGTGCGAGTCCTCCTTCGCGGGCGCCGTCTGCGACTGCGGCCACACGGCCGTGGTAGGCGTTGCCGCCGCGGTCGAACACGACCGCTTCGATGCCCGCCGCCTTGGCGCGCTCGGCGATGCGCTCACCGACCTTGCGTGCCTTGCCGGTCTTGTCCTCGGAGTCGACCCGGAGGTCTGCCTCCATGGTCGAAGCCGATGCCAGCGTGCGGCCGACGGTGTCGTCGATGACCTGCACGAAGACGTGGCGGCTGGAACGCGTGACCACGAGACGGGGACGTTCGGCGGTGCCGGACAGGTGCTTGCGCAGGCGGTTGTGGCGCCGTGCGCGTGCAGCCGCCTTGCCCTTGCCGCGGCTCTGCTTGATTGCTGATGCCATGGTCACTTACCAGCCTTTCCGACCTTGCGACGGACGTTCTCGCCGGCGTAGCGCACACCCTTGCCCTTGTAGGGCTCGGGCTTCCGCAGCTTGCGGATGTTCGCCGCGACCTCGCCCACCTGCTGCTTGTCGATGCCGTTGACGGTGAGCTTCGTCTGGCCGTCGACCGCGAAGGTGATGCCGGCCGGGGGGTCGACCGTGATCGTGTGGCTGTAGCCGAGGGCGAACTCCAGGCTCTGGCCCTTGGCCTGCACACGGTAGCCGGTGCCGACGATCTCGAGGGCCTTGGAGTAGCCCTCGGTCACGCCGATCACCATGTTGTTCACCAGGGTGCGGGAGAGTCCGTGCAGGGAGCGGGACTCACGGGAGTCGTCGGGGCGGGTGACGAGCACCTGGCCGTCCTCGAGCGCGACCGAGATCGGCTCCTTGACGTCCACGGACAGCTCGCCCTTGGGCCCCTTGACCTTCACGTTCTGGCCGTCGATCGTGACGTCGACGCCGGAGGGAACGGAGACGGGCAGCTTGCCGATGCGTGACATGTGTCTTCTCCTTCCCTTACCAGACGTAGGCGAGGACTTCGCCGCCCACGCCCTTCTGTGCCGCTTGCTTGTCGGTGAGCAGACCCGAGGAGCTCGAGATGATGGCGATGCCGAGGCCGCCGAGCACTTTCGGGAGGTTGTTCGACTTCGCGTAGACGCGGAGGCCGGGCTTCGACACACGGCGGATGCCGGCGATCGAGCGCTCGCGGTTGGGGCCGAACTTCAGATCGAGCTCGAGGGTCTTGCCCACCTCGGCGTCGGAGACGCGCCAGTCGGCGATGTAGCCCTCGCTCTTGAGGATCTCGGCGATCGAGGACTTGAGCTTGCTGTAGGGCATGCTCACATCCTCGTGGTACGCCGAGTTCGCGTTGCGCAGACGCGTGAGCATGTCTGCGACGGGATCGGTCATAGTCATTGGGCACGTGCCCTTCCTCGTCGCGGTTTCCGTGATCCGCCCCCGCCGGGCGGGGGCGGAGCGGACCTGCGGCGTAGAGGTATCAGTTGGTCTTGAAGGGGAAGCCGAGGTGGCGCAGCAGGGCGCGTCCCTCGTCGTCCGTCTTCGCGGTGGTCACGACCGTGATGTCCATGCCGCGGACGCGGTCGATGGAGTCCTGGTCGATCTCGTGGAACATCGACTGCTCGGTCAGACCGAACGTGTAGTTCCCGTTGCCGTCGAACTGGCGGTCCGACAGTCCGCGGAAGTCGCGGATGCGGGGCAGCGCCAGGGAGACGACGCGGTCGAGGAACTCCCACATCCGGGCTCCGCGCATCGTCACGTGTGCGCCGATCGGCTGGCCCTCGCGCAGCTTGAACTGCGCGATGGACTTCCGGGCCTTGGTGACGACGGGCTTCTGGCCCGTGATGAGGGTGAGGTCGCGGATCGCGCCCTCGATGAGCTTGGAGTCACGCGCCGCGTCACCCACGCCCATGTTCACGACGACCTTGGTGAGGCCGGGGATCTGCATGGGATTCGCGTAGGCGAACTCCTCCTGCAGCTTGGCCACGATCTCCTCGCGGTAGACCGCCTTGAGCCGCGGCACCGGGCGGGACTGGGTGTTCTCGGTCATCAGATGTCCTCCCCGGTACGACGCGAGACGCGCACGCGGACCTTGCGGGTGCGGCCGTTGCGCTCAACGGTCTCCTCGCGGTAGCCCACGCGGGTGGGCTTGTTGTCCTTCGGATCCACGAGCATCACATTCGAGATGTGGATGGGAGCCTCGTGGATCTCGATGCCGCCGGCGGTCGCGCCGGAGGCGGTCTGCGTGGGCTTCCGGTGCTTCGACACGCGGTTGACGCCCTCGACGAGGACGCGGTTGCGCTCCGGGTAGACCTCGAGGACCTTGCCCTGCTTGCCCCGGTCGCCACCGCGCTCGGCGCGGGCTCCGGCGATCACCTGGACCAGATCGCCCTTCTTGATCTTGAGCTTCGCCATGATCAGATCACCTCCGGTGCGAGCGAGACGATCCGCATGAACTTCTTGTCGCGCAGCTCGCGGCCCACGGGCCCGAAGATGCGCGTGCCACGGGGCTCGCCGTCGTTCTTGAGGATGACCGCTGCGTTCTCGTCGAAGCGGATGTAGGAACCGTCCGGACGACGGCGCTCCTTCTTGGTGCGGACGACGACGGCCTTGACCACGTCGCCCTTCTTCACGTTGCCGCCGGGGATGGCGTCCTTGACCGTTGCCACGATCGTGTCGCCGATGCCGGCGTAGCGTCGACCGGAGCCGCCGAGGATACGGATGGCCAGGATCTCCTTGGCACCCGTGTTGTCGGCGATCTTCAGTCGCGACTCCTGCTGGATCACTTCTTCTCTCCTGTCGTCACGTCGGTTCTCGCCCCGGCAGCACGAGGCTGCCGGGGCGAGCCTGACGGAACGGATATGGGCTTGATTCGCTCCGCCTGCCCCGGAGTCCCGGTAGCCGCCTTCGGAGAGGGCGGGACCGGGCTGGACCGGGGTTCAGCGGCGCCGGATCACTTGGCGCGCTCGATGATCTCCACGAGCCGCCAGCGCTTCGACGCCGAGAGCGGACGAGTCTCGGACACGCTCACGAGGTCGCCGATGCCGGCGGTGTTCTCCTCGTCGTGCACCTTGATCTTACTGGACGTGCGAAGGACCTTGCCGTAGAGGCGGTGCTTCTTGCGGTCCTCGACCTCGACGACGATGGTCTTGTCCATCTTGTCGGAGACGACGTAGCCGCGTGCGCTCTTGCGGGTCGCGCGCTCGACCGGTGTCTGAGCCTGCTCGGACATCAGTTCTCCTCTTCCTTCGCTGCGGACGGATCCTGGCGGATCGCGAGCTTGCGCTCGTTCAGCACCGTGTAGATCCGTGCGATGTCGCGGCGGACGGCCTTGAGCCGGCCGTGGTTCTCCAGCTGGCCGGTGGCCGTCTGGAACCGGAGGTTGAACAGCTCGGCCTTAGCCTTCTTCAGCTCCTCGGCGAGGCGTTCGTTGTCGAAGCCGTCGAGGGCGTCCATGGAGAGGTCCTTGGAACCGATTGCCATTCTCATTCACCACCTTCGCGCCGCACGATGCGGGCCTTGAGCGGAAGCTTGTGGATCGCCAGGCGCAGGGCCTCGCGAGCGACTTCCTCGGACACACCGGCGAGCTCGAACATGACTCGACCGGGCTTGACGTTCGCGACCCACCACTCGGGCGAACCCTTGCCGGAGCCCATGCGGGTCTCGGCGGGCTTCTTGGTCAGCGGGCGGTCCGGGTAGATGTTGATCCAGACCTTTCCGCCGCGCTTGATGTGACGGGTCATCGCGATACGCGCCGCCTCGATCTGGCGGTTCGTCACGTATGCCGGGTCGAGGGCCTGGATGCCCCACTCGCCGAACGTGACCTCGGTACCGCCCTTGGCAAGACCCCGACGCTTGGGGTGGTGCTGCTTGCGGTGCTTGACACGACGTGGGATCAGCATGTGTCAGCCCTCCGATCCGGCCGCGGCCGCGGGAGCGGCCGCGGCTGCGTTCTCCGTGTTCCTGGGCTGGCCCGCGCCGCGTCCGCGTCCGCGTCCGCCGCGGCCGCGACCACGAGCCGCACCGCCGCCGCGGGGTCCGCGGCCCGACGGCTGCGCCGCCTCCTGCGCCGCGAGCTCCTTGTCGGTGAGGTCGCCCTTGTAGATCCACACCTTCACGCCGATGCGGCCGAAGGTGGTGTGGGCCTCGAAGAAGCCGTAGTCGATGTTCGCGCGGAGCGTGTGCAGCGGCACACGGCCCTCGCGGTAGAACTCCGACCGGCTCATCTCGGCACCGCCGAGGCGGCCGGCGCACTGCACGCGGATGCCCTTGGCACCTGCGCGCTGAGCGCTCTGGATCGCCTTGCGCATCGCGCGGCGGAACGCCACGCGGCTCGCGAGCTGCTCCGCGACGCCCTGCGCCACCAGCTGGGCGTCGACCTCGGGGTTCTTGACCTCGAGGATGTTCAGCTGGATCTGCTTGCCGGTGAGCTTCTCGAGCTGACCGCGGATGCGGTCGGCCTCCGCACCGCGACGACCGATCACGATGCCCGGGCGGGCCGTGTGGATGTCGACGCGGACGCGGTCGCGGGTGCGCTCGATGTTCACGCGGGAGATGCCCGCGCGCTCCAGCCCCGCACTGAGCAGCTGACGGATCTTGATGTCCTCGCCCAGGTAGTCCTTGTAGCGCTGGCCCTCCTTGTGGGAGTCAGCGAACCACTTGGAGCGGTGATCCGTCGTGATTCCGAGACGGAATCCGTTCGGGTTGATCTTCTGACCCATCAGCGGTTCCCCTTCCGGCCGGCCGGGATGTCGTCGCCGGACCCCAGCACCACCGTGATGTGGCTGGTGCGCTTGTTGATACGTCCGGCACGACCCTGCGCACGGGGACGGAACCGACGCATGGTCGGCCCTTCGTCCACGAACGCCTGGGTGATGACGAGCTCGTCCTCGTCGAACGACTCGCCGAGCTTGTCGGCCTGCTGCCGGGCATTCGCGATGCCGGAGGCGACGAGCTTGTAGATCGGCTCTGATGCGGACTGCTCCGCGAACTTGAGCACTGCGAGGGCTTCCGTTGCCTGCTGACCACGAACGAGGTCGACGACACGGCGAGCCTTCTGGGGCGTCACGCGCAGGTAGCGCGCCTTCGCCTTGGCTTCCATCGTTTCCTTCTTCCTTCTGATGAGGAGACGTTCAGGGGCGCCCGCCTCAGCGGCGGCGGCCCTTCCGGTCGTCCTTGTCGTGGCCGCGGAACGTCCGCGTCGGTGCGAATTCGCCGAGCTTGTGCCCGACCATGGACTCGGTGATGAACACCGGCACATGCTTGCGTCCGTCGTGCACGGCGATCGTGTGACCCAGGAAATCCGGGACGATCATCGAGCGGCGGGACCAGGTCTTGATGACGTTCTTGGAGCCCTTCTCGTTCTGAGCAGCAACCTTCTTGTAGAGGTGCTCGTCGACGAAGGGGCCCTTCTTGAGACTGCGAGGCATAGTTCAGGCTCCCTATCAGCGCTTCTTGCCGGTGCGACGGCGACGCACGATGTACTTGTCGCTTTCCTTGTTGGGACGGCGCGTGCGGCCCTCCGGCTGGCCCCAGGGGCTCACCGGGTGACGGCCGCCGGACGTGCGTCCCTCGCCACCGCCGTGCGGGTGGTCGATCGGGTTCATCACGACACCGCGCACGGTCGGGCGCTTGCCCTTCCAGCGCATGCGGCCTGCCTTGCCCCAGTTGATGTTGGACTGCTCGGCGTTGCCGACCTCGCCCACCGTCGCGCGGCAGCGTGCGTCCACGTTGCGGATCTCACCGGACGGCATGCGCAGCTGCGCGTACGGGCCGTCCTTCGCCACCAGCTGGACCGAAGCGCCGGCGGACCGGGCGATCTTCGCTCCCCCGCCGGGGCGGAGCTCCACTGCGTGCACCACGGTGCCGACAGGGATGTTCTTCAGCTGCAGGCTGTTGCCGGGCTTGATGTCCGCACCCGGGCCGGCTTCCACCTTGTCGCCCTGCTTCAGCTTGTTCGGGGCGATGATGTAGCGCTTCGCTCCGTCCGCGTAGTGCAGCAGCGCGATGCGCGCGGTGCGGTTCGGGTCGTACTCGATGTGTGCGACGCGGGCCTCGATGCCGTCCTTGTCATGGCGACGGAAGTCGATGACGCGGTACTGGCGCTTGTGGCCGCCGCCCTGGTGACGGGTCGTCACACGACCGGCTGAGTTGCGTCCGCCTTTTTTCGGGAGGGGACGAAGAAGCGACTTCTCCGGGGTGGAGCGGGTCACTTCGACGAAGTCGGCGACGGAGGCACCGCGGCGCCCCGGTGTCGTCGGCTTGTGCTTACGGATTCCCATTGTCTTTCAATCCTTACGTTCGCTCGGACGACTCAGAGAGCGCCGCCGAAGATGTCGATGTCGCCTTCCTTGAGGCTGACGATCGCACGCTTCGTGTCGTTGCGCTTGCCGATCCCGAAGCGGGTGCGGCGAGTCTTTCCCTGACGGTTGAGGGTGTTCACCTTCGCGACCTTCACGGAGAAGATCGACTCGATCGCGTACTTGATCTCCGTCTTGTTCGCACGGGGATCGACGAGGAAGGTGTACTTGCCTTCGTCCATGAGGGCGTAGGTCTTCTCGGAGACCACGGGAGCGATGATGATGTCGCGCGGGTCCTTGATGGTCACGGTGCTCACTGTGCGTCCTCCTCAGAGCTCGCCGCAGCCTTGCCGGCGTTACGGGCGAGGAAGGCTTCGAGCGCTGCAGCCGTGAAGACCACGTCATCGGACATCAGCACGTCGTACGTGTTGAGGTTCTCGACGAACAGGACGTGGACGTGCGACAGATTGCGCGCGCTCAGGTAGTTCACGTCGTCCTCGCGGGTGAGCACGACGAGCTTGTTCTTCCGGTCGCTCAGCGCCGACAGCGCAGCACGTGCGGCCTTGGTCGACGGCTTCTCGCCCTCGACCAGGGTGGTCACGACGTGCACGCGGTCGAGCCGCGCGCGATCGGAGAGGGCACCGCGGAGGGCGGCGGCCTTCATCTTCTTGGGCGTGCGCTGCGAGTAGTCGCGCGGGACCGGACCGTGCACCACACCGCCGCCCGCATACTGCGGAGCGCGGATGGAGCCCTGACGCGCGTTGCCGGTGCCCTTCTGGCGGTACGGCTTCTTGCCGCCGCCGGACACCTCGGCGCGGGTCTTGGTCTTGTGCGTGCCCTGGCGCGCGGCGGCGAGCTGCGCGATGACGACCTGGTGAATGAGCGGGATGTTCGTCGGCACATCGAACACGGAGCCGGGCAGCTCCGCCGAGCCGGACTTCTTGCCCGCTGCGTCCACGACGTCGATGGTCTTCGTGTCAGCCATGATCAGGCCTCCTTCGCTGCGGAGCGAACGAGAACGACTCCGCCCTTGGGGCCGGGAACGGCGCCCTTGATGAGCAGCAGGCCGTTCTCAGCGTCGACAGCGTGAACCGTGAGGTTCTGGGTCGTGTGCTTGACAGCACCCATGCGACCGGCCATGCGCATGCCCTTGAAGACGCGGCCGGGCGTTGCGGCCCCGCCGATCGAACCGGGCTTGCGGTGGTTGCGGTGCGCACCGTGGGAAGCGCCCACACCGCTGAAGCCGTGGCGCTTCATGACACCTGCGGTGCCCTTGCCCTTGGTCTTCGCGGTGACGTCGACCTTGGTGCCCGCGGCGAACACCTCGGCGGTGATCTCCTGACCCAGCTCGTACTCCGCCGCGTCCGCGGTGCGGAGCTCCACGAGGTGGCGACGGGGTGCGACGCCCGCCTTCTCGAAGTGGCCGGCGGAGGGCTTATTCACCTTGCGGGGATCGATCTCGCCGGCGGCGATCTGCACGGCGGTGTAGCCGTCGACCTCTTCGCTGCGGACCTGCGTCACGACGTTCGGCGCGGCCTGCACAACCGTGACCGGAACGAAGTTGCTGTTCTCGTCCCACACCTGGGTCATGCCGAGCTTGGTGCCCAGGATGCCCTTGACGGTGCGGGTCGTGGGGAGAGCCTTGGAGCGAGTGTTAGCCATGTCCTCCCCCTCAGAGCTTGATCTCGATGTTGACGTCGTCGGCCAGATCGAGTCGCATGAGCGAGTCGACGGCCTTCGGCGTCGGATCCACGATGTCGATGAGGCGCTTGTGCGTGCGCATCTCGAAGTGCTCGCGGCTGTCCTTGTACTTGTGCGGCGAACGGATGACGCAGTACACGTTCTTCTCCGTAGGCAGCGGCACCGGGCCCACGACCGTGGCACCCGCGCGCGTGACCGTGTCGACGATCTTGCGTGCGGCGCTGTCGATGACAGCGTGGTCGTATGACTTGAGCCGGATGCGGATCTTCTGTCCCGCCATGGCGAAAGTCTCTTCCTTTTGTTCTTCCCGGCCATCAACGCACTCCTGTGACGGATGAGCGTCTGTGCCGGCTTTACGTGACCGCCCCCGAGGTCGGGCGTGTCGCCCTCGCCTTGCGGCTGGGCGCACTCGTGCAACGGCTGCCCGGCCGAACCCGCTGAGCAGATTCCACGGCCGGCACGGCTCCGGGGCTGTTCGCGGCCCGAGGACCGCAGTGCAGGGGTGTGGGCCCCGGAACGCAACCCGTCCATCTTGGCACAGCCTGGACAGCGCCTGCAAACCCGGGAGCCGCACACCGGCAGTGCACGTGAGCTGCGCCCCTCCGCCGAGGTGACCCACGCCATCGGGAACCGCCGGGCACAGCAGAGGGCCCTGGGAGATCTCCCAGGGCCCTCAGCGCATCATCGCTGGTCAGCGCTGCTGTTCAGCGATTCGGCCGCGCTCTGTGCGCGAACGAGGAGCGATCAGTCGTTGATCTTCGTCACACGACCGGCACCCACCGTGCGGCCACCCTCGCGGATGGCGAAGCGGAGGCCGTCCTCCATGGCGACGGGCTGGATCAGCTCGACCGACATGTCGGTGTTGTCGCCGGGCATGACCATCTCGGTGCCCTCGGGCAGCGTGATGACGCCGGTGACGTCCGTGGTCCGGAAGTAGAACTGCGGACGGTAGTTCGAGTAGAACGGGTTGTGACGGCCGCCCTCGTCCTTGGACAGGATGTAGACCTGGCCCTCGAAGCTCTTGTGCGGCGTGATCGAACCGGGCTTCACGATGACCTGGCCGCGCTCGACCTCGTCACGCTTGGTGCCGCGGAGGAGCAGACCGACGTTCTCACCGGCGCGCGCGTCGGGGAGCGTCTTGCGGAACATCTCGATCGCGGTGACCGTGGTCTTGGAGGAGTTCTCCTTGATGCCGACGATCTCGATCTCCTCGTTGGGGAGGAGGATGCCCCGCTCCACGCGACCGGTCACGACGGTGCCGCGGCCGGTGATGGTGAAGACGTCCTCGACGGGCATGAGGAACGGCTTGTCGATCTCGCGCTCCGGCTCCGGAACGTTCTCGTCGACGGCCTCCATGAGGTCCTCGACGGACTTGACCCACTTCTCGTCGCCCTCGAGCGCCTTGAGAGCGGACACCTGGACGACGGGAGCGTTGTCGCCGTCGAACTCCTGCGAGGAGAGGAGGTCGCGGACCTCGAACTCGACGAGCTCGAGGAGCTCCTCGTCCTCGACCATGTCGGACTTGTTGAGAGCCACGACGATGTAGGGCACGCCCACCTGGCGGGCGAGCAGCACGTGCTCGCGCGTCTGCGGCATGGGGCCGTCGGTGGCGGCGACCACGAGGATCGCGCCGTCCATCTGCGCCGCGCCGGTGATCATGTTCTTGATGTAGTCGGCGTGACCCGGGGCGTCGACGTGAGCGTAGTGACGCTTCTCCGTCTGGTACTCGACGTGCGAGACGTTGATCGTGATGCCGCGCTGCTTCTCCTCAGGTGCGTTGTCCACCTGGTCGAAGGCCTTGGCCTCGTTGAGGTCCGGGTACTTGTCGGCCAGCACCTTGGTGATCGCCGCGGTAAGGGTCGTCTTACCGTGGTCGACGTGACCGATGGTGCCGATGTTGACGTGAGGCTTGGTCCTGTCGAATTCGGCCTTTGCCACTGGGTTCCTCCTGGTGATTGGTTCTGGATATGCGGTTCATATCCTAGGACCTGACTTGGGTGGTTTGTCGACGGCCGCGGGCGCGCAGGAGTGTGACCCTGCTCGCCCGCCGCCGTCACGGACGGGAGAGCGTCACTCTCCGCCGCGGGTCTTCTGGATGATCTCGTCGGCGACGTTCTTGGGAACCTCGCCGTAGCTCTTGAAGACCATCGAGTACACGGCACGTCCCTGGGTCTTGGACCGCAGGTCGCCGATGTAGCCGAACATCTCCGAGAGCGGCACGTCGGCCTTCACGACCTTGATGCCGGTCGCGTCCTCCATCGACTGGATCTGTCCGCGCCGCGAGTTCAGGTCGCCGATGACGTCGCCCATGTACTCCTCGGGAGTGCGGACCTCGACGTCCATGACGGGCTCGAGGAGCACGGGGTTGGCCTTCGGCACAGCCTCTTTGAGCACCATCGAACCGGCGATCTTGAACGCCATCTCCGACGAGTCCACGTCGTGGTACTGGCCGTCGAGCAGCGTGGCCTTGATGCCCACCAGCGGGTAGCCGGCGAGCACGCCGAGCTGCATCGCGTCCTGGATGCCCGCGTCCACGCTCGGGATGTACTCGCGCGGCACGCGGCCGCCCGTGACCGCATCGTGGAACTCGTAGATCTTGTCGCCCTCGACCTCCATCGGCTCGATGGAGACCTGCACCTTGGCGAACTGGCCGGAGCCGCCGGTCTGCTTCTTGTGCGTGTAGTCGACCTTCTCCACCGCGCGGCGGATGGTCTCGCGGTAGGCCACCTGCGGCTTGCCGATGTTCGCCTCGACCTTGAACTCGCGCTTCATGCGGTCCACGAACACGTCGAGGTGCAGCTCGCCCATGCCGCCGATCTCCGTCTGCCCGGTCTCCTCGTTGAGGTTGACCGTGAAGGTGGGATCCTCCTTCACCAGCTTCTGGATGGCGGTGCCGAGCTTCTCCTGGTCGCCCTTGGTCTTCGGCTCGATCGAGACGAAGATGACCGGCTCCGGGAAGGACATGGACTCGAGGACGATCGGATCCTGCGGGGTGCACAGGGTGTCGCCGGTCGTGGTCTCCTTGAGCCCGATGAACGCGTAGATGTGGCCGGCGAAGGCCTCATCGACGGGGTTCTCCTTGTTGGAGTGCATCTGGAAGAGCTTGCCGACGCGCTCCTTCTTCCCGTTCGTGGTGTTGACGAGCTGGTCGCCCGTCTTCACCGTGCCCGAGTAGACGCGGACGTAGGTGAGCGAACCGAAGAACGGGTGCGTCGCGACCTTGAAGGCCAGCGCCGCGAAGGGTCCGTCCTTCTTGGGCTCGCGGGTGATGATCTCGTCCTCCTTGCCCGGGACGTGGCCTTCGACGGCCGGCACGTCCAGCGGGGAGGGGAGGTAGTCGATGACGGCGTTGAGCATGGGCTGCACGCCCTTGTTCTTGAACGCAGAGCCGCACATGACGGGGAAGGCCTCGGAGGCGATGACGAGCTTCCGGATGCCGGACTTGATCTCGTCCTTCGTGAGCTCGCCCTCCTCGAGGTACTTCTCCATGAGCTCGTCACTGGCCTCGGCGACGTCCTCGATGAGCTGCGCACGGTACTCCTCGGCGCGCTCCTTGAGATCCTCGGGGATCTCGACGGTGGTCATGTCCTGACCCTTCTTGGACTCGTCCGGCCAGATGTAGGCCACTTCCTCGATGAGGTCGACGACGCCCGCGAAGTCGTTCTCCGCGCCGATCGGCAGCTGGATCACGAGGGGCTTGGCACCGAGGCGGTTCTTGATGGTGTCGACGGTGTAGTAGAAGTCCGCACCGAGCTTGTCCATCTTGTTGACGAAGCACACGCGTGGGACGTCGTACTTGTCGGCCTGACGCCACACGGTCTCGGACTGGGGCTCAACGCCCTCCTTGCCGTCGAAGACCGCAACTGCGCCGTCGAGCACGCGGAGCGAGCGCTCCACCTCGACGGTGAAGTCGACGTGACCCGGGGTGTCGATGATGTTGATCTGGTTGTCTTCCCAGTAGCAGGTCGTCGCGGCGGACGTGATCGTGATGCCGCGCTCCTGCTCCTGCTCCATCCAGTCCATCGTCGAGGCGCCGTCGTGCGTCTCGCCGAGCTTATAGTTCACACCGGTGTAGTAGAGGATGCGTTCCGTCGTCGTCGTCTTGCCGGCATCGATGTGGGCCATGATGCCGATGTTGCGGACCTTCTTGAGGGCGCTGAGCACGTCAAGCGCCACGGTGTCTCTCTCTCGTATCGATCGCGTCGATCGCCCTGTCCCGCGGCGGGGGGGGGCCCGCCCCGGGACTCAGCGACTGGTTCACCAGCGGTAGTGTGCGAATGCCTTGTTGGACTCGGCCATCTTGTGGGTGTCCTCACGGCGCTTCACGGCGGCACCGAGACCGTTCGCGGCGTCCATGATCTCGTTCTGGAGGCGCTCGGTCATGGTCTTCTCACGACGCTGGCGGGCGTAGCCCACGAGCCAGCGCAGAGCCAGCGTGGTGGAGCGGTTCGCGCGCACCTCGACCGGGACCTGGTAGGTCGCACCGCCGACGCGGCGGGAGCGGACCTCCAGCGAGGGACGGATGTTGTCGAGCGCCTTCTTGAGCGTGACGACCGGATCCTGGCCGTTCAGCTTCTCGCGGCTGCCCTCGAGCGCGGCGTAGACGATGCGCTCAGCGGTGGAGCGCTTGCCGTCGAGCAGCACCTTGTTGATGAGCTGCGTGACGATCGGCGAGCTGTAGACCGGGTCGATGACGACCGGTCGCTTGGGTGCGGGGCCCTTGCGCGGCATTACTTCTTCTCCCTCTTGGCTCCGTAGCGGCTGCGGGCCTGCTGACGGCCCTTGACTCCCTGCGTGTCGAGGGAGCCGCGCACGATCTTGTAGCGCACACCGGGGAGGTCCTTCACACGACCGCCGCGGACGAGCACGATCGAGTGCTCCTGCAGGTTGTGGCCCTCGCCGGGGATGTAGGCCGAGACCTCGATCTGGCTGGAGAGCTTCACACGTGCGACCTTGCGGAGCGCCGAGTTGGGCTTCTTGGGAGTGGTCGTGTACACGCGGGTGCACACGCCGCGCCGCTGCGGGCTGCCCTTGAGGGCAGGCGTCGCGTTCTTCGCGGCCTTGTCCTGTCGTCCCTTGCGGACGAGCTGCTGAATTGTGGGCACTGAGATGGTCTCCGATGCTTCTCGCTGTTGCTAATCCCGGACCGCCGGAGATCCTCCGACGCCGCACTGCCCGAGCATGTCCCTCCGGGATCAGGTGAAGCTGCCGCCTGATCCCGGCGTCTGCAGGGGCGACGGTCCCCGAGGTCGGGCGTGTCGGAACTGCAGACTGCGCACACTGCACCCGGACGGGTGCTCATACGCCCCGGCATCCCGGACCCGTGACTCCCCCTGCGTGCAGAGCGAGAGGGCGGGTGCGCGACGCGCGGGCACGACCGTCTCGCCTGAGACAGTCGCGTACCAGGTTATCCCGGCCCTCGGCGTGCGGTCAAAGCGATGTGGTGCATGCCTCACATCCTTGCCGCGACGGCGCGCGCCCCGTCGCGGGAACTGCGCACGGGGAGCTGCCTCCGCGTCCGCCCGGCACCCGCCGAGGCGCTCCGGCGGACGCACCCGGGGAACGCGTGATCCCCACCGGAGCGCACTCGGTAGGCTGGGAGCCATGAGCAGCAGGCAGCCCAGCGACCGCGGTGACCGGCCGGACGAGCACGGCGGCCCCCAGGACGCCCACGCCGGCCGTCCGGGCCCGCACACGGATCGGCCGGAGGGACTCCCCCGCGGCGCAGACGGCACGGCGGGTTCGTCGCCGTCCCCGGATGCTCCCCGCAGCCGGCGTCTGCGTGCCGGCGACGCGGAGCGCGAGCAGGTGCTGCAGATCCTCGGCGCCGCACACGGCGCCGGTCGCCTCGACCCGGACGAGATCGACGAGCGGCAGAACGCGGTGCTGCGGGCCAAGTTCGTCGACGAGCTGCCCGAGCAGATCGACGATCTGCCGGAGGGCGCCGCACTCGCGGCCGAGCTCTCCCGCCAGGCCGCCGCGGCCTCGGGCACGGGGACGGGCGGCACGGCACGGTCCGGCCCCGCTCCGGCCGGGCGCGACCTCGCTCCCGCCTGGAAGGGACCCGGCGGCGAGATCCTTCCCGCGCACCAGGGCACCGGACCGGAGCGCACCCGCGTCGACATCATGAGCGGCTCCGAGGTGCACGTCGAGCCGGGCACGCCCCGGGTGCTGAGCTACGCGCTCATGGGCGGGAGCGAGATCTATCTGGGCGATGTGCTGGCCCCGGGCGTGCAGGTGGTGGTGGAGACCTATGCCATGTGGGCGGGCAACGAGATCTACGTGCCGCCGGGCGTCAAGATCGTGGACGAGACGATCAACATCATGGCCGGCAACGAGATCGGCAGGCACGCCCGCGGCGACGGGTCCAACGGCGTCCTCGTACTCAGGGGCTTCAGCCTCATGGCGGGCAACGAGGTCAAACTCGACCCGGACTGGCGGCCCGGGCCGGCGCAGCTGGGCCGCTGACGGCACGCCGCTGATCCCACCCACGAGCCCGGAAGCACTCACACGGCACGACGACTCAGGAGGCTGTATGCGGATCGGAATCATGACCTCGGGCGGGGACGGCCCCGGCCTCAACGCGGTGATCCGCGGGGCCGTGCGCAAGGGGGTGCGCGTGCACGGCGCGGAGTTCACCGGCATCCGCGACGGCTGGCGAGGGCTCCTCGAGGACGAGCTCTTCGACCTGCCCACCACCGCCGTCAGGGGCATATCGGGCAGAGGCGGCACCATCCTGGGCACCTCCAGGACGCACCCCTACTCCGGTGGCGGGCCCGCGCGGATGCGCGAGGTGATGGCGGCTCGCGGCCTCGACGCCGTCATCGCGATCGGTGGGGAGGGGACCCTCGCTGGCGCGGCCCGCCTGGCCGAGGAGGAGGGGCTTCCCGTCGTGGGCGTGCCCAAGACCATCGACAACGACCTCGGCGGCACGGACTACACGTTCGGCTTCGACACCGCGGCGGCGATCGCGACGGAGTCCATCGACCGCCTGCGCACCACGGCCGAATCCCACCACAGGTGCATGGTCGTCGAGGTGATGGGTCGCCACGTGGGGTGGATCGCGCTCCACGCGGGTATGGCGGCCGGAGCCCACGCCGTCCTCATCCCGGAGTTCCCCGTGAGCACCGAGAAGATCTGTGAGTGGGTCCGCTCCGCACGTGACCGGGGGCGCGCCCCCATCGTCGTGGTGGCGGAGGGCTTCGTGCCCGAGGACAGGGACGAGGCGGTCGCCGTGCACGGCATCGGAGCGGACGGCAGGCCCAGGCTGGGAGGCATCGCGGACGAGATCGCTCCGCTCATCGAGGAGCGCACCGGTGTGGAGACGCGCTCCGCCGTGCTGGGCCACCTGCAGCGGGGCGGCTCCCCCACCGCCTATGACCGGGTGCTCTCCACCCGGCTGGGCATGGCCGCCTCGGACCTCGCCGTCGAAGGCGCCTGGGGCCAGATGGCCTCGCTGCACGGCACGGACATCGTGCGGGTGCGGATGGCCGATGCCGTCGACCGGCTCAAGCGGGTGCCGCTGAGCCGCTGGGAGGAGATGCAGGTGCTGCTGGGCTGAGCGTTCGGTGGCTCAGCCGGCGGCGCAGCGGTGCGGTAGCGAGGCAGCGAGGCAGCGAGGCAGCGAGGCAGCGAGGCAGCGAGGCACAGTATGCGTCACAGCGAACGCTTCCGGGCAACTCACCATGCGCACACTCGGCTGTGGATCCGCACCCCGGGATCCACAGCAGGCACCTGGGCCCT
The DNA here is from genome assembly GCF_022712115.1 of Brevibacterium sp. GTDB lineage: Bacteria > Actinomycetota > Actinomycetes > Actinomycetales > Brevibacteriaceae > Brevibacterium > Brevibacterium salitolerans. Next base: position 18,256 of record NZ_JALAHB010000204.1, on the reverse strand, counting down.
TCCCGCGTCAGCACGACCTCTACAGCAACCGGAGGATTCGCTCGCGACGGGGAGGTGCTCGTTCGTGAGAAGCGCCGTCAGCACGCGCTGGAGAAGGCCGGATTCACGGTCATCCGCCTGCTGTGGCGTGACGTCGTCGACGCACAGTGCCTGCGGCTCGCTCTTGCCGCCCAGGGACTGCTGATCTGACCGGGCTCCCGGCACGAGGATGCGCCGAGGTCGCATGCCGGACCGCACTTGTTCGCACGCCGTCGGTGCCAGCCAGCACCCCATTGCACCCCGGCGCCGCGTTTGCACGCTGCAGCGGGTGAACACGGAGGCGCGATGCGGCGTGCCGGAGGACAGGTGCGAACCCGGAGGCCACGCCGCGAGGCGGAGGCGCGGTGCGGCGCGTGGCGGCGGTGCAGCGAACAGCGGGGTGATACGCGGACGGCCCGCACACCGTGCGGTGTGCGGGCCGTCCGACTCGCGGGGGTGCCTCTGCCCACCGGCCCGGGGAGAACCGGCGGCAGAGACCTCCATCAGCTGAAGGGACCGAAGTCGTAGTCCTCCAGCGGGATGGCGGCTCCCGTGTCCCCGCCCAGCGGCGGGTAGAAGTCACCGTAGGAGTTGGCGAACATCTCCTGCTTCGCCTCCTCGGTGGGCTCCACGATCATGTCGCGGAACTTGTGCATGCCCGTGCCCGCCGGGATCAGCTTGCCGAGGATCACGTTCTCCTTCAGGCCCAGCAGCGGGTCCGACTTGCCCTCGAGAGCGGCCTGCGTGAGGACGCGGGTCGTCTCCTGGAACGAGGCAGCGGACAGCCAGGACTCGGTCGCGAGCGAGGCCTTCGTGATGCCCATGAGCTCATCACGTGCGGAGGCGGGCTGACCGCCCTCCGCGACCACGCGCTTGTTCTCCTCCTGGTAGCGGCCGCGATCCACGAGGTCGCCCGGGAGCAGGTTGGTGTCGCCGGAGTCGATCACCGTCACGCGGCGCAGCATCTGCCGCACGATGACCTCGATGTGCTTGTCGTGGATGCCCACGCCCTGCGAGCGGTACACCTTCTGGACCTGGTCGACGAGGAAGCGCTCGGCCTCGCGGCGTCCGCGGATGCGGAGCACCTGCTTGGGGTCGATGGCACCCTCCACCAGCTGCGCACCTGCCTCGATCCGCTGCCCGTCCTCCACCAGGAGGCGCGTGCGGCGGCCCACGGCGTGCTCGATCTCCTCGGCCCCGTCGTCCGGGACGACGATGACGTAGCGCGTCTTGCGCGTGTCGTCGATCTTCACCCGGCCCGCGGCCTCCGCGATGGGGGCGAAGCCCTTGGGGGTGCGTGCCTCGAAGAGCTCGGTCACACGGGGCAGACCCTGCGTGATGTCGCCGCCGCCGGCGGCCACGCCGCCGGTGTGGAACGTGCGCATGGTCAGCTGCGTGCCGGGCTCGCCGATCGACTGGGCGGCGACCGTGCCGATCGCCTCTCCCACGTCCACGACCTTGCCCGTGGCCATCGAACGGCCGTAGTGCATCGCGGAGATCTGCACGTCGGAGTCCGCGGTGAGGACCGAGTGGACCTTGAGCTCCTCGATGCCGTTGGCGATGAGGAGGTCGACCACCTCGCCGGTGACGTCCGTCTTCGCCGGGACGAGCACCTCGCCGTCCGCACCGACCACGTCCGCGACGGTGAGGCGGCCGTAGACGCTGGTCTCCACGAACTCGTGCGGCTCCAGCGTGCCGTCCGCCGCCTTCTGCGCGATCGGAAGGGTGATGCCCTTCTTCGAGTCCGTCTCCTCCGCACGGACGATGACGTCCTGCGAGACGTCCACCAGTCGACGCGTGAGGTAGCCGGAGTCCGCGGTCCTCAGCGCGGTGTCCGCGAGGCCCTTGCGGGCGCCGTGGCTCGCGATGAAGTACTCGAGGACGGTGAGGCCCTCACGGTAGTTCGACTTGATGGGACGCGGAATGATCTCACCCTTGGGGTTCGTCACCAGACCGCGCATGCCGGCGAGCTGACGGACCTGCATCCAGTTACCGGACGCGCCGGAGTTCACGAGGCGCAGGACGGAGTTCTCCTCGGGGAAGTTCTGCTCCATGGCCGCCGACACCTGGTCGGTGGCCGCGTCCCACACCTTGACGAGCTCCGCACGGCGCTCGTCGTCCGTGAGCGCGCCGATCTCGTACTGCTCCTCGACCTTCGCGGCGAGCTCCTCCGCGGAGTCCAGCAGTTCCTTCTTGGACTCCGGCGCCACGATGTCGCTCATCGCGACGGTGATGCCGGAACGCGTGGCCCAGTAGAAGCCGGCCGCCTTGAAGTTGTCCAGGGTCTGCGCCGTGACGACCTTGGGGAAGCCCTCCGCGAGGTGGTTGACGAGCCGCGAGAGGCCCTTCTTGTCCACCGTGCGGTTCACGTACTCGAAGCCCTCCGGGAGCGCCTCGTTGAAGATGGCGCGGCCGAGCGTCGTCTCCACGACGGCCGGCTGGCCCTCCTCCCAGTCCTCCGGCAGCTCGAGGTCCGCGCTCGGGACGAGCCCCTCGAGACGGAGCCGGATGCGGGCGCCGAGGTCGAGCTCGCCCAGGTCGAAGGCCATCTGGGCCTCGCCCATGCTGCCGAACACGCGGCCCTCGCCGGGAACGCCGGTGCGCTCGCTGGTGAGGTGGTAGATGCCGATGATCATGTCCTGGCTGGGCATGGTCACGGGCTTGCCGTCCGAGGGCTTGAGGATGTTGTTCGAGGACAGCATCAGGATCCGGGCCTCCGCCTGCGCCTCCGTGGAGAGCGGCAGGTGGACGGCCATCTGGTCGCCGTCGAAGTCCGCGTTGAACGCGGAGCAGACGAGCGGGTGGATCTGGATGGCCTTGCCCTCGATGAGCTGCGGCTCGAACGCCTGGATGCCCAGGCGGTGCAGGGTGGGTGCGCGGTTGAGCAGCACCGGGTGCTCGGTGATGACCTCTTCGAGGACGTCCCACACCTGGCCGTGCTGGCGCTCCACCATGCGCTTGGCGGACTTGATGTTCTGCGCGTGGTTGAGATCCACGAGCCGCTTCATGACGAAGGGCTTGAACAGCTCGAGCGCCATGGTCTTGGGCAGACCGCACTGGTGCAGCGAGAGCGTGGGGCCCACCACGATGACGGAACGGCCCGAGTAGTCGACGCGCTTGCCCAGCAGGTTCTGACGGAAGCGTCCCTGCTTGCCCTTGAGCATGTCCGAGAGCGACTTCAGCGGACGGTTGCCCGGTCCGGTGACCGGACGGCCGCGGCGGCCGTTGTCGAAGAGGGAGTCGACGGACTCCTGCAGCATCCGCTTCTCGTTGTTCACGATGATCTCAGGGGCGCCGAGGTCGAGCAGGCGCTTGAGGCGGTTGTTGCGGTTGATCACACGACGGTAGAGGTCGTTGAGGTCGGAGGTCGCGAAGCGTCCGCCGTCCAGCTGGACCATCGGGCGCAGGTCCGGCGGGATGACCGGGATCGCGTCGAGGACCATGCCCTCCGGCGAGTTGTCCGTCGTCATGAAGTCGTTGACGACCTTGAGCCGCTTGAGGGCACGGGTCTTGCGCTGGCCCTTGCCGGTCTTGATGAGCTCGCGCAGCATCTCGGACTCGGACTCCAGATCGAAGTCGCGGAGACGCTGCTGGATCGCCTGCGCTCCCATCGAACCGGCGAAGTAGAGGCCGAAGCGGGCCACCATGTCCCGGTAGAGCGACTCGTCGCCCTCGAGGTCGGAGACCTTGAGGGACTTGAAGCGGTCCCAGACCTTCTCGAGGCGGTCGAGCTCGCGATCGGCGGACTTGCGGAGATTGCCCATCTCCTTCTCCGCCTGCGTCTCGAGTTTCTTCTTCGCGGCGGCGGTCGCGCCCTCGGCCTCGAGGGCCTTGAGGTCCTCCTCCAGCTTCTTGGCACGGCGGTCAACGTCCGCATCGCGGCGGTTCTCGATCTGCTTCCGCTCCACGTCGATCTGGTTCTGCAGGGTGGGCAGATCCCGGTGACGCGACTCCTCGTCGACCCACGTGATCATGTAGGCGGCGAAGTAGATGACCTTCTCGAGGTCCTTGGGAGCGAGATCGAGCAGGTACCCGAGGCGCGAGGGCACGCCCTTGAAGTACCAGATGTGGGTGACCGGGGCGGCGAGTTCGATGTGGCCCATGCGCTCACGGCGCACCTTGGCACGGGTCACCTCGACGCCGCAGCGCTCGCAGATGATGCCCTTGAAGCGGACGCGCTTGTACTTGCCGCAGGCGCACTCCCAGTCCCGGGTGGGACCGAAGATGCGCTCGCAGAAGAGGCCGTCCTTCTCCGGCTTCAGGGTGCGGTAGTTGATCGTCTCCGGCTTCTTGACCTCACCGTGGGACCAGCGGCGGATGTCGTCCGCAGTGGCGAGGCCGATGCGCAGCTCATCAAAGAAATTGACGTCAGGCACGTGATTCCTTATCTGTTTTCGTAGCGGTCCGCGTGCGGACCGCCCAAAGACTCGTTCGGTGGGTCAGACTTCTTCGACGGTGTTCGCCTCGTGGCGGGACAGATTGATGCCGAGCTCCTCGGCGGCGCGGAAGACCTCCTCGTCGGAGTCGCGCATCTCGATCTGCATGCCGTCGGAGGAGAGGACCTCGATGTCGAGGCAGAGGGACTGCATCTCCTTGATGAGCACCTTGAACGACTCCGGGATGCCCGGGTCGGGGAGGTTCTCGCCCTTGACGACCGCTTCGTAGACCTTGACGCGGCCGGGGATGTCGTCCGACTTGATGGTCAGCAGCTCCTGGAGCGTGTAGGCGGCGCCGTACGCCTCCAGTGCCCAGACCTCCATCTCACCGAACCGCTGACCGCCGAACTGCGCCTTACCGCCCAGCGGCTGCTGGGTGATCATGGAGTAGGGGCCGGTCGAACGTGCGTGGATCTTGTCGTCCACCAGGTGGTGCAGCTTGAGCATGTAGATGTAGCCCACGGAGATGGGGTACGGGAACGGCTCGCCGGAGCGGCCGTCGAACAGACGCGCCTTGCCGGACTCCTCGATGAGGCGGTCGCCGTCGCGGTTGGGCTTCGTCGCGCCCATGAGCGCACGCAGCTCCTCCCAGTGGGCGCCGTCGAACACCGGAGTCGCCACCCGGGTGCCGGGCTCCGCGTCCGTCTTGAAGCCGTGCATCTTCGTCGCCCACTCCGGCAGGCCCTCGATGTTCCAGCCCTGCTTGGCGATCCACCCGAGGTGGGTCTCCATGACCTGGCCGATGTTCATGCGGCGGGGCACGCCGTGGGGGTTGAGGATGATGTCCACGGGGGTGCCGTCCTCGAGGAACGGCATGTCCTCCACCGGCAGGATCCGGGAGATGACGCCCTTGTTGCCGTGACGGCCGGCCATCTTGTCGCCCACCGTGATCTTGCGGCGCTGGGCGATGTAGACGCGGACCATCTGGTTGACGCCGGGCGAGAGCTCGTCGTCGTCCTCGCGGTCGAAGACCTTCACGGCGATGACCGTGCCGTACTCGCCGTGCGGCACCTTGAGCGAGGTGTCGCGCACCTCGCGCGACTTCTCACCGAAGATGGCGCGCAGCAGGCGCTCCTCCGGGGTGAGCTCGGTCTCGCCCTTGGGCGTGACCTTGCCGACGAGGATGTCGCCGTCGGTGACCTCCGCGCCGATCCGGATGATGCCGCGCTCGTCCAGGTCCGCCAGGGCGTCCGGGGCGATATTCGGAATGTCGCGGGTGATCTCCTCGGCACCGAGCTTGGTGTCGCGGGCGTCGACCTCGTGCTCCTCGATGTGGATCGAGGAGAGGACGTCGTCCTGCACCATGCGCTGGGACAGAATGATGGCGTCCTCGAAGTTGTAGCCCTCCCAGGACATGAAGGCCACGAGCAGGTTCTTGCCCAGGGCCATCTCGCCGTTCTCCGTGGCGGGGCCGTCCGCGAGCACGGAGCCGACCTCGACCCGCTCGCCCTCGTCCACGACCACGCGCTGGTTGTACGAGGTGCCGTGGTTGGAGCGGCGGAACTTCTCCGCCTTGTAGACCTGCTGCGTGCCGTCGTCGTTCATGACGGTGACGTAGTCCGCGGAGACCTCGGTGACGACACCGGCCTTCTCCGCGACGATGACGTCGCCGGCGTCCACCGCGGCACGGTACTCCATGCCGGTGCCCACGTACGGCGCCTCGCTCATGACGAGCGGGACCGCCTGACGCTGCATGTTCGCACCCATGAGCGCGCGGTTGGCGTCGTCGTGCTCGAGGAACGGGATGAGGGCCGTGGCGACGGACACCATCTGGCGTGCGGACACGTCCATGAAGTCGATGTCCGAGACCGGGATGAGATCCGCCTCGCCGGAGCCGCCCTTGGGGCGCGCGAGCACGAAGTCCTCGACGAACCGCGAGTCGTCGTCCAGCGGAGCGTTGGCCTGGGCGATCGTGTAGTCCAGCTCGTCGTCCGCCGTGAGGTAGACGGTCTCGTCCGTGACGACGCCGTCGACGACCCTGCGGTAGGGGGTCTCGATGAAGCCGAAGGGGTTGATGCGGGCGTAGGACGCCAGCGAGCCGATCAGGCCGATGTTCGGACCCTCGGGGGTCTCGATGGGGCACATGCGGCCGTAGTGCGACGGGTGGACGTCGCGGACCTCCATGCCGGCGCGGTCGCGGGAGAGACCGCCCGGACCCAGCGCGGACAGGCGGCGCTTGTGCGTGAGGCCCGCCAGCGGGTTGTTCTGGTCCATGAACTGCGACAGCTGGCTGGTTCCGAAGAACTCCTTGATCGCTGCCACGACCGGACGGATGTTGATGAGCGACTGCGGCGTGATCGCCTCGACGTCCTGCGTGGTCATGCGCTCGCGGACGACGCGCTCCATGCGGGACATGCCGGTGCGGACCTGGTTCTCGATCAGCTCGCCCACCGCGCGGATGCGGCGGTTGCCGAAGTGGTCGATGTCGTCGACGGCGACGCGCAGGTCGAACTCCTCGCCCTCACGGACGCCCTTGAGGGTCTCCGTGCCGGCGTGGAGCGCCACGATGTAGCGGATCGTCGCCACGATGTCCTCGGTGGAGAGGACCGAGTCCGTCAGCGGGGCCTCGAGGCCCAGCTTGCGGTTGATCTTGTACCGGCCGACCTTGTCGAGGTTGTACCGCTTGGGGTTGAAGTACAGGTTGTTGAGCAGGGTGCGGGCGGCCTCGGTGGTCGCGGGCTCCGCGGGGCGCAGCTTGCGGTAGATGTCCAGCAGGGCCTCGTCCTGGGTCTGGACGGTGTCCTTGGCCAGGGTCTCCCGCATGGACTCGTACTCGCCGAACTCCTCGAGGATCTTCGACTCGGACCAGCCCAGGGCCTTGAGCAGCACCGTGACGGACTGCTTGCGCTTGCGGTCGAGGCGGACGCCGACCTGATCGCGCTTGTCGATCTCGAACTCGAGCCATGCGCCGCGGGAGGGGATGATCTTCGCGGTGAAGATGTCCTTGTCCGAGGTGCGGTCCGGAGTGGACTCGAAGTAGGCGCCGGGAGAGCGCACCAGCTGCGAGACGACGACGCGCTCCGTGCCGTTGATGACGAACGTGCCCTGCGGGGTCATGAGCGGGAAGTCGCCCATGAAGACCGTCTGGGACTTGATCTCGCCCGTGGTGTTGTTCATGAACTCCGCTGTGACGAACAGCGGAGCCGAGTAGGTCATGTCCCGCTCCTTGCACTCGTCGATCGAGTACTTGGGGGGCTCGAACCGGTGCTCGCGGAAGGACAGGGACATCGCGCCTGCGAAGTCCTCGATCGGGGAGATCTCCTCGAAGACGTCCTCGAGGCCGGAGGTGGTGGCGACCGAGTCGTCGCCCTTCTCCGTGGCCTCGATGACGCGGTCCTGCCAGCGCTCGTTGCCCACCAGCCAGTCGAAGCTGGCGGTCTGGAGCCCGAGCAGGTCGGGCACCTCGAGGGGCTCGCGGATCTTCGCGAAGGAGATGCGCTCTGGCGGATTAGCGGTCTTCATGTTCTCGTTGGCGGCGGCCAATTGGATCCTTCCGGTATCACCTAATTGTCTCCGGCACCGCTGCCCGCTCCCTCCCCGCGCGGTCCCGCGGACGAGGATGCCGCAGTTCCGTGTTCGAAGGGCAGGTCCTGCATAAACGAACCCCCACGCGCTATGATCGACGCTGAGGTCGACGAACCCGGGAAGAACGTGCAGACTGGACCAAAGGAGCTCCGGCGACGCCCACCGCTATATGAAGGCACCACGAAGGCAGAGCAATGCAAATCTCTACTGTACTGGTGCGCACCGCGCTTGGCAAGCCCCTGTGATAGGCTCGCGGATTCCCGGATGCGAGAATGCGCCCATGTCCGCAGACTCCACGCACTCCCCCTCCGTCCACGTGCTCAGCTCCGATCCCGTCCGCGTGAACTCGACGCTGCTCGCCGGCACGGACCGCGCCGTCCTCGTGGACACCGGTGCCGGCCCCGCCCAGGCGACCCGTCTGCTCGCGGCCGTCCGTGGCCTCACGGACCTCCCCCTCACCGTGGTCAACACCCACGACCACTGGGACCACTTCTTCGGCAACGCGCTGTTCGCCGAGGCCGGGGTCACGGAGTTCCTCGCCTCCCCCGCCTTCGTCCGCGACGCCGCGGGCTCCGCCTGGCTGCAGCACGCCGAGGCCTCCGAGCACGAGCTCGAGCTCCCCGCGCCGGACCGGCTGCTGGTGGACGCCGCGGCCGTGCGCGACGGCGAGACGCTCGACCTCGGCGGACTCGAGGCGGAGTTCCTGGTCCTCTCGGGGCACACGGACACGGACCTGGCGGTGCGCGCCGGCCCCGTCGTCGTGGCCGGGGATCTGCTCGAGGAGGGGGCGCCGCCGTCCGTGGGAACCGATTCCACGCCCGTGGCCTGGACCCGCTCCCTCGAGCGCCTCCTCGCACTGCCGGACGCCGATGTCTTCGTCCCGGGCCACGGAAGGCCCGTCCCCCGCTCCTTCGTGCGGACCCAGCTCACGGACCTGGCCGCCTACGCCGCCCGCGAGGACGAGGAGGCGGAGCTGCCCGTCCGCGCCGTGGGCGCCGCCGAGGCGTCCGCGCACGAGGTCTTCGGCATCGCGATCACCCGGCTCCTCTGATCCCGCGGCTCGGTTCACCGCCGGGGGCACTCGTCGCGGATGCGCGCTGGCACGCCTGCGCAGCTGCGCAGGCCCACGGCGCAGCGCTCCCGGAGCCGCGCGGCCGCGTGCGGAGACGCGCGAAGGCCCCCGTCCCAGTTGCTGGGACGGGGGCCTTCGCTCGTGAAGCGCTCCTGCGGGCACCGCTCATGTCATGCGGCCGGAACCTGGAGGCTTCCAGTACCCGCAGGGGAGATCACTTGAGGGTGACGGTGGCGCCGGCGCCCTCGAGGGCCTCCTTGGCCTTCTCCGCGGTCTCCTTGTTGGCGCCCTCGAGGACAGCGGCCGGAGCGCTGTCGACGAGGTCCTTGGCCTCCTTGAGGCCGAGCGAGGTGAGTCCGCGGACCTCCTTGATGACCGGGACCTTCTTCTCGCCGGCCGACTCGAGGATGACGTCGAACTCGTCCTTCTCCTCGGCGGCGGCCTCGCCTGCGCCTCCGCCTGCGGCGGGAGCGGCGACGGCGGCGACCGGAGCGGCGGCCTCGACCTCGAAGGTCTCCTCGAACTGCTTGACGAAGTCAGAGAGCTCGATGAGCGAGAGCTCCTTGAAAGCCTCGATGAGCTCTGCCGGGGTGAGCTTAGCCATAGTGGCTGTCCTTCCGTTGGTGGCCGTGCTCACGCGAGCGCGGCCAAAGGGGGTATGGGGTGTGGAGACTCAGGCGTCGGACGCCGGCGCCTCGTCGGCGCCGCCGTTCTTCTCGCGCAGAGCATCGACGGTTCGCACGGCCTTGACCAGCGGGGCGGTGAACATGTAGGCAGCCTGGTAGAGGCTTGCCTTCATGGCGCCGGCTGCCTTCGCAAGCAGCACCTCGCGGGACTCAAGATCGGCGAGCTTGTTGATGTCCTCAGCGGACAGAGCGGAGCCCTCGAAGACTCCGGCCTTGATGATGAGCTGAGGATTCGCCTTGGCGAAGTCACGCAGAGCCTTCGCGGCCTCGGAGGGCTCGCCCTTGACGTACGCAATGGCGGTGGGGCCATTGAGGTGTCCGTCGAAGGCGTCGATCCCTGCTTCCTTGGCAGCGATGGCGGTCAGCGTGTTCTTCACCACGGCGTAGGTCGCGTTGTCGCCCAGTGCATTGCGCAGATCCTTCATCTGCGCAACGGTGAGCCCGCGGTACTCGGTCAGCACGGCGGCGTCGGCGGACTCAAGCTCCTGCTTGATCTCCGCTACCGCGGCTGCCTTGTCAGGCCTCGCCATGGCATTCCTTTCGTCTGTGTCGGCGCCCCGGACGCATGAGAAAAGCGCCTCACGCACAGGCATGAGACGCTCACACGATTCGATGCGTGGCATCGAGCGGAATGTCATTCACCTGCGCGGGCCACTCTCATGAGTCTTCGTCCACCGGCGTTCGTCCAGAGGACTCACGCCCGCAGAGACCGACGGTCTTGGGCAAGCACTCACTATACGCATCCGCGACGAGCCCGCGCAAGCCGAGGCCGGTCCCGGAGCCCCGCACACGGGGTCCGGGCGCGGGGTGCAGGGTGCCGGGGCTAGGGTGGTCGGATGCACGAGATCCAGGACGCGGTCCTCAACATGGTGGGGTCCCTCTGGCTCTACCCGGTGTTCGCCCTGGTCATCGCCCTGTCCGCCGCCATTCCCCCGGTTCCCTCGAGTGCCCTCATCGTGGCTCTGGGAGCCGTGAACGCACACACGGGAAGCCCCCACTTCCTCCTCCTCGTGGCGTTCGCCACAGTGGGCTCCGTCCTGGGCGACCACGTCGTCTACCTGCTGGGCAGGCACCGCGACTTCCGGCAGTGGCCGGTCGTGGGTTCGCCGTCGAACTCCCGTCGCCTCGACGCGCTCTCCGCGCGCCTGGCTGAGGGAGGCATCCTCATCAGCATCGTCGCCCGTTTCATCCCTCTGGGCCGCACACTGCTGGCCCTGCTCGCCGGTGGTGAGTCGATGGAGCCTGCCCGCTGGCTGCGACTGACCCTCATCGCCGGGGTCGTCTGGACGGCCTACTCAGCCGGCTTCGGCTGGCTCTCCGCCCGCTGGCTGCCGCTGCCCATGTGGGCGGCCGTGGGGATCGCGATCGGAGGTTCGCTGCTGCTGAGCCCGCTGCTCTCCCGCCTCAGCGACCGGCTGGTCCACCGGCGCTGAGCGGATCCGCGAGGTCGCCGCACAGTCCTTCAGCGCGCCCGCTCTCCCCTGTCGGTACCGATGAGCTCGACGAGGTCCCCGCCCACCGCGCCGAAGAGCGTCCGCGCCCAGACGCTGTCCCCGCGCACGTACGGCACCCCGTCCTCGAGCAGCCAGGCCGGCTCCCGTCCCGCGCGCAGAGCGGCGGCGCAGTCGGCGCACACCGGAATGCGCGCACCGCGGTGGCCCTCCACAGGTGCCTCGGCCACGGTCGCCGCCGGACCGTGACCGGGATCGATCACGCACAGCCGGGGCGGGTCCGCGGCCCTGCGGCGACCGCTGCCGAGGGTTCTCCTCCCTCCCGCCGCCTCGACCTCGGCGATGTCGTGCGCCGCGGTGCGCAGGAGCACGAGTGCGCCCGCGAGATCCGCACGGCTCGCCTCCGGGTCGTCGACGATCCGGCCCGCGAGCGCGTACGCGTCGAGCCCGTGGGTCACCCGGGCCGACAGCTCCGGTTCGAGGCTCACGGTGTCGAGCTCGGACAGCCGCCGTGCGATGTCGAGGCTGTCGGCCGAGAGCTCCCGGCGCATCTCCTCCCGCCGGACCCGTGAGGCGCTGCGGAGGAGGGAGGCGGGCAGCTCATATCGGGGCACCGGCTTCCGCCGGCGGCGCCGCGCCCCAAGGGCGACGGCGATCGCAGCCGCGAGCACGAGCGGCACCATGACGAGAGCGTAGACGAGGTCCGTGCCCAGACCCACGTACTCCGTGCGCGGTGCCGGCACCGGAGCGTGCTCCTGGCCCGTGCCGCGCTCAGTCACCTCGAAGTCCTCGTCCGCAAGCGAATTGAGCACGCCCTGCAGCCGGCTCACGCCCTCGTTGCCCGTGCCGGAACCCCGGTCGCCGGCCTCGATGCGCTGGTGGACCTCGCGGCTGAGCGCCGCATCGTCCAGCTCCACCTTGCTCGTGACGAAGGAGCTGCCCGGCTCGACGACGAGATAGATGCCCTCCTCCGCGCCCAGCTGGCCGTGTACGAGGGTCGCAAGATCCAGGTCGCGCTGGTCCCTGCCCGTGACGATCGCGTACACGGGCCAGTCGACGGCCTCGGCCTGCTCCTCGAGCTCCTCGCGGGCGGCCTGCGGTACAAGGTACTCCACCCCCGGATCGATCCACACCTGGCCGTCCTCCAGCCCGGCCGCGATCTCACCGGCGTACTCCAGCGGTGTCATGACCGGCTCCCTCTCTCGCTCCGGGTGTGGCGCACGCCGCGGATCAGGGCACCGGTGATCCCACCGACCGTCACCGCACCGAGGGCCCCGATGAGCGCTCCCCTCACCCAGTTGCCCAGGGGATAGCCCAGGACGGCGGGACCGAGCGCCGGTTCCTCCGCACTCCTCTCCTCGTGCGTGTCAGGGACGACCTCGGGATCCGGGACCAACCGGGCATCGAGCTCCGCGACCTCCCTCTGCGTGTCCTCAAGCCCCGTGTGCTCCCCCGACGTCGACCAGCCGCTCAGGTCTCCACCTGCCGACCGCTCGTACCGCTCATACCGATACTCGTCCCACGGCCGCCACATGTCCGCGTACTCGGGCAGGGTCATGCCCGCGGCCGCCACGGCGTTCTCCGACTCGAAGACGGCGATGACCGCGCCCGGCTCGCTCAGCTCCGCAGCGATGCGGGCGGCGAAGACCTCCGGCGCATCGGAGGCGTCCGTCCCCGAGGACTGCAGCACCGCGACGGACACGTGCTCGGCCTCGCCTGCGGCCTCTGCGAGAGCGGCGACCCGCTCCGAGTCCAGTGCAGGCGCAAGCATCGGGTCGATGTGGAAGCCCGTCTCGTCCAGCTCCGCCGCGATCTCCTGCGGCCGGGTCCGGTCGTAGTCGGCCCGCGTCTCCGGTCCCTGCTGATAGCCGAACAGCTGCGGCTCCTCGTACTCGTGGATGACGACGGACGCGGCCCCGCCCAGGACCGCCGAGAAGACCGTGAGGACGAGGACCGCGAGACCCCGGACGACCGCTTCTCCCCTCTCCATCCCGCGCAGGCCGAGGGATTCGGCCCCCGCGGCCGTATGGGAGGACCCCGTGCGTCCGGCAGCGAGCGCCGCCGCACCCGCCGGTGAGGCTCCGCCTCCTGACGGCTGGGCGGCGACCACCTCCGTGAGGGGAGACAGCGTGCCGAGGCCGCAGCGAGCATAGGCATCGTCAAGCTCCCAGTACGGGACGGGTGCGCCCGCCCGCCTGCCCCGAGCGGGCACCGTGAGAGCGTGCGGACGCTCACCGGCGGCGTCCCGCCGCCGGCAGTCCCGGCAGGCGGGTACATCGAAAGCGTCAACGCGGCGGCCCCGGGCATCGAGCCGCACCGTCGCGACGGCCTCACCGTGGAAGGGATCGAAGAAGCACAGCGGCGAGAGCACCGACCGCGTCTTCGCACCCCGCTGCGCTGCGATCTGGGCGTCCAGCGCATGGAGGGCGGCGGAGTCCGTGACCGGCACCCGCTCCGCGAACACCCGCCGGGCCTCGGTCGGGCTCAGCTGAGGATCGTCCAGAGACGGCGCTGCCGCGAGGATGCGGGAGACGAGCCGCTCCCGCGCTCTCCCCAGCTCCCGCAGGCGCTCGGCAGGAGCGAGAGCCTCGGGACCGTCCGCAGCATCAGGGTCCGGCAGCCGCGGCGGCGTGTGCAGGGCGGACAGCAGACGCTTCGCCCGCCCGGTGCCGAGGGTGCTCGCGGCGGTGGTCCGCGCTGAGCCGGAGGCCTCCCGCTCAGCGCGCGTCCTCCGGGCGATGGCCCACGTGATCGCTGCGGCACCGCCCACCGCCGCCGTACTGGCCACCAGACCGTCGGCGCCTCCAGGGGTGTGGGTCTCGAAGAAGCGGCCCGTGCCCGCCTCGATCCGCCGGGACACGTAGTCACCCAGGTCAGGCGGGCTCTCGTTGCGCAGCCAGGCCCGCCCTGCGGCTGCCGCGTACTCGACATAGGGCTCGGGACGCACTCTGAAGTCCGCTTCGACCTCGAGGGCCTCGCCCAGCCGGAACAGCCGGTCACTCACTCCGCGCGCGCCGACGGCGTGCACCGCCGGGTCGGGCGTTCCGCCGTCGACGGCGAAGGCCGCGAGCACGCCCTCACCGTCCGCGAACAGCTCTGCGGCCACGCGCTGCATGACATCGACCGGGTACGTGACGTTCTGTCTCACGGCCGGTGCCGGAAACCCGTAGTGGACGAGCACGGCGACGGGCACCGGGCCGCCGCCCGTCGCCGCCCGCACCTTCGCCGTGAAGTCCTCCGGGAGCCACGCGGCAAGGCCGGGATCCACGGCGAGACCCGTGCGGCGCAGATCGTCGCCGTAGAGCTCCAGCAGCGCCGCCGCCGCGGCCTGGGTCCGCGCTGGGTCCGGGGTCTGGCTGTCGTCCTCCGGCACGGGCGCGAAGGACGGGGAGGGCGCAGAGGGATTCATGCGGTCCAGTATTCCAAAGGCCCACGTGCCGAAGCGCTCACGACGGTGACGGTTCTGGAACGACACCGGCCCCTCCTGCAGGGTGGCAGGAGGGGCCGGTGCGACCGAGGCTCACAGGCCTCAGGTCAGCGGATCACGCGCGCAGAGCGGAGGCGTCCAGCGGGATGCCGGGACCGTTCGTGGTGGTGATCGTCGCCTTCGAGATGTAGCGGCCCTTCGCCGACGACGGCTTGAGACGGTTGATCTCCTCGAGGGCGGCATCGAAGTTCTGCTGCAGCTGCTCGGTCGAGAAGGAGGTCTTCCCGATGATGAAGTGCAGGTTCGCGTGCTTGTCCACGCGGAACTCGATCTTTCCGCCCTTGATGTCGGAGACGGCCTTGGCCACGTCCATCGTCACCGTGCCGGTCTTGGGGTTGGGCATGAGGCCACGGGGACCCAGCACCTTGCCCAGACGGCCGACCTTGCCCATCATGTCCGGGGTCGCGACGGCTGCATCGAAATCGGTGAAGCCGCCGGCCACCTTCTCCAGCAGGTCATCGGAACCGACGTAGTCGGCACCTGCCTCGCGAGCTGCCTCCGCCTTGTCACCTGCGGCGAAGACGAGGACCGTGGCCGTCTTGCCGGTGCCGTTGGGGAGATTGACGGTGCCGCGCACCATCTGGTCGGCCTTGCGCGGGTCGACGCTCAGGCGCAGGGCGACCTCGACGGTGGCGTCGAACTTCGCCACGGAGGTCTCCTGGGCCAGGGCGATCGCCTGTGCCGGCTCGTACTGCGTGTCTGCCGCGATCTTCTCAGCGGCGGCCCGGTAGGCCTTTGAGCGCTTTGCCATCTGCTTATTCTCCTAGCAGTAGTGGTGCGGGTCGCGCGGACCCTGCCACAGTGGTTGAGGTGGGGTTGGACTCAACCCTCGACGTCGACGGTGATGCCCATCGAGCGTGCGGTGCCGGCGATGATCTTCATCGCCGCGTCCACGTCGTTGGCGTTGAGGTCGGGGCGCTTCTGCTCCGCGATCTCGCGCACCTTGTCAGCGGACAGGTGGCCCACCTTGCTGGTGTGCGGGGTGGCCGAGCCGGACTTCACGCCGGCGGCCTTCTTGATGAGCTCCGCAGCGGGCGGGGTCTTCGTGATGAAGGTGAAGGAGCGGTCCTCGTAGACGGTGATCTCCACGGGGATGACGTTTCCCCGCTGGGATTCCGTCGCGGCGTTGTACGCCTTGCAGAACTCCATGATGTTGACGCCGTGCTGACCAAGCGCCGGGCCGATCGGAGGAGCCGGGTTGGCGGCGCCTGCCTGGATCTGCAGCTTGATCAGACCGGAGACCTTCTTCTTGGGAGGCATGTTCGGTCCTTTTCTTCCGTATTGCCGTGACCCGCGCGCATCTCGCGCGGGACGGGTCCGGTCCGACTCTCCGATGAGGAGTCAGACCAAACCCCACCAGTATTCCACGAACGAGCACCCGGAGGCGAATCCTGTGAGGAATCGCGCACCAGGTGCTGCGGGGTTCGCGGACTGGGAATCCGTGGCGGCCCTGCGCGGGTCCGCGATGAAGCGTGTGTCAGATCTTGGAGACCTGATCGAAGCCCAGCTCCACGGGCACATCGCGCTCGAAGATCGAGAGGAGCACCGTGAGCTTCTGCGTCTCCGGCCGGATCTCCTGGATGGTCGCCGGGTGGCCCTCGAACGAGCCCTCCTTGACGAGGACGGACTCGCCGACCTCCCACTCGACCACGTAGGAGGACTGCTCTGCACCCGTGGCCTCCGCGCGGCCCTGCTCCGCGGCCTCCGCCTGCTTCTCCTCGAAGACCGGCTGGAGCATCTGGAAGACCTCGTCGACCGTGAGCGGGACCGGGTCGTAGGCATTGCCCACGAATCCGGTGACGCCCGGGGTGTGGCGCACGAGGCCCCAGCTCTCGTCCGTGAGCTCCATGCGGACCAGCACGTAGCCGGGGATGCGGACGCGGCGGACCTGCTTGCGCTGGCCGTTCTTGATCTCGACCACGTCCTCCATCGGGACCTGGACCTCGAAGATGAACTCCTCCATGTTGAGGCTCACCGAGCGGGACTCGATGTTGGCCTTCACACGGTTCTCGTAGCCGGCGTAGGAGTGGATGACGTACCAGTCGCCGTCCTGCATGCGCAGCTCGGACTTGAAGTCCTCCGCGGCGGCCGCGGCGGGATCGAGCTCACCCTCGTCGTCTTCGGCGGAGTCCTCGGAGGCACCCTCCGCGTCCGCCTCGCCGTCACCGGGCGCGTCCGTGCTCGCGGCCTGCGCGGGGGTCTCCTCGGCCGCGTCCTCGACCTCGGGAGCATCGGCAACCGCAGCGGGCTCATCAGTGGCGGAATCGGCCTCGGCCGGGGCGGCACTGAGCTCGTCGAGCTCCGGGGTCAGCTCTTCCGGGGTGGATTCGGACACGTGGTCTCCTCTTGCGATTGGGGCTGTGCGCGGTGGCGGTTGAGATCTGAACGGGCGGGCAGCAGCCGCGGGGATCAGAAGAGCGGAGTGCCCGCGAAGACCCAGGCGGAGAGCCTGCCGAAGACGAAGTCGAGGCCCGTCACCAGCAGCATCATGATGACCACGAAGACAAGGACGACGATCGTGTAGTTGATCAGCTCCTTGCGCGTGGGAGTGATGACCTTCCTCAGCTCCGCGATGATCTCGCGGAAGAAGCGGAGGATCCGGCCGAAGACGCCGATCTTCTTGCCCTCTGCAGGGGCGGAGGACTCAGCCACGCAACCTCACTCACTCCTCGGCTTCACACCCGGACCGTGCGGACCGGCTGGACGAGCAGGGGTGACAGGACTCGAACCTGCAACCTACGGTTTTGGAGACCGTTGCGCTACCAATTGCGCCACACCCCTTCAGCGGTGACATCAGCACCGCCGAGGAACGAGCATACACGAGGTGCGGGTGGACGTCGAACCGATCCTCCGCCGGCGCCCCGCCCGCCGACCGGGCTCAGTCCTCGCTCCCGTCCGCGTCCTCCGGCTCCGTCTCCACCAGCGGACGCGGCGACGGGAAGGGGATCCACTCGGAGAACTCCACGGCGGCGTCCATGCCGACCGTGATGTACTGCACGTCGATGGGGGCGCCCGTGCTCCGGTCCACCCGGATGAGCGACATCTCCGCGGGCATCTTCAGCGGCCCCGGGGTGAGCGCGTCCGCGAGGGCCCCTCCCGTCGTCGAGCCCACGGTGCGGACGCCGCGTCCCAGTTGCTCCGGCTCCACGCGCCGATGCCAGTGGCCGCTCAGCGCGTGGTCCGCGCAGCCTCGGCCCAGGGCGTCCTCGGCCTGCCGCGGGTCGTGGATGACGAACAGGTCCTCGTCCGCAGCGCACGCGGCCTCAGCCATCCGGGCCGCGAACTCCTCGCCCGTCTCTCCGCGCTCCAGCACGTCCCCCGAGGGGAACACGGTGCGGCGCGGATCGCTGTCGCCGAGCAGTGTGAGTCCCGCGACCTCCACCGGCTCGCCCTCGAGCACGGTCCAGCCCACCTCCTTGGCTCGTGCGACGGTGTCCTCGGAGTCGTGGTTGCCCTTGACGAAGACCGTGGGCACACCGTCCGGGACGGAGCGCGCCACCGAGTCCACACAGACCTTCTCCGCCTCCGTACCGGTCAATGTCACGTCCCCGCCGTCGAAGAGGAGGTCCGCACCCGCCCCC
>NZ_JALAHB010000203.1 GCF_022712115.1 Brevibacterium sp. | reverse complement strand
CTCATCTGCACCGGCATCGCCCTGCACGGTCCCACCCGCCCCTACAACGGCACCTTCCTCGTGTTCAGCGACTACCAGCGCCCGGCCGTGCGGCTGGCGGCGCTCCAGCAGGTGCCCAGCGTCTTCGTCTGGACGCACGACTCGATCGGCGTGGGCGAGGACGGCCCCACGCACCAGCCGGTGGAGCACGTGAGCTCGCTGCGCGCGATCCCGGGCGTGGACGTCGTCCGCCCGGCCGACGCCACGGAGACCGCCGTCGCCTGGGCCAAGGTGCTCGAGCGCACCGACGGCCCCTCCGGCCTCGTGCTCACCCGTCAGGGCGTGCCGGTGCTGGACCGCACGGTGCTCGCGCCCGCCGCCGAGGCCCGCCGGGGCGCCTACGTGCTGGCCGACGCGGTGAACGAGTCCACCGGCCTGCCGGACGTGCTCCTCATGGCCTCCGGATCCGAGGTGCAGCTCGCCCTCGCGGCGCAGGGGACGCTCGCGGAGTCCGGTGTGCACGCCCGTGTCGTCTCCGTGCCCTGCATGGAGTGGTTCGAGGCCCAGCCGGCCGAGTACCGCGAGTCCGTCCTGCCGGCCGCGGTCGCCGCCCGCGTGAGCGTGGAGGCCGGCACGGCGCAGAGCTGGTACCGCTGGCTCGGCACCCACGGCGTGCCCGTCTCGCTGGAGCACTTCGGAGCCTCCGCGCCGGGCGCGGAGCTGTTCGAGCGGTTCGGGTTCACCCCGGCCGCGGTCGTCGACGCCGCGCGGGCCTCGCTCGACGCCGTCGCGGAGAGGAGCCGGTCATGAGCACACCGCTGGAGCGCCTGAGCGCCGCCGGCGTCTCCGTCTGGCTCGACGACCTCTCCCGCTCGCGACTGGACTCGGGCTCCCTCGCGGAACTCCTGGAGACCCGGTGCATCGCGGGCGTGACGACGAACCCCACGATCTTCGCGCAGGCGATCTCCCAGGACCCGGCGTACGGGCCCCGCCTCGCCGAGGCCGTGCGCACGGCCGGGCCCGAGGCCGGCGCGGAGGAGCTCATCGATCTCCTCACCGTCGCGGACGTCCGCGACGCCTGCGACGTGCTCCGCGGGGTCCACGAGCGCACCGACGGCGTGGACGGCCGCGTCTCCCTCGAGGTCTCCCCCGCCCTCGCCCATGACAGCGAGGGCACCATTGAGGCGGCGAAGCGCCTGGCCGCGGCGGTGGACCGTGAGAACGTCATGATCAAGATCCCCGCGACCGAGGCCGGGATCTACGCGATCCCCCGCGTCCTCGAGGCCGGCATCAGCGTCAACGTCACCCTGGTGTTCAGCCTCGACCAGTACCGCAAGGTCGTGGAGGCCTACCTCACCGGCCTCGAGCGGGCCCGCGAGCACGGCGCGGACCTCTCACGGATCGCCTCCGTCGCCTCGGTCTTCGTCTCCCGGGTAGATGCGGAGATCGACGGCCGCCTCGACGCGCTCGGCACGGAGGAGGCCCGCGCCCTGCGCGGCGGCGCGGGCCTCGCCAACTGCAGGCTCACGCACCGCGTGCAGTCGCAGGCCTTCGGCTCCGAGCGCTTCCGGGTGCTGGCCGCGGCCGGTGCACGGATGCAGCGGCTGCTGTGGGCCTCGACTGGCGTGAAGGACCCGGCCTACCCGGACACCCTCTACGTGTCCGGGCTCGTCACCCCGGACACCGTCAACACGATGCCGGAGAAGACGCTGGAGGCCTTCGCGGACCACGGCGAGGTCCCTGCGGACACCATGCCCGGCTCCTACGCCGCGGCGGATGCGCACTTCGATGCGCTGGCGGGCCTGGGCATCGACTACGCCCAGGTCATGGAGAAGCTGCAGGCGGAAGGGCTGGAGAAGTTCTCCGCGAGCTGGAGCGAACTGGTGGACGTCGTTGCGACGCGGCGTTCGGACTCGGTCTGAAAGGAGTGAGCGCGATGAGTGCGACAGTGGGGTTCCCCGCTCCGGAGGAGCACAGGGCGGAGCGCGGCAGGATGATCGCGGAGAAGCTGGCCTCACGGCTCGCGGCGCGGGACACCGGCCTCTGGGGCCCGGGCACGGCGCGGACGGCTGAGCACCGCCTCGGCTGGACGGACCTGCACACGCGCTCGGCAGGCCTCGTCGAGCAGATCGACTCCCTCCGTGAGGAGCTGGCCGCCGAGGGCGTCGACCGCATCGTCCTCGCAGGCATGGGCGGCTCCTCCCTGGGCGCCGAGGTCATCGCCGCCTCCCACGGCGCCGAGCTCGCCGTCCTCGACAGCACGGATCCGCTGTCCGTGCGGGCCGTCGTGGAGTCCGCGGACCTCGCCCGCACCGCCCTCGTGGTGGGCACGAAGTCCGGGACGACGATCGAGACGGTCTCCGCCGCCTCCGCCTACGCGCAGGCGCTGCGGGGCCTGGACATCGAGCCCACGGAACGGCTCATCGCCGTGACGGATCCGGGCACCACCCTCGCGGAGCAGGCTCTCGAGGAGGGCTGGCGCCGGGTGTTCCTCGCGGATCCGGACGTGGGCGGGCGCTTCAGCGTGCTCGGCGCGTTCGGCCTGGTGCCCGCCGGCCTCGCGGGCGCGGACGTGGCCCAGGTCGTCGCAGAGGCGGCCGCCGTCGCGGAGGCGCTCGCCGAGGACGGCGAGGGCAACCCGGCGGTCGAGCTGGCCTCGGCGCTGTCCGCCGCCCATGCCCGCAGCATCCGGATCCTCGCCGTCGCCGCCACGGACCCCGCCCTCGAGGCCCTGCCCGCCTGGCTGGAGCAGCTCGTGGCGGAGTCCACGGGCAAGGACGGGGCCGGCGTCCTGCCCATCGCCTGCGAGTCCGTGCACGCCGCGGGCTTCGCCGATGCGGACGCCGGCACCGGCATCTGCTTCCTCGGCGAGGCGCTCGGCGAGCATCAGCCGGTCTCCGGCGTCGCGGTCTCGTGCGAGGCTCCCCTGGGTGCGCAGTTCCTCATCTGGGAGACCGCGACGGCGCTGCTGGGGGCCGCCATCGGCGTGGATCCCTTCGACCAGCCGGACGTCGAGGCCGCCAAGGCACGGGCGCGGGAGATCCTCGCGCGCAGGACGCAGGCGGCCGCGGGGAGCCCGGAGACCGGCGGTGACGCAGACGGCGGGGCAGCACCCGCCGAGGCCGCCCAGGAGCCCGCGCCGTTCCTCGTCGAGGGCGAGGTCGAGGTGTACGCCTCCGTCCACCTCATCGACGACCTCGAGCTCCACGAGCGCACGCTGTCGGGTCTGCTCGGTGCGATCCTGCCCGAGCGCGACGACGAGCGCTACCTCGCCGTCTGCGCCTACCTCAGCTCCGTGCACGACGCCGAGGCCGCGCGACTGCGTCCCGTCCTCGCGGACAGGGCCGACGGCGCGCCGGTGTCGTTCGGCTGGGGTCCGCGCTATCTGCACTCCACGGGCCAGCTGCACAAGGGCGGACCGGACACCGGTTCCTTCCTGTTCGTCACCGCTGCGATCTCCGCCGAGGACGATCTGGCGGTGCCCGGCGCCGGGTTCGGCTTTGGCAGCCTCATCTCCTCGCAGGCCGCGGCCGATGCGGATGTGCTGGAGGGCCTGGGACGCCGTGTCCTGCGGGTCCGGCTGCGTGAGCGGGACGAGGGTCTGCAGCAGCTGCTGGCAGCGGCCGCCGGAACCTCGCCCGAGCGGGTGGGCGAGTAGGCCGCAGGGCGGACACGCGAGAGGCCAGGAGGGACACGTCCCTCCTGGCCTCTCGTTCTGCGGCATTCAGCCCGTGCGGCACTCAGCTCATGTGCGGCGGCTCAGCCGGCGAAGCGCACCGAGACGCCCAGCAGCACGATGCTGGCGACCCAGATGATCGCCACGAGCGTCGTGAAGCGGTTGAGGTTGCGTTCGGCGACACCGGACGAGCCCAGCGAGGAGCTCATGCCGCCGCCGAACATGTCGGACATGCCGCCGCCCTTGCCCTTGTGCATGAGGATGAGCATCGTGAGGAAGACGCTGGTGAGGACGAGAATCGCCGTGAGCGTCCAGTTGAGGATCTCCATAGTGCCCTTCAGTCTACCCGGTGTGCGGCGGTGATCAGCGACGCGAAGCCGGCCGGGTCGAGGCTCGCGCCCCCCACGAGGGCACCGTCCACGTCCGGGACCGCCACGATCTCCGCGACGCTCTCGGCCTTCACACTGCCGCCGTAGAGGATCCGCGTGGCCTGGGCCGCGGGAGCGCCCAGCAGGGTCTCGAGCCGGCCGCGGAGGGCGGTCGCCATCTCCCCGGCCTCCTCCGGCCCCGCGGTCTCGCCGGTGCCGATCGCCCAGACCGGCTCGTAGGCCAGCACCAGACCGGGGACGTCGTCTGCGCCGAGGCCCTCCAGTGCGGCGTCCAGCTGCGCGAGGACGACGGCGACGTGGTCGCCGGACTGCCGGGACTCGAGCCCCTCCCCCACACACAGCACCGGGGCGAGCTCGTGCCGGACGGCCGCGAGGATCTTGCTGCGGACGAGCGCATCGTCCTCGCCGTGGTGCTCGCGCCGCTCCGAGTGGCCCACGAGCACGTACTCGCAGCCCAGCCGGCGCAGGAACTGCCCCGAGACCTCACCGGTGTAGGCCCCGGAGTCGTGCGCGGAGAGGTCCTGCGCACCGTAGGACAGCGCGAGCTTGTCCCCCTGCACCAGGGTCTGCACGGAGCGGATGTCCGTGAAGGGCGGCAGCACGGCCACCTCGACCGCGTCCAGGTCCACCTTCGCATCCCGCAGCGCCCAGTCGAGCTTCTGCACGAGGGTGAGCGCCTCGAAGTGATCGAGGTTCATCTTCCAGTTGCCCGCGATGAGCCGCCTGCGGCCGCCGGCCGTCTTCGTCGTCGCCATGCCGCTCAGCCCTCCAGCACGTCGAGGCCGGGAAGCGTCCGGCCCTCGAGGAACTCGAGGCTCGCCCCACCGCCGGTGGAGATGTGGCCGAACTGGTCGTCGGAGAAGCCGAGGGTGCGCACGGCGGCGGCGGAGTCTCCCCCGCCCACCACCGTGAGCCTGCCGGCCTCCGGGCCGCCGTGGGCGGTGGTGAGGGCCTCGGCCACGGCACGGGTGCCCGCGGAGAACGCGGGGAACTCGAACACGCCCATGGGCCCGTTCCAGAACACCGTGCGCGCGGCCGTGATCCGCGCGGCGAACGCCGCGGCGGTCTCCGGACCGATGTCCAGGCCCAGCGCCTCGGCGCCGCCGGGGGTGGACTCGAGAGCGTCCGCCGGCGCGACCCAGTGCTCCGCGTCCGCGGCGAACGAGGCGGCCATCACGATGTCCGTCGGCAGGAGGATCTCCACACCGCGTTCGGCCGCCTTGCGCAGGTATCCGCGAGCGGTCTCCAGCTGATCGGACTCCACGAGGCTCCTGCCGATCGCGTGACCCTGCGCGGCGAGGAAGGTGAACGCCATGCCCCCGCCGATCGCGAGCGTGTCCGCCCGCTCCAGCAGGCTGTCGATGACCCCGAGCTTGTCGGAGACCTTCGACCCGCCCAGCACCACCGCATAGGGCCGCGCCGGGTCCTCGAGGAGGCGCGTCGAGACCTCGACTTCCGCGCTCACGAGGTCACCGGCATAGGCCGGCAGGCGGGTGGCGATGTCGTACACGCTCGCCTGCCTGCGGTGGACGACGCCGAATCCGTCCGAGACGAAGACGTCCGCGAGCTCCGCGAGCTGATCGGCGAACTCACCGCGCTCCGCATCGTCCTTAGAGGTCTCGCGCGGGTCGAACCGGAGGTTCTCCAGGAGCACGATCCCGCCGTCGCCGAGTGCGGCGACCGCAGCGTGGGCCTGCGGTCCCACGGTGTCCGCGGCGAAGGCCACCTCGCGGCCCACCGCCTCGGCCAGCGCCGGCGCGACGGGTGCGAGCGAGAGCTCGTCGACGACCTGCCCCTTGGGCCGGCCGAGGTGCGCGACGACGATCACCCGGGCACCGGCCTCGGCCAGCCGCCGGAGCGTGGGCGCCGAGGCCGTGATGCGGCCCGGGTCCGTGATGCGCCCGGCGTCCATCGGGACGTTGAGGTCGCTGCGGACCAGGACGCGCCTGCCCGCGAGCGGCCCCGCGCTCTCAAGAGTCTTCATTCGGTTCCCTTTCGGTGTTCGGTGCGGCCGGTCCGCTCTCAGCGCAGCTGCCGGCCCACGTGGGCGGCGAGATCGAGGAGGCGGTGCGAGTAGCCCCACTCGTTGTCGTACCAGGCGATCACCTTGAGCTGCTCGCCCACCTGTTCGGTGAGCGTGGCGTCGATGATCGCGGAGTGGTCGTCCATGACGATGTCGGAGGAGACGATGGGGTCCTCCGTGTAGCCGAGGATCCCGGCGAGCGGGCCCTCAGCCGCCGTGCGCAGCGCCTCGTTCACCTCCGCGGGAGTGGTGGAGCGCTCCGGCACGAAGGTGAGGTCCACGAGCGAGCCCGTGGGCACGGGCACGCGGATCGCCATGCCGTGCAGGCGGCCGGCGAGCTCCGGCAGCACCTTTCCCACGGCACCGGCCGCGCCCGTCGTGGTGGGGACGATGTTGACCGCCCCGGCCCGCGCGCGGCGGAGGTCCTTGTGATTGCCGTCGACCAGACGCTGGTCGCCGGTGTAGGCGTGCACCGTGGTCATGAGGCCGGAGGCGATGCCCACCGTCTCGTGGAGCGTCTTGGCGACGGGCGCGAGGCAGTTGGTGGTGCACGAGGCGTTGGAGACGACCCGGTGGCGAGCGGGATCGAACTCCGACTCGTTCACGCCCATGACGAACATGCCGTCCACGCCCTTGCCCGGCGAGGACATGATGACCACGCCGGCTCCGGCCTCCAGATGGGCCGAGGCCTGGTCCGCGGACCGGAAGCGTCCGGTCGACTCGATGACGACGTCGACCCCGTACTCGCCCCACGGGATCTCCGCGGGCACCGACTTCTCGAACGCCTGCACGTGACGGCCGTCGACGATGAGCGAGTCCTCGTCATGGCTCACCTCCGCGTCGATCCTGCGCCAGACGGAGTCATAGGTGAGCAGGTGTGCGAGCGAGGCGTTGTCCGTGAGGTCGTTGATGGCGACGACCTCGACGTCCGGGGACGTGAGCGACTGGCGGAAGAAGGATCGGCCGATGCGTCCGAAGCCGTTGATGCCGATGCGGATGGTCATGCGTGTGCTTCCCTCCTGAGGCGACGTGCGGAGCGGGTGGCCCCGCGCTCCCATCCTATCGAGACGGGGTGCCTCAGTTCTCCTCGAGCATGTCCGGCGTGACGAACGCATCCGTCCCGGCGATGCCCAGCTCCTCCGCGCGCTTGTCCGCAGTCGCGAGCAGACGGCGGATCCGGCCGGCCACCGCGTCCTTCGTCATCACGGGATCCGCGAGCTGGCCGAGCTCCTCGAGGGAGGCCTGCTTGTGCGTCATGCGGAGCGCGCCTGCATAGCGGAGGTGCTCCGGCACGTCGTCGCCGAGGATCTCCAGCGCCCGCTCGACCCGCGCGCTCGCCGCCACGGCCGCCCGTGCCGAACGGCGCAGGTTCGCGTCGTCGAAGTTGGCCAGCCGGTTGGCGGTGGCCCGGACCTCGCGGCGCATGCGGCGCTCCTCCCAGACGAGCACGGCCTCGTGCGCCCCCATCCGGGTGAGCAGGGCGGCGATCGCATCCCCGTCGCGGATGACCACGCGATCGGTGCCGCGGACCTCGCGCGCCTTGGCGGTGATGTCCAGCCTGCGCGCCGCACCCACGAGGGCCAGCGCCGCCTCCGGGGCGGGACAGGTGATCTCCAGCGCGGCGGAGCGCCCGGGCTCCGTGAGCGAACCGTGGGCGAGGAAGGCGCCCCGCCAGGCGGCCTCGCAGTCCGCGGCGGTGCCGCCCACGATGGCGGACGGCAGCCCGCGCACCGGCCGGCCGCGGGCGTCCAGCAGCCCGGACTGCCGGGCCAGCGAGGCACCGTCGCGCGTGATCCTCACCACGTAGCGGCTGCCCCGTCCCCGGGCGCCGCCGGAGATCACCACGATCTCCGCGACCGGGCCGTAGAGCGAACGGATCTCCGCGCGGAGACGACGCGCCGCCGCCGCGGTGTCCAGCTCCGCCTCCACGAGGACCGCAGAGCCGGAACGGTGGAGCGCACCCGCGAAGCGCAGCATCGAGGAGACCTCCGCCCTCCGCGCCGAGATCCGCGTCACCTCGCAGCGAGCGAGCTCGTCCTTGACCGCAGCCGTCAGCGCCATGTTCGCCTCTCGTCTCCCCACTTCATGAGCCTCACCACCGGTCCGGGACGGAACCCGGCCCTCACCACTGGTCCTCCTCGAGCAGCCCCGAGTCCAGCAGCATGTCACGGTAGCAGGCCGCCAGCTTGAGGCTGTCATGCTGGCGCGGTCTGCGCGAGGTGAGCGGGTGGGTGCGCAGATGGGCCCCGAACAGCGATTCCGCGATCTCCGGGAGGGCGGGCTCCTTGGCCGCCGCCACGGCGTCCACGAGCACGTAGTCGAGTGTGAGCGCCGGCGCGTGCAGGTGCAGCGACTGCAGGTGGTCCACGAGGGTGAGGTCCGCGGTCTCCCCCGGCGCGGCGCCGAGGTTGAGGGTGAGGCTCTTGAGCGCGGTGGAGGCGCAGATCGCCTCGGCCAGCTCCGGCACCAGCAGGTGCGGCATGACGGAGGTGTACCAGGATCCCGGGCCCAGGTTGAGCAGATCCGCCTCCTGCACGGCCTCGATCGTCTCCGCCCGCGCGGGCGGGGCACCGGGGACGAGCCGGACCTGGGCGACCCTTCCCGGCGTCGTCGCGAGCACGGACTGCCCCCGGATGACCGTGACGGGTCCGCCGTCCGGCGGGTGCACGTCCGCCTCGATGGTGAGCGGCACGGACGACATCGGCAGCACCCTGCCGTGGGCCCGCAGCAGCTGGGCGATCCAGTCGAGCCCCTCGACGTGGTCGTCGTTGATCTGCCACAGCGCGGCGATGAGGAGGTTGCCCACGGCATGGCCGTCGAGGCTGCCCGAGGACGTGAAGCGGTGCTGGATGACGTCGCGCCACACGCGCCCCCACTCGCCGTCGTCGCAGAGTGCGGCCAGCGCCATGCGCAGGTCGCCCGGCGGCAGGCCGCCCATCTCCTGCCGGAGGCGTCCGGAGGAGCCTCCGTCGTCCGCGACCGTCACGACCGCCGTGAGCGAGTCCGTGATGAGGCGGAAGGCGCGCAGGGCGGCGTAGAGCCCGTGGCCTCCGCCGAAGCTCACGACCCTGGGCTCGGAGCCGCGTCCGGCGGCCCTGCCGCGGAGCGAGAGCGGCAGCTCCTCCGTGGTCGGGGCCCCGCCGGCCTCGTGCTGAGCGGTCATGGCGCTCACTCCCTTCCCAGATCCCGGTGGCGGACGGTGACACGCGCCGGCGTCTGCTCGCGCAGACGCCGGCCGAGCTCCTCGGCCATCGCGACCGAGCGGTGCTTGCCCCCGGTGCAGCCCACCGCGATCGTCGCGTAGCCGCGGGACTCGCGGAGGTAGCCCTCGATCGCGATGCGCAGCGCCGCGGTGTAGTGGTCGAGGAACTCGCCCGCACCCGGGTCCGCGAAGACGAAGTCCGCCACCTCGCGGTCCGTGCCGTTGAAGGGCCGCAGATGGGGCACCCAGTGGGGATTGGGCAGGAAGCGCACGTCCGCGACGTGGTCGCCGTCCTTGGGCACGCCGTTCTTGAAGCCGAAGCTCATGACGGTGAGCCGGAGCGTCTCCGCGTCCTCCGAGCTGAAGGCCTGCCGGACCTCCCGGCCGAGCTCGTGCACGTTGAGCTCCGAGGTGTCGATGACGACTCCGGCACGGTGCCGGAGGTTGTCCAGCGCCTCCCGCTCCGCCGCGATGCCGTCGAGCAGCGTCCCCTCGCCCTGCAGCGGGTGCGGGCGGCGGACGGACTCGAACCTCTGCACGAGCACGTCGTCGCTCGCGTCGAGGAAGAGGACGCGGACCATGATGCCCTGTTTGAGGTACTCGTCGACCGCGTGGTCGAGATCCGTGCGCTGCGTGCTGCGGCCGCGGATGTCCGCCACGACCGCCACCTTGGGCAGCGCTCCGTCGGCACGGCCCACCAGCTCGAGCAGCGGGGCGATCATCTGGGGCGGCAGGTTGTCCACGACGTACCAGTCGAGGTCCTCGAGCACGCGCGCCGCCGTGGTCTTGCCGGCGCCGGACATGCCCGTCACGAGGAGCACGTCCACCTGATCCGGTCTCGTCTCGTTCTCACTCGTCACTCTCGGACTCCTCTCCCCCGGGCTGGGCGCCGCCCGCCTGTCGCTGCGCGCCGTTCAGCTCTCGCTGAATGGTATCCGCCAGGCTCGGTCCCACACCCTTCACCCGCTGCAGCTCCTCCGGTCCCGCGCGGCGGATGCCGGCCACGGAGCCGAACTCCGCCAGGAGGGCCTTCCGCTTCGCCGGTCCCAGTCCCGGGATCGAGTCCAGCGCCGAGGCCGTGCTCGATCTCCCGCGCCGCT
The DNA here is from genome assembly GCF_022712115.1 of Brevibacterium sp. Classification (GTDB taxonomy): domain Bacteria; phylum Actinomycetota; class Actinomycetes; order Actinomycetales; family Brevibacteriaceae; genus Brevibacterium; species Brevibacterium salitolerans. The sequence goes on along the minus strand of NZ_JALAHB010000203.1, from coordinate 35,163 downwards.
TGCGGTGGTAGGTGATGGCGAACCGGTGGGACTCGTCGCGCACGCGCTGGAGGAGGTAGAGGCCCTCGGAGCCGCGCGGGAGCACCAGCGGGAAGTCGTCGCCGGGCAGCCACACCTCCTCGAGCCGCTTGGCGAGCCCTGCGACCGCGATCTGCGCGAGGCCCAGATCGTCGAGGGCGCGCCGCGCCGCGGCCACCTGCGGCGGGCCGCCGTCCACGAGGAGCAGCGAGGGCCGGTAGCCGAACCTCTCGTCCGGCTCGTCCGAGGCCAGTGACTCGAGGTAGCGGGTGAACCGGCGGGAGACCACGTCGTACATGGAGGAGGTGTCGTCCCGCGCGGCCTCGCCGCGGACGGCGAAGTGCCGGTAGTCGCGCTTGACGGGCAGACCGTCCTCGAACACCACGAGGGAGCCCACCACGTCCTGGCCGCCCGTGTGCGAGTTGTCGATCGCCTCGATCCGCAGCGGCGGCTCCTCCAGCCCCAGATGCTCCTGGATCTCCTTGAGGGCCTCGCTGCGGGTGGTGAGGTCCGACGCCCTCCGGGTGCGGTGGAGGGTGAGGGCCTGCTCCGCGTTCTGCCGGACCGTCTCGAGGAGCGCGCGCTTCTCCCCGCGCTCCGGCACGCGCAGATCCACGCGGCGACCGCCGCGGCGGTCCCACAGCCAGTCGCTCAGGCTCTCGGGCTCCTCCGGCAGTGTGTCGACGAGGACCTCCGGCGGCACGGCCTGCGGATCCGCCTCGCCGTAGGCCTGACGCAGATAGTCCGCGGCGAGGCTGGCCGGGGTGGAGTCCTCGAGCCTCTCGACGATCCAGCCGCGTTCGCCCCGGATGCGCCCGCCCCGCACGTGGAAGACCTGCACGGAGGCCTCGAGGTCGTCGAAGTGGACGGCGAACAGGTCGCAGTCGGCGTTCATCGACAGGACGACGGCGTTCTTCGCCAGCACCTTCTCCAGTGCGGCGATCTCGTCACGCAGACGCGCGGCGGTCTCGTAGTCGTAGACCTCCGCCGCGGCGGCCATCCGCCGCTTCCTGTCCGTGATCATGGTGCCGGTGTTCCCGGACATGAAGTCCGTGATGCCGCGCACCAGCTCGCGGTGCTCCTCCTCGCTCACCTGCCCCACGCAGGGGGCCGAGCACTTGCCGATGTAGCCCAGCAGGCACGGCCGGCCGCTGCGTTCGGCCCGCTGCAGCACGCCCTTGGTGCACGTGCGCACGGGGAACACCTTGAGCAGGAGGTCGAGGGACTCCCGGATCGCCCAGGCCTGGCCGAATGGACCGAAGTAGGTGATGCCCGGCTTGCGCCTGCCGCGGGTGACGAAGACGCGCGGGTACCGGTCCTTCGAGGTGATGGCCAGATACGGGTACGACTTGTCGTCCCGGAACATCACGTTGAAGCGGGGGCTGAACTCCTTGATCCAGGTCCACTCCAGCTGGAGCGCCTCCACCTCCGTGCCCACCACGGTCCACTCGACGGAGGCGCCGGTGTGGACCATCCGGAAGGTGCGGGGGTGCAGGTTCGCGGGGTCCGCGAAGTACGAGTTCAGGCGCTGCCGGAGGTTCTTCGCCTTCCCCACGTAGATGACGCGGCGGTCCTCGTCGCGGAAGCGGTAGACGCCCGGCGACGTGGGTATCTCGCCCGTGCGGGGCCGGTACTCACTCGGATCCACCGGCCGCCCTCCGCTCGAGGAGCTCGGCGAGGTAGCGCCCCGTGTGGCTGGACTCCACGCGCGCCACCTCCTCCGGAGTGCCCTGTGCGATCACCTGGCCGCCGCCGCGGCCGCCCTCCGGACCCATGTCGATGATGTGGTCCGCCGCCGCGATGACGTCGACGTTGTGTTCGATGACGATGACCGAGTTGCCCTTGTCCACGAGACCCTGGAGCACCCCCAGCAGCCGGGAGATGTCCTCGAAGTGCAGACCGGTCGTGGGCTCGTCGAGCACGTAGACGGTGCGGCCCCGGGTGCGCTTCTGCAGCTCCGCCGCGAGCTTCACGCGCTGCGCCTCGCCGCCGGAGAGGGTGGTCGCGGGCTGTCCCAGCCGGACGTAGCCCAGCCCCACCTCGTTGAGTGTGCGCAGGTGCCGGGAGATGGCGGGCACCGCCTCGAAGAACTCCGCGGCCTCCTCGATGGGCATGTTGAGGACCTCCGCGATCGACTTCCCCTTGAAGCGGGCGTCGAGCGTCTCGCGGTTGTACCGCGCGCCGCCGCACACCTCACAGGGGACGAACACGTCCGGCAGGAAGTTCATCTCGATGCGGATGGTGCCGTCGCCCTTGCAGTTCTCGCAGCGTCCGCCCTTGACGTTGAAGGAGAAGCGCCCCGGCTGGTAGCCCCGGATCCGCGCGACCTCCGTCTCGGAGAACAGCCGGCGGATGTGGTCGAAGACCCCGGTGTAGGTGGCCGGATTGGACCGCGGGGTGCGGCCGATGGGCGACTGATCGACGTGGATGACCTTGTCGAGGTGCTCGAGGCCCTTCACCGACTTGTGTCGGCCAGGCACGCGCTTGGCGTTGTTGAGCTTGTTGGCGAGCTCCGTGTAGAGGATGTCGTTGACGAGGGTCGACTTGCCGGAGCCGGACACGCCCGAGACCACGGTGAGGACCCCCAGGGGGAAGTCGACGGTGAGGTCCCGGAGGTTGTTCTCGTTGGCCCGCACGACGGTGAGCGTCCGCTCCCTGTCCAGCGGGCGGCGCGCGGCCGGCAGCGGGATCCGACGCCGGCCCGCGAGGTAGTCGCCGGTGAGGGACTTCTGCTCGTCCGTGAGGCCCGCCACCGGTCCGGAGTAGACGATCTCACCGCCGTGCTCACCGGCGCGCGGGCCGATGTCCACGATCCAGTCGCCCGCCTCGATGGTCTCCTCGTCGTGCTCGACGACGATGAGGGTGTTGCCCAGGTTGCGGAGCTTCAGCAGCGTCTCGATGAGGCGGCGGTTGTCCCGCTGGTGCAGGCCGATGGACGGCTCGTCCAGCACGTAGAGCACGCCCACGAGGCCGGAGCCGATCTGCGTGGCGAGCCGGATGCGCTGCGCCTCTCCGCCGGAGAGGGTGCCGGCGGTCCGGTCCAGGCTGAGGTAGTCGAGGCCCACGTCGAGGAGGAACTGCAGCCGCGCGGTGATCTCCTTCATCACCTGGGCGGCGACCTGCGCGTCCCGCGAGGAGAGTTCGAGCCCGGTGAGGAACTCCGCCGCCTCGTCGATGGGCAGGGAGGAGACCTCCGCGATGGACCTGCCGCCCACCGTGACGGCCAGGACCTCCGGCCGCAGACGGGCACCGTGGCAGACGGGGCAGGGCACCTCCCGCATGTACGCCTCGTAGCGTTCGCGCGAGGAGTCCGACTCCGTCTCCTCGTGCTTGCGGAGGATGTACTGGTAGACGCCCTCGAAGCCGGTGGAGTAGGTGCGCTCGCGGCCGAACCGGTTCTTGAACTTCACCTGGACCTTGTAGTCCTTGCCCTCGAGCAGGGCCTTCCGCACGGGCGCGGACAGGTCCTTCCACGGAGTGGTGAGATCGAAGCCGAGCTCGTCGGCCAGGCCCGCGATGATGCGGAGGAAGTACTGCGAGACGTTCTTGCCCGCCGACCACGGCGCGATCGCGCCCTCCGTGAGCGAGAGGTCGTCGTCCGGGACCACGAGCGATTCGTCGACGCTCAGGCGGGTGCCGATCCCGTCGCACTCCGGGCAGGCGCCGAACGGCGAGTTGAAGGAGAAGGTGCGCGGTTCGATCTCGTCGAGGACGAGGGGGTGGTCGTTGGGGCAGCGCAAGTTCTCCGAGAACGTGCGCACCGTGCCGTCGTCGACGAGCTCGACGTCGATGCGCCCCTCCGCTGCGGCGAGTCCGGTCTCCACCGAGTCCGTGAGGCGCTGGTGGACGCCTGAGCGGATGACGATGCGGTCCACGACGACGGAGATGGAGTGCTTGTACTGCTTCTTGAGGACGGGCGGATCGTCGAGCCTGATCTGCTCGCCGTCGACCACCGCGCGGGAGTAGCCCTGCGAGAGCAGGGAGGAGAAGAGATCCTTGAACTCGCCCTTGCGCTCGCGGACGAGCGGGGCCAGCACCGCGATCCGGGTGCGCTCCGGCAGCTGGAGCAGCGAGTCCACGATCTGCTGCGTCGTCTGCTTCTCGATGCGCTCCCCGCACGTGGGGCAGTGCGGGACTCCCACGCGCGCCCACAGGAGGCGGAGGAAGTCATGGACCTCGGTGATGGTGCCGACGGTGGACCGGGGGTTCTTCGAGGTCGACTTCTGGTCGATGGAGACCGCCGGGGACAGTCCCTCGATGAGGTCCACGTCCGGTTTGTCCACCTGCCCCAGGAACATGCGGGCGTAGGAGGAGAGGGATTCGACGTAGCGGCGCTGCCCCTCCGCGAAGATGGTGTCGAAGGCGAGCGAGGACTTGCCGGAGCCGCTCAGCCCGGTGAACACCACCATCGCGTCCCGGGGAATCGTCACGGACACGTCTTTGAGATTGTGCGCGCGTGCACCCTCCACGCGGATCGTGGGAGCGTCGGGATGAGGGAGCACCGCTGCTGCGGAGGTCGTCTGCGAAGTCACGCCCCCACTCTAGTGAAGGGCACGGACACAGGACCCCCACCGTGACCGAGCCCACGGCGCACCGGGACCCACGCGCCCTCACCTCCCCGTGAGCGGGCTGTCCGAGACTCTGCCTCCGGGGGCATTCCTATGGCCGGACCACGCACTTGCCCAACAGGCCACCGGCGCGGAGCCGGTCAAAGGCGCCCTGGACATCCTCGAGCGGAACCGTATCCGTCACCAGCGACTGCAGGACATCCGCCTCGGCGAATAGGATCCGAGAGGCCGACTCCGCGTCGGCGAGGGTAGCGGAGAAGGAGCCGATCATCGTCAGCTCGCGTGCCATGAACTGCAGGGCATCCAGCGTGGGCGCAGCCTTGTAGGCCGCCACCAGGCAGATCCGGCCGCCGCGTTCCACCCCCTGCGTCACCGCGTGGTCCAGCACGGGCTGCGCCCCGGCGCACTCGAAGAGGCAGTGCACCGGTTCCTCCGGCAGGGAGGTCAGGATGCGCGCCCCCGGCAGCAGCTCACGGAGCAGAGAGGTCTTGCCCTCGTTGCGCTCCACCACCGTCACCCGGGAGAACCCGAACCGCAGCAGAACATATGCCACCAGCAGACCGATGGGCCCGGCACCGGCCACCTGCACCGGAAGAGAGCGCTCCTCTCGCAGCACCTCCGACTTGTGCACCGCACGCACCGCCACGGCCAGCGGTTCCAGCAGGGAGGCCGCGGTGCTGGAGACGCCGTCAGGCACCACGCACCAGTCCGGCACGGCAGCCGCCTGCACCACGACCTCATCGGCGAACCCAGCGGCGTAGTTCCCGAACCCGCCGGTACACCGAGTCTCCTCGCCCTGCCGGCATTGCACGCAGGTCCCGCAGCTGCCGAAGGGCAGCAGCACCGCACGCCTCCCCTGCCACTGCGGGTCGGTGCCCGGCCCGGTCTCCACCACCTCGGCGACCACCTCGTGTCCGAACGGGGTGGTCGCGGGGATCCGGCCGAGGCCGGCGAACATCCCGTCGGAGCCACAGATGCCGCAAGCCTCCACACGGGCCCGGAGCTCGCCGACGCCCAGGACCGGACGCGGCACCTCCGTGAGTTCGAGTGCTCCTGGGCCGGCGATCCGCACCGTGCGCACGGTGTCGGGGCGGTTCATCAGGCCTGCTTCCTGAAGTTCTGGTAGTAGGGGATGACGATCTCATCCTCCGCATCGACATCGCCGAGCATCCGCAGCGTGGTGGGGTGCACCACGTCAGGGTCGATCTCCAGATTCAGACAGGCGGGCAACCCCGAGTCGAGCGCGCGCCGCATGGCCGCGGGGATCTCCTCCAGGGTGCGCACCCTCTCGCCATATCCGCCCAGGGCCGCGCAGACCTCGTGGTAGTCCGTGTCGGCCAGCTCGCTCACCACCACTCCGCGTTCGCCGTAGACCGCTTCCTGACCGTGGACGGACATGCCCCAAACGGTGTTGTTGAACACGACTGTGACGATGGGGAGCCCATGCCGGACCATGGTGTCGAATTCCTGGAGGTTGAAGCCGGCAGCACCGTCACCGGTGATCACGACGGTGGGCCGACCGGTCGCCGAATGTGCCCCGATGGCGAAGCCGGGGCCGATGCCCAGGCAGCCGAGATAGCCGAGGCGGAGGACATCGCCAGCGTTCTCGGAGGTGACATGGTAGGAGGCCCACGAGGCGTTCTCAGCCCCGTCGAGCACGAAGGTCGAGCCGTTCGGTGCGGCGTCCACCACCGCCTTCGCCGCGTGGTAAGGGTGCATCCGACCGCTCTGCGTAGTCGAGTCCGCGAACTGCGCCGCATGCGCGGCACGTCCCGTCTGCACCTGCTCCAGCCAGGCGGCGCGCTCGCCGGCCGTCGGCCGCCCGACAAGCGCCTCCGCGAGCTGGACGAGTACGGCACGGCTGTCTGCCACCACCCCCAGCTCCACATCGGCGATCCGACCGATCTCCGCGGCATCCTGATCGACCTGGAACACCCGCGCACCGGGGAACAGCGATGCCCGCCCGCCGGTGAACATCCCCTGTCGTTGGCCGAGCACCAGCACCACGTCAGGTGCCTGCCCCGCCGCGACGCATGCCAGCAGTGTGGAGAGCCCACCGGCATGGAGCGGAGAGCTCGAGGGGATGACCCCTTCGGACTTGTTCGGGGTGAGTACCGGGATCTGCAGGGCCTCGGCGAGCGCCCGCAGCTCCTCCTGCGCACGCGGAAAGCTCACTCCGCCTCCCGCCACGATGAGCGGGCGCTGGGCCTCGCAGAGGGCCTGTGCGATCTGCTCGACCTGTGCGGGAGCAGCGTGGCCGCCCGAGGCGACGGTGCCCACTGCGGGGAACCGCACCTCGGTGACCGGAGCGGTGTCGAAGAGCACATCGATGGGGATCTCGAGAAGGACGGGGCCGGGTACCCCACCCTTCGCCTTCGCCACTGCGAGGGCGAGGATCTCCGGAATCCGCCAGGGATGCGTCACCCGGTAGGACCACTTCGTCATCGGCGCGGCCACTGTGATCTGGTCGATCCCGCCCTGCAGAGGGTTGGTCTCCGTCTCCCGCAGCGGCGGGGCGCCCACGATCGCGATCATCGGCACCCGGTCGAGGTAGGCGTTGCCGATAGCGGTCACGGTGTTGAGGAAGCCGGGCCCCGAGGTCGTGACGGAGACGCCGGGCTCACCGGTCACACGGGCATAGGCATCCGCGGCGTGTCCCGCCGAGGCCTCGTGCCGGGTGTCCAGCAGGGTGACGCCGTGGTCGGCGCACTCCACGAGGAAGGCGTCGAGATGCCCTCCGTGCAGGGCGAATACCGTGGTGAGGCCGAGGCGGTGGAGGGAGTCGGCGAGCAGGGAGCCGCCGGTGCGCTGGTCTGAGGACGTGTGCATGAGAACTTCTTCTCCTGAATCTTGAGGTGCAGGCCGTGCGAGAAGACAAATCATTCCGGCCGGTGGGCAGCAGCGACCTCCTCGCCGTAGACGGAGTAGAAGTCTCGCAGGTAGCCGGAGCTGGCGAGGTCGGTGAGGTCGCCCTCATACCAGTCGGCGAAGTCCGCGTATGTGCCCGCGTCCGTGTAGCCGAGGTCTCCGGCGGTGTCCGCCCACCGGCTCTGTGCCTCCTCGTGGCGCTCCAGGTAGGCGGCCCCGTCGAACGCCGAGGATGCCTCAACCTGTGCGAGCACCTCGGCGTTGACTTCCTGCAGACGGACGTCGGCAGCTGGATCGAGCTGCAGGAACTCGCCGCCGGCTTCGCCCACGGCCTCGAGAGCGTCACGCGCATAGAGGTAGTACCCCTGGTGCTGATCGACGGACCAGTCCGTCATCTGGTCGAACACCAACTGGCGGACAGGGAGCGGCAGGTCCTCCCAGGAAGAGCCCGCGAGGACGGCAGTCGGTCCCAGCACGAAGTTGGTGGTCACCGGGAGAGTCACATAGGGGGCCACGTCGAGCACCCCCATTCCCAGATGTACGGTCATTGCGGTGAAGGAGCAGTCGAGCACTCCCCTCTGCAGCGCGTCGAAGACCTCCGTGTAATCGATGCTCACGGGAGTCGCGCCAAGTGCCTCAAGCTGGGCGATCTGGGTCTCCGAGCTGGCAAGGATCTGCTTGCCCCTGAAATCGTCGACCGATTCCACCGGCTCCTTGCATGCCAGCGCGGTGGCACCGCCGGGCACATGCGGGATCAGCGGGGTGAGGCCCTTCTCCTCCAGTTCCGTGTGCACCTCCGGAGTGTTCCAGGCGGTCTCCGCCATCGCTGCGTGCGAGGCCAGCTCACCGGTGAGCGGGGACGGCGAGCCATCGACGGATGACTCTGCGACGGCGTTGAGCACCGGATAGAGCTTGGGCTCGTAGCTGAAGCTGAAGGACGCCATGTCGAGACGTCCGTCGGCGAGGGCGTCGTCGACCTCCGCGGTGGGCGCGATCGCACCGGCCCAGTTGACGTCGACGGTGACGATGCCTCCGGAGAGCTCTTCGACCCTCTCCGCCATCGCCACCTCCCGCTGGCCGAAGTACCGTTCAGGACCCGTCGCATTGCTCTGGTAGGTCAGGGAGATAGGTTCGAGATCCTGCAGAGCTGCTTGGTACTCCTCGGCGGAGGCACCATACGACACGCCTTCGGCAGCGCCCTCACCGCCGGCTCCGGTACTGAGCGAGCCGGCGCACCCCGCAAGCAGCAGCGCTGTCACGCTGAGACCGGCAGTAGTGGCGACTGTCCGGGACGGACGGGACGAGCTGGGCGGCCAGAAGCGGGTGGGAGCGGTGAGCGTCATCGCTGGTCTCCGATGTACAGGTGCCTGAGGCGGCACAAAGAGATGAATGGGAAAGGAAAGGCGCAGTCAGCGCGAGAGCTTGGCCATCACGTCCGGGTAGCGGCGCAGATGCGCTCCCCCATTGACGTCGAGCACCTCACCGGTCATCCAGGAGGAGGCGTCCGAAGCCAGGAACAGGGCGACCTCCGCGATGTCTTCGACGGTGCCGTTGCGACCGAGCGGGGTGTTGTCCGTGAACTCCGCCTGGATCTCCGGCACCGAGGTGAGACCGGTGACCAGCGGCGTCTCCACGAGCCCTGGCGAGATGGCGTTCGCTCGGATGCCGCGGGGTGCGAGTTCGAGCGCCGCGACCTCGGTGAGCATCGTCAGGCCCGCCTTCGCTGCGCAGTACGCTCCGAATCCAGCCGCCGGCTGACGGGCATTGAGCGAGGCGATACTGGTGAGCGTGCCGCCGTCGGCGAGGGCACGACCCGCATGTTTGGCCACCAGGAATGCACCGGTGAGGCTCACCTCGAGGACGGTTCGCCAGCTCTCCAATGGGTAGTCGATCAACCTGCCCGGGATATTCACTCCCGCGCAGTTGAGGACCGAGTGCACGGTGTCGTGCTTAGCGAACAGCCTTTCGAGCGTGAGTTCTTCCGCCACGTCTGCCTCAGCCCACTCCGCACCACGGCCCAGCTGCTCGGCCCTGGTACGAGCGCCCTGGGCGTCTCGGTCTGCGATCACAACTCGCGCACCGGCCCGGACAAACCGCTGAGCAGCGCCCCAACCGATCCCGGAGGCGCCGCCGATGATGACGGCCCTTCTGCCTGCGAGCACCTCGGACTCTGCCATGTCCTGTGGAGCCGTCTTCTGTGGGTCAGTCATATCCGTCTGCCTTCTGCGATCTCCGTTGATCGCGCAGTCCGATGAACCTGTTACGAACCTAAAGGGTGGGAATATGCATGTCAATAGTGGCACTATGCCACCCTCTACGATGAGGGGCACACCTACAGATGGGAGCAGACCATGGCTCGCCGCTCACCGCAGACCGAACGCCTCACGGAGACGATCGAGCTGCTCGCGTCGACCGGCCGCACTGGCCGCACGCTTGCAGAGCTCGCCCGCCATTTCGGCGTGGACAAGGCGACCCTCCACCCGATGCTCACCGAGCTGACCCGAGTGGGATGGCTGACCAGAGACCCTCGTGCCAAGACCTACCACCTCGGGCCGCGCCTCGTACCGATCGGCGATGCGGCGAGGGACGCGTTCGACCTCGTCGAAATCGCGCGTTCCCACACGCTTCCCCTTTCAGAAGAACTGCATGCGACCGTGCTCACCTTCACACGCTCTGGCGAGAACATCGTGCTGGCAGACATCACCGGCGCGGGCCACTCGGCGCATGGCGGGCGTCCGCCGGCGATCGGCATGCGCACCGGCGACGTCCTCGCGTTCCGGCCTCCGCTCGCCGCTCCCTTCGTCGCCCATTCCGAGGAGGAGGCCGAATCCTGGCTGGCCCGGTCCCCGGACGGTGAAACCGGTCGCGCACACCTGCGCAGCGTGCTGGCTGCAATTCGGATGAGGGGGTTCGGCGTCGAACAGTTCGTCCCCGCACCAGAAGGCCTCGGCGAGATCGTCGAACGGCTGGCCGGGGACCTGTACGGCTCCGCGCGTGCGACGCACCTGATCCAGGATCAGCTCGATCGGTTCGGCAGCGCGTTCGCGGTGGCGGAGATCGAGCCGCAGCGTGAGTACTGGCCGCTGACCGTCAACGCCCCGGTCATCGACTTGGAGGGCCGCGCCGTCATGTGCCTGTCCGTGACAGATCTGCGCGGCCCTCTCAGCGGTAGCCAGCTCACGGAGATCGGTCAACAGGTTGCAGAGACTGCCGCTCGGCTCTCCGCCGCTGCCGGGGCGCGCTGAGGACCCACGCGCCCTCAGCTCCCCGTGAGCGGGCCCACGGATTCGATCCGCAGCACCGCCTCGCCCGCCTCGTCGGAGGCGTCGAGATCCACGACCGCCGTGATCGCCCAGTCGTGGTCGCCCTGCGGGTCGCTGAGGATCTGGCGTGCCGTCCACTCCCGCGCCCCGGGTCCGTCCTCGATCTGCACCAGCCGGGGACTGCGGGCGGCCTGGTCGATGCCGAGTTCCCCGTACTCCTCGTAGAAGTCCTCGATCGCGTCCTCCCACTCCCGGGCGCCCCAGCCGGAGCCCGAGTCCAGGTCGCCCAGCGCGCGGTAGGCGGCGCGCTCCGCCAGCAGCACCCGGTGGAACAGCGCATTGCGCACTGCCGCGGCGAACCGGCGGCGATCGGAGGTGAACGTCTGCCGCAGGGCGGTGAGCGCCTCCTCGGGGACGGCCTCGGTGGGATCCGTGAGCTTCTCCCATTCCTCGACGAGGCTCGAGTCCACGCGGACCACCAGGTCGCTCAGCCAGGTGATGATGCTCTCGAGCTCCTCTCCCCGCCGGTCGACCGGCACCGTCTGCGTGAGTCCCCGGACCACGTCCAGCAGGTACCGGAGCAGACCGCCCTCCACGCGTGCCAGGCCGTAGTAGGCGACGAACTGCGAGAAGTTCATGGACTGCGAGATCATGTCCGCGACGATCGCCTTGGGCTCGATCCCGATCTCGCGCACCCACGGAGCCGAGGCCGCGTACGCCTCGAACGCCTCCTCGAGCACCTCCCGGTTGGGCCGGGGCACGTCGATCTCGTCGAGGATCGCCATGCGCTCCGTGTACTCGACGCCCTCGGCCTTGAGCGCGGCGAGCTCCTCGCCCCTGATCCGGTCCAGCTGGCCCCGGAGGATGTGGTACTGGATCTGGGTGGTGGCCTCGATGACGCTGAGCGCATCGAGCGCCCAGCTCTCGCCCTCCGGGTCGAAGAGATCGAGTGCGGCCAGCGCGAACGGGCTCAGCGGCTGGTTGAGCGCGAAGTCCGGGCCCAGCTCCTCGCTCAGCCGGTACTCCGCACCCCCGGGCACCTCCACGCGCTCCACGACGCCGCCGGCCAGGAGCGTCCGACCGATCTGCAGCGCCCGCAGCATGAGGTCGAGCTGGCGGTCGCGGCTCTCGTGCGTGCGCTCGATGAAGTCGCGGACGGTGTCGACCCCCGCGTGCGGACGCGCCAGGAGGTTGACGATCGTCGAGTGGGTGATCCGCATGTGCGAGCGGAGCAGCTCCGGCGTGCCGTCGACGAGCTTCCGGAAGCTCTGCTCCGACCAGCCCACGAAGCCCTCCGGCGCCTGCTTCTTCCGCACCTTCTTCCGCTTCTTGGGATCGTCCCCGGCCTTCGCGAGCGCCTGGACGTTCTCGATCTCGTGCTCCGGCGCCTGCGCGACGACATAGCCCACCGAGTCGAATCCCGCGCGGCCCGCGCGGCCGGCGATCTGCAGGAACTCGCGCACCTGCAGCTGCCGCACCCGGCGCCCGTCGTACTTGGTGAGCGAGGTGAGCAGCACGGTCCGGATGGGCACGTTGATGCCCACACCGAGCGTGTCCGTGCCGCACACCACGCTCAGCAGACCCGTGAGCGCCAGATGTTCGACGAGGCGCCGGTAGCGCGGGAGCATGCCGGCGTGGTGCACGCCCACGCCCCCGAGGACGAGCCGGCGCAGCGTCTCCCCGAATCCCTTGCCGAACCGGAAGCCGCGCACCTCCTCTGCGATCCGGTCCCGCTGTTCGCGGCTCGTGAGGTTGGCACTGAGGATCGACTGCGCGAGCTCCACCGTGCGCGCCTGCACGAAGGACACCACGTAGACCGGCGCCCGGTCCTCGCGCACGAGTTCGGAGAGCTTGTCCAGCAGCGGCTTCTGCGAGTACTCGAACTCCAGCGGCACCGGCCGCTCCGCGGAGCTGATGCAGGCGGTGTCGCGGCCGGTGAGCTCTGTGAGCCGGCGTTCGATCTCCGTGGTGTCGCCCAGCGTGGCGGACATGAGGACGAACTGCGTCTGCGGCAGCTCGAGGAGCGGCACCTGCCAGGCCCAGCCCCTCTGCGGATCCCCGAAGTAGTGGAACTCGTCCATGACGACGAGGGCGACGTCGAGCTCCGCGCCCTGTCGCAGCGCATGGTTGGCGAGGATCTCCGCCGTCGCGCAGATGACGGGGGCGTCCGCGTTCACGGCCGTGTCGCCGGTGACCATTCCCACGTTCTCCGCACCCAGCGCCTCGACGAGCGAGAAGAACTTCTCGCTCACGAGCGCCTTGAGCGGCGCGGTGTAGTAGGCGGTCCTGCCGGTGGACACCGCGTAGTAGAGGGCGGCGAGGGCCACCGTGGACTTCCCAGAGCCCGTGGGCGTGGCGACGATCGCATTGTCCCCCGCGAGCACCGTGAGGATCGCCTCCTCCTGCGCCGGGTAGGGGGTGATCCCCTGGTCCCGCAGGTGCTCCTCGAACGCCTCCCACACGGTGTCCGCAGTGGCGAAGTCCTCGGGGATCGGGACGAGACGGGGCACGTGTGCAGCTCCTAGCGGAAGGGGAGATAGGCTCGGACCACTCAATCCTACGATCACCAGGAGGGCACTGTGGCCGTCTTCGCCGTCACCTATGTCTACGGACCGGACACCGAGAAGCGCATGGGCATCCGCCCCGCGCACCGCGAGACCCTGGGCCGCCTCTACGAGGAGGGCACGCTGCTGGCGGCCGGCCCCCTCGAGGACGAGCTCACCCCGGGCGGACTGCTCATCGTCTCCGCCGGGTCCAAGGAGGAGGTCGCCGCGATCATCGGCCAGGACCCCTACGCCGAGGCCGGGGTCATCGCGGAGACGACGATCCGCGCCTGGACGCCGGTGTTCGGGCCCTTCGCGGCCTGAGGCTCCTCGCGCAGAGCCCGCGCTCCGCACGCACGCAGCCCCTCCGCACCGGATGGTGCGGAGGGGCTGCGTGCGGCGGGGCAGTCTGCGCTGACCTGCTCAGTCGCGGTGGAGGGGTGTCCGTCTCTCCGACCGGATCCCTTCCTCGCGCTGACCTGCTCAGTCGCGGTGGAGGGGCTTCTCCTCCGCCCGCCGCATGGCGATGAGGCTGGCGATCGTCGCCACGAGCATCGAGACGATGATGAAGCCCAGCGACGTCCAGGTGCTGATCTCCGGGACGCTGTGGCGGAAGGACTCCGGGAACCAGTCCGACTCGTGGAGGGCATGGAGGACGAGCTTCACGCCGATGAACGCGAGGATCGCAGCGATCCCGTAGTGGAGGTACGGCAGCTTGTCCAGCAGACCGCCCAGCAGGAAGTAGAGCTGACGCAGGCCCATGAGGGCGAAGACATTGGCGGTGAACACGAGGAACGGATCCTGCGTGATGCCGAAGATCGCGGGGATCGAGTCCAGGGCGAACATGATGTCCGTGGAGCCGATGGCGATGAACACGATGAGCATCGGCGTCCAGTACTTGGTGCCGTCGATGTTCACGCGCAGCTTGTTCTCGTGGAACTCCTCCGTGATGTTGATGCGCTTGCGCAGGATGCGGATGAGGCCGTTCTCCGAATCCGGGTCCTCCTCGCTGAAGGCCTGCCGCCAGGCCGTCCACAGGAGGAAGACGCCGAACAGGAAGAAGACCTCGATGAAGCTCTCGATCACCGCCGCGCCGGCGACGATGAAGATGCCGCGGAAGATGAGCGCGAGGATGATGCCCACCATGAGCACCTCCTGCTGGTACTTCCGCGGCACGGAGAACCCGGTCATGATCACGATGAACACGAACAGGTTGTCGATGCTCAGGCTGTACTCCGTGAGCCAGCCCGCGAGGAACTGCCCGCCGTGCTCGGCATCGCCCATCGCGAAGAGGATCCCCGCGAACACGAGGGCGAGGGACACGTAGAAGACCACCCACAGGGTCGCCTCCTTCATGGAGGGCACATGGGGGCGCTTGACGACCAGCAGCAGGTCGGCAACGAGGATGAGGACCAGCACGACGGACGAGACGACCTCGAACACGTGGTAGGGGTCCTGGAAGAACTCCAGCATGGATGCCTTTCGAGAGAGGAGCGTGATGGACGCGGTCGAAAGTCTCTCCCACGGCCTTGGCAGACCGCTCCACACCCGGACCCGGAGTGCGCGCCCTCAGAGCACGCGCACCGTCCGGATCGAGCTGACGAGTGTGGACCAGGGTGGGATACTCCCCTTCACCGAACGCTTCATGGTACACCGATCGGGTGCCGGCGTCTCACCTATGCGTGCCCCGCGTCCTTCATCTGCCGCAGCTCCTTCTTCAGATCGCCCAGCTCGTCGCGCAGTCGCGCCGCGAGCTCGAACTGGAGATCCGCCGCCGCCTGGTGCATCTGGTCCGTGAGCGTGCCGATCAGCTCCACCAGGTCCTCGGCCGGGGGCGTCACCGTGTCCCGGCCCGCGCGCGCCGCACGCTGCTCGTCCGTGAGCGTCGCGTTGAAGCCCCGCTTGCCCTTGCCGTAGTCGAACTCCGCGAGGATCTCCCGCGTGTCCTCGTCCTCCCGGCGGAGCCTCTCCGTGATGTCGGAGAGCTTCTTGGTGAGCGCGCGCGGTTCGATCCCGTGGTCCTCGTTGTGCTTGATCTGCACGGCGCGGCGGCGGTCCGTCTCGTCGATCGCCTCCTGCATGGAACGCGTGACCGTGTCCGCGTACATGTGGACCTCACCGCGGACGTTGCGGGCGGCACGGCCGATCGTCTGGATGAGGGAGGTCGCGGACCGCAGGAAGCCCTCCTTGTCCGCGTCGAGGATCGAGACGAGCGAGACCTCCGGCAGGTCGAGCCCCTCCCGCAGGAGGTTGATCCCCACGAGCACGTCGAAGTCGCCGGCGCGCAGCTCGGAGAGCAGTTCCACACGGCGCAGGGTGTCCACGTCCGAGTGCAGGTACTCGACGCGGACCTCGTTCTCCAGCAGGTAGTCCGTGAGGTCCTCCGCCATCTTCTTGGTGAGGGTCGTGACGAGCACGCGCTCGTCGCGGTCGACCCGCAGGCGGATCTGCTCGAGCAGGTCGTCGATCTGGCCGCGGGTGGGCTTCACCACCACCTGCGGGTCCACGAGACCGGTGGGGCGGATGATCTGCTCGACGTGCCCGCGGGAGCGCTCGAGCTCGAAGTCCCCCGGGGTGGCCGAGAGGTAGACGGTCTGCCCGATCCGGTCGAGGAACTCCCCGAACTTCAGCGGCCGGTTGTCCAGCGCGCTCGGCAGGCGGAAGCCGTGGTCCACGAGCGTGCGCTTCCGGGACATGTCGCCCTCGTACATGCCGCCGATCTGCGGCACCGTCACGTGCGACTCGTCGATCACGAGGAGGAAGTCCTCGGGGAAGTAGTCGAGGAGGCAGTTGGGGGCGGTGCCCGCCGCACGGCCGTCGATGTGGCGCGAGTAGTTCTCGATGCCCGAGGTGAAGCCCATCGACTGCATCATCTCGAGATCGTAGGTGGTGCGCATCTTCAGCCGCTGCGCCTCCAGCAGCTTGTCCTGCGACTCGAGCTCCGCGAGCCGATCCCTGAGCTCCGTCTCGATGTCCGCGATGGCACGGCTCATCCGCTCGTTGCCCGCGACGTAGTGGCTGGCGGGGAAGATGTGGACGACCTCCTCCTCCCTCACCACCTCCCCCGTGAGCGGGTGCAGGGTGTAGAGGGCTTCGATCTCGTCGCCGAAGAACTCGATGCGCAGCGCCAGCTCCTCGTACTGCGGGATGATCTCCACCGTGTCGCCCCGCACGCGGAAGGTGCCGCGGGTGAAGGCGAGGTCGTTCCGGGTGTACTGCATCTCCACGAAGCGCTTGAGGAGGGCGTCCCGGTCGAGCTCCTGCCCCACCGTGAGCGAGACCATCCGGTCCACGTACTCCTCCGGGGTGCCGAGGCCGTAGATGCAGCTGACGGTGGACACCACGACCACGTCCCGGCGGGTGAGCAGGGAGTTCGTCGCGGAGTGGCGCAGCCGTTCGACCTCGTCGTTGACCGAGGAGTCCTTCTCGATGAAGGTGTCCGTCTGCGGGACATATGCCTCCGGCTGGTAGTAGTCGTAGTAGGAGACGAAGTACTCGACCGCGTTGTGCGGCAGCAGCTGCCGGAACTCGTTGGCGAGCTGCGCGGCGAGCGTCTTGTTGGGCGCCATCACGAGCGTGGGCCGCTGAACCTGCTCGATGAGCCAGGCGGTGGTCGCGGACTTGCCGGTGCCGGTGGCGCCCAGCAGGACGATGTCCTTCTCCCCCTGCGCGAGCCGCTGGGTGATCTCCGCGATGGCGGTCGGCTGGTCCCCGGAGGGGGTGTACTCGCTCACGACCTCGAAGGGCGCCACGGAGCGCACGACCTCCGGGCGGTGACCGACGAGGGGGACCGGGATGTCCCCGCTCCCACCGGCACGCTCCCTGCTCAGCTGCTCCGTGCGGGGCTCCCTCTGCGACTGCTCATCCTGCGGCTTGGCGCTCATGCCCTCACGATAGCGCGGGGCACGGACACGGCCCGGGCGGGCGTCCTGCGGGAGGCGGAGACACAACTGTGACCAGACTTCTGCGCATACGGGCGGGAGAGGGCCTCGGGCCGGTGTAGCATTCCCTCACACATGTGATCTGCGGCACATTCCGCGACCCGCGTCGCGTGCCGCTCGGAAGGACGGGACCCTCCACCAGTGAACACATCCACACCCGGGCGGAGTCCCGCCCCACTGCGATCCGCGGTGATCCTGGCCGCACTCCTCCTCGCGGCGCTCGGCACCCTCCTGGCGCCGCCCGCAGCCGCCTCGCCCCTCGCACAGGAGACGGAGGACGCCTACTCGATCAAGGGCACGCTCCGCGACGAGGACAGGGAACCGCTCGAGGGCGTCCGCCTCACCGGCGAGGGCGAGGGCGGCAGCGCGGAGACGGTCACCGACGACGCCGGCCGCTGGGAGCTGCGCTTCCCGGCGGGCGGGACCTATGCGGTCGAACTCGACGAGAGCACACTGCCCTCCGGCGTCTCCCTCGCACCGGACGAGTCGAATCCCCGGGAGGTCTCCTTCGGCAGCACCAGCAATGCCGGCGTGATCTTCCGGTTCGGCTCCGGCTCCGGCGAGGACGGCGCCTCCTCCCCCGCCCCCTCGGACGCGGGCGGGGACGCCGGCACGGGAGGCTCCGCCGGGGAGGCGGACTCCGCACAGCCCGGCGCGGAGCCCGAGGGAACCGCGCCGCCGGCTGCCGGCAGGAGCTTCTGGGTGGTGCTGGGCGAGCGCGCCCTGGCGGGCCTGACGTTCGGCCTCATCCTCGGCCTCGCCGCGGTGGGTCTGTCGCTCGTCTACGGCACCACCGGTCTCAACAACTTCTCGCACGGGGAGACGGTCACCCTCGGCGCCGTCGCGGCCTTCTTCCTCTCCGCGGCGGGGCTGCCCTTCTGGGCGGCCGCGCTCGGCGCCGTGGTGGTCGGCGGCCTCTACGGCTACCTCAACGACACCGTCCTGTGGAAGCCGCTCCGGGACCGGCGCGCCGGCCTGGTGCCGATGATGATCGTGTCGATCGGCTTCGCGCTGACGATGCGCTATGTGCTCCTCTTCTTCTTCGGCGGCTCCACCCGGCAGCTGCCGGGCGCGCAGTCCCAGGTGCTGAGGTTCGGCCCGTTCGGCATCACGGTGAACAACCTCACCTCGATGCTCATCGCGCTCGTCATCATCATCGCGATCGCGCTCGTCCTCTCCTACTCGCGCCTGGGCAAGGCGACGCGGGCCGTCGCGGACAACCCGGCCCTGGCCTCGGCCTCGGGCATCAACGTGGACCGCGTCATCCGGCTCGTGTGGATCATCGGAGCCGCGCTCGCGGCGCTCGCCGGCATCCTCTACGCGTTCTACCGCCCGGGGGTGACGTTCAACATGGGCCAGCAGATCCTCCTCATGATCTTCGCGGCAGTGACGCTGGGCGGTCTCGGCACGATCTACGGCGCTCTCATCGGCTCGGTCTTCGTGGGTCTCCTCACGGAGATCTCGACCATCTGGCTCGCCGCCGACCTCAAGTACGTCGGCGCTCTCCTCATGATGATCCTGGTGCTGATCTTCCGACCCCAGGGGCTGCTCGGCAGAAAGGACAGGATCGGCTGAGAGGCCGCATCCGCGAAGGACCCACCATGGATTTCTCAAGCATCCTCACGAACGCGGCCTGGGAGATCATCAACCCCAACACCGCCGCCTATGCACTCGCAGCACTCGGCCTCGCCCTGCACTTCGGCTTCTCCGGACTGCTCAACTTCGGCCAGGCCGGCTTCATGGCGGTCGGCGCCTACGCCTTCGCCGTCTCAGTGCTCACCTTCGACGCGCCGCTCTGGGCGGCGGTGCTCGTCTCACTGACGGCCTCCCTCGGCCTCGCGCTGGTGCTCGGACTGCCCACGCTGCGGCTGCGGGCGGACTACCTCGCGATCGTCACCATCGCCGCGGCGGAGATCATCAGATACGTCGTCACCACCAACCAGCTCACCGAGTACACCGGGGCGGCCAACGGGCTCGCCGCCTTCGAACGCGGCTTCTACGCGCTCAGCCCGATCCCCCCGGGCCAGTACGCGATCGGCCCGCTGGTCGTGGGCGCCAACCAGCTCTGGGCCATCATCGTCGCCTGGGCGCTCGTCGTCCTCACCGGCGCCGTCCTCGCCCTGCTCGTCCGCAGCCCCTGGGGCCGGGTGCTCAAGGGCATCAGGGAGGACGAGGACGCGGTGCGCTCGCTCGGCAAGAACGTCTACCTCTACAAGATGCAGGCGCTCATGATCGGCGGCCTGATGGGCACCCTCGGCGGCCTCGTGTTCGTGCTCGGCACCGGTTCCGTCCAGCCCGCGCGGTTCGGCACCGAGCTCACGTTCTTCCTCTGGACCTGCCTCCTCCTCGGCGGCATGACGACCATCATCGGGCCGGTGGTCGGCGCGATGCTCTTCTGGATCGTCCTCTCCCTCACCCAGGGCATCCTCGTGGGCCTCGTCGAGTCCGGGACGGTGACGATCATCTCCACCGTCCAGGCCGGCCAGCTCCGCTACATCATGGTGGGCGTGGCCCTCATGCTCCTCATGATCTTCCGCCCGCAGGGCATATTCGGCAATCGCAAGGAGCTGGTGTTCTCATGAGCCCGCAGCAGACACCCACCGCCGAGGCCATCGCGAAGGACGGCGCGTCCGGGCCCGGATGCGCCAAGCGCGATCCGATCCTCGTGGCCCGCGGGGTCCGCCGGACCTTCGGCGCCCTCACCGCCGTGGACGTCGACCACCTCGAGATCCCACGGCACCGGATCACCGCGCTCATCGGCCCCAACGGCGCCGGGAAGACGACCCTGTTCAACCTCCTCACCGGCTTCGACACGCCCCAGAGCGGCACCTGGGAGTTCGACGGGAGACCGCTGGCCGGCATGCGGCCGCACAGGGTCGCCCACCTCGGGATGGTCCGCACCTTCCAGCTCACGAAGGTGCTCGGCAAGCTCTCCGTCCTCGAGAACATGCGGCTGGGGGCCACGGGGCAGACCGGCGAGCGGCTGCGCACCGCGCTCATGCCGTGGCTATGGAGGAGGCAGGAGCGGGAGAACACCGCACGGGCCGACGAGCTCCTCGCGCGGTTCAGGCTCGACGCCAAGCGCGAGGACTACGCCGCCAGCATGTCCGGCGGGCAGCGCAAGCTCCTCGAGATGGCACGCGCCCTCATGACCCGTCCGCGGCTGGTCATGCTCGACGAGCCGATGGCCGGGGTGAATCCGGCGCTCAAGCAGTCACTGCTCGACCACATCACCGGGCTCCGCGAGGAGGGCATGACGGTGCTGTTCGTCGAGCACGACATGCACATGGTCCGGCACATCGCCGACTGGGTCGTCGTCATGGCCGCCGGCAGCGTGGTGGCGGAAGGACCGCCGGACACCGTGATGTCCGATCCCGCCGTCGTGGACGCCTACCTGGGGGCGCACCACGACGTGGACCTGGGTGCCAGCGACGGCGCGGCCCGGCTCGAGGCACAGCTCGTCGAGGACGCCGATTCCCCCGTCGGAGAGGAGAGGACCTCATGACCACGTCCCCTGCGGCGGAGCCCGTCGTCACCGTGACCGACCTCGTCGCCGGCTACCTGCCCGGCGTCAACATCCTCAACGGCTGCAGCATCGAGGCCCGTGCCGGCGAGCTCATCGGAATCATCGGCCCCAACGGCGCCGGCAAGTCGACCCTGCTCAAGGCGATGTTCGGACTCGTGAAGGTGCACTCCGGCACCGTCGTCGTCCGGGGCGAGGACCTCACGGGGCTGAAGGCCGACCGCCTCGTCTCCCGCGGCCTGGGCTTCGTCCCGCAGACGGAGAACGTCTTCACCACGCTCACCATCGAGGAGAACATGCAGATGGGGGTCTTCCAGCGCCCGCAGACGTTCCGTGAGCGCTTCGACTACGTCGCGGACATCTTCCCGGAGCTCGGCCGCAGACGCACGCAGCGAGCGGGTTCGCTCTCCGGCGGCGAACGCCAGATGGTGGCGATGGGCAGGGCCCTCATGATGGACCCGGCCGTGCTCCTGCTCGACGAGCCCTCCGCCGGCCTCTCCCCCGTCCGGCAGGACGAGGCGTTCCTCCGCGTGCACGAGATCAACCGGGCCGGCGTCTGCGTGATCATGGTGGAGCAGAACGCCCGCCGCTGCCTGCAGATCTGCGACCGCGGCTACGTGCTGGACCAGGGGCGCGATTCGCACACGGGCACCGGCCGGGAGCTGCTGAATGACCCCA
Organism: Brevibacterium sp.; assembly: GCF_022712115.1. GTDB lineage: Bacteria > Actinomycetota > Actinomycetes > Actinomycetales > Brevibacteriaceae > Brevibacterium > Brevibacterium salitolerans. The sequence continues at coordinate 13,761 of NZ_JALAHB010000203.1, read as the reverse complement.
AGGTCATCGCCCTCTACCTGGGCGATCTGGCGGAGCGGACCGACCACGCGGACGAGGACGGCACACGCTGACGGAGCCGTGCCGGCGGCAGCGCTGCGAGGCCCCCGCCTTCCGGCGGGGGCCTCGCAGCGTGCGGCTTGCGCCTCTCAGAGCTTGCCGGACTCCTCGCTGTCCGGCTGCGGCACGTTGTCGCCGTCGTAGACGTACACCCCGATCGTCGCCTCGGTGACGTCGCCCTTGTCGGAGAAGCTGATCGGGCCCGAGTAGCCGTCGTAGTCGATGTCCGCGCTCGGATCCGCGTCGAGGAGCTCACGGCAGGCCGTGAAGCCCTCGCACTTCTCCCCGCCCTGTGAGAGGTCGGTCAGCTGGTCGCGGATGGCCTCCGGGTCGCTCGAACCCGCCGCGATCGCCCCGAGCGCGGTGAGAGCGGTGGCGTCGTAGGCCTCTGCCGCGTAGTTGAAGTTCTCCAGCTCAGGATCGTCCTCGAGCAGCCGATCACGCAGGTCCTGCCCGGCGAAGGCTCCCGGCTGGGTGCCTGCCGCGCCCTCGAGCGTGCCCGGATCGAAGTCCGCGCTGTAGTCCGCGGTGTTGCCGTCCACGAAGAACAGCTGATCGGGGGTGACGTCCCGCGCCGTGAGCAGGGGGACGATCGACTTCGCCTGGTCGAAGCTGATGACCGCGATCGCGTCCGGGTCCGCGCCCACCACCTCGTCGACCTGCGAGGTGAACTGCGAGTCGCCCTCGTTGAAGAGCGACTCCGCGACGATCTCGCCGCCGGCCTCCTCGACGGAGAGCCGGACGTTCTCCGCGAGCCCCGTGCCGTAGGCGTCGTTGAGGACGATGAGGCCGATCGACTGCGCCCCCTGCGAGACCATGTAGTTCCCGAGCACGCGGCCCTGCAGCACGTCCGAGGGCGCGGTCCGGAAGAAGAAGTCCCCGTCGTCCCAGTCGGTGAGCTCCGGCGAGGTGGCGCCGGGGGAGATCTGCAGCACGCCGGCACCGGTGATCTGGTTGATGACCGTCTGGGTCACGCCGGAGGACGGCGGCCCGATCACGGCCCCCACCCCTTCGTTGAGGAGCTCCGTCGTGGACTGCGAGGCGAGGTCGGTCGTCGTGTCCCCGGAGTCGCGGTGCAGCACCTCGACGTCCTCGCCGCCGATCCCGCCGGTCTCGTTGATCTCCGCCTGTGCGACGTTGACCCCTGCGATCTCCGGCGGTCCCAGGAACGCGAGTGCGCCCGTCTGCGGGAGCAGGGTGCCGATCTTCAGCGGGCCCGACCCGCCGTCTCCGTCCTCCTCCCCTGAGCCTCCGGTGGCGCACCCGGAGGCCGTGAGGGCCAGCGCCGCCGCGGCGGCCAGACATGCGGCGGCGCGACGGGTGCGCCGACCTGTGGGTGATGTGAGCATCCTGGTCTTCTTCCTCGAGTTCGGAGGACCGGCGGGCGGGACCCGCACAGCGGTGAGACGATGTGACGCATCTCACTTCCCACAGTGTATAGCGGCGAATGTCGAATGTGATGCATATCTCACCCCACGAAGGTTTCAGATGGGTAACGCCGCGAGGCGGCACAGCGGCCGTCACCGCGTAGACTCGCCTGCGGAAACCGACCCCGTCAGGAGAGGCCCCATGACCGCAGTCTCGAAAGCCCACACCGTCTGGAAGGGCCCTCTCATGGAGGGGTCCGGCACCGTGAGCCTGGAATCGTCGGGCGCAGGCACCCACGACCTCACCTGGGACGCGCGCTCGACCGGCGCATCCGGGGCGACGACGCCGGAGGAGCTCCTGGGCGCCGCACACTCCGCCTGCTTCTCGATGGCGCTGGCCAATGCCCTCACGGCCGCCGGCACGCCGCCGGAGGACCTCTCCACCGGAGCGGACGTCTCCTTCGACCCCGCAAAGGGGATCACCGGTATCCGTCTCTACGTGGTGGGCAGGGTCGAGGGGCTCAGCGAGGACGACTTCCGCATCGAGGCCGAGAGGGCGAAGAAGAACTGCCCCGTCTCCCAGGCGCTCAAGGGCGTGCCCGTGGAGCTGAGCGCCTCACTGCGCTGAGCCCTCCGCCTGGGCGCGCAACGCGGCCCCGCAGCTCACCGCAGGTGCAGTCGGCCCGGCTGCACCGGGTCCGCGAACACGCGGAGCCCGCGGTCCGCGGCGAGCCACCCGCCACCGCGCAGGGCTCCCTCCACGGCCTCGGCGCCCCCGAGCCCCTCGGTCTCCAGCCGGAAGCCGAGGGGTTCGGCCGTGACGGCGGACAGCGTCTCCGTGCTGGCTCCCGTCGCGGCGAGGCAGTGCTCGAGCCTGCGCCGCAGCCGGGCAGGAGCGTGTGCGCGGACCGCAGCCTCCGCCTCGGTGGCGGGCTCGCCCTCCGGACCCTCCGCAGCGGGCTGCGCACGCCCGGAGTCCAGCGCCAGTGCGAACGGCTCGATGCGCTCCGTCCAGAGGGCGTCGAACGCCCGCCTCAGCGCCGCCGGCTCACCGGCGTTGTCGAGGACCGCGTCGCATTCCTCGTACCGCTGCGCGTCGTCGGCCTGCTGGGCGATCCGCCGCTGCGCGTCCTCCCTGTCGAGCCCGCGGGAGCGCACCAGGCGGTCCAGGCGCAGGGGTGCCGGCACGTCGACGAGGACGCAGAGGTGATAGGCGGCGCCCATCCGCTTCTCCACGAGCAGCGGGACGTCGTGGACGACGACGGGACTGGCGGCCAGGGCGGCGAAGCGCTCCTGCGTGCGTGCGGCGATCGCCGGATGCATGATCGCGTTGAGCGCGGCCGTGCGCTCCGCACTCACGAACGCGGCGGCGGCCAGCGCCTGCCTGTCGAGCGCTCCGTCGTCGTCCACCACCTGCGGGCCGAACTCCCGGACGAGGGCCTGCAGCGCGGGCTCCCCCGGCTCGACCACCTCGCGGGCGACGGCATCCGCGTCGACGATCGCGGCCCCCTTCTCCGCCAGCAGCGCCGCGACGGTGGACTTCCCCGCCCCGATCCCTCCCGTCAGACCGATCCGCAGCTGTCCGTCCGCCGTGATGCTCCCACTCATGTGCACACTCTACGACCCGCGGACGCCCTCTCACCCGTGCGCGTCCTCCGTCCCGCCGCTCCTCTCTCCCGTCACCTGTGAGATGTGTGCGCGCAGCGCCGTGGCGAAGGCGGGCGCGTCCCCCGCCCGCAGGTGCTCCACGAGGGCCTGGTGCTCCGCGATGATCTCCTCGCACCGTGCGAGCAGCCTGTCGCCTGCGGCGAACAGCAGGAAGCGGTGCCTGTCCGCCAGCCTCTCGTAGAGCTCCACGAGCACCGAGCTCCCGCCCGCCTCCACGAAGCCGTGGTGGAAGCGCAGAGTGAGATCGATGAACCCGCGCAGGTCCTGGCGGCGGAAGGCCTCCCGCTGGCCCTCCACGGATTCCGCGAGGCGCGCGGCCAGGGTCTCACGCAGCTGCGGCGAGGCCCGGTCCACCGCGGTGGACTCGAGCACGAAGCGGGCGTCCGCGAGCTCCGCCGCCACCGCCGGGGAGACACCGGTGACCAGCGCCCCGCGTTTGGGATAGACGACGATCCACCCCTCGTCCTGCAGCCTTGCCAGCGCCACCCGCACCGGGGTCCGGCTCATCCCCAGGTCCGCGGCGAGAGCGGCCTCCCCCAGCATGGTGCCGGGCGGATCCACGCCCTCGAGGATGCGGTCGCGCAGCGCCCGATAGGCGCGTTCGCCCGCCGGCACCCCGGCGCTCACGGCCGCCCCGGCCAGCGCAGCCGGCGCAGCGCCGGGAGGAAGAAGAGCAGCCATACGACGAGGACGGCCGTCGCCATGAGGTTGATCCAGAGGAAGCCGCCCAGCTCCAGCACGGTGCCGGCCATCGCCGCCATGAGCGCCCCGCCCAGATTCATCGCGGAGTCGGACGCTCCCTGCAGGGTGAGCTTGGCCTCGGGCGGCACGGAGGAGGTCAGTAGCGAGGAGCCGCCGATGAGGAACATCGACCAGCCGATCCCCAGCAGGACGAGCGCCGTCGTGAGCAGGCCCATCGAGGACACCGGTGCGAGGGCGTCGTAGACGCCCAGGCCGATGGTGAGCGCGAACACGAGCGCCCCGACGAGCAGCACGGTGCCCTGCCCCCAGCGGTCCGCCATCCAGCCGAACACCGGGGAGAGCGCGTACATCCCGGCGATGTGGAGGCTCACCACGACGCCGATCGCGGTGAGCTCGAACTCCTGGTGGTCCATGTGCACGGGCGTCATGACCATCACGTTGGTCATCATCATCTGCCCGGCGATGACGGTGGCGATCGCGAGCAGGGCGGCGGGACGGGCCGCCGCGACGCGCAGCGCCGGCCCCAGCGGCAGCTGCGCCGCCGGGGCGCTCGCCGTCCCGTCCCCGCCACCGGTCCGCTGCGCACCGGCGGCGGCACTCCCGCGTGCACCGCCGATCCGCGGGACGAGGGAGGCACAGAGCATCGCGAGGGCGAAGGCGGCCATCGAGATGAGATAGGGGCCCGCGAGCGGGTGCATGCCCAGCGCCTCGCCGAGGTGCGCGCCCGGATCCGTGAAGGAGGGCCCGAGGACGGAACCCACCGTCGTCGCCCACACCACCAGGGACATGGCGCGTCCCGTCGCCGCGGGGTCCGCGAGGTCGACGGCCGCATAGCGCGCCTGGAGGCCCGAGGCCGTCGAGGAGCCGCACATGAGCATGCCCAGGAGGAAGACCGGGAGGAGCTGCAGCGCGACCCCGGCCAGCACCACGAGCGCACCCGCCGTGCCGATGCCGAAGCCGAGGGTGAGTGCGGTCCGGCGACCCTTCCGTCCCGCCAGCGCGGCGAGCGGATAGGCGAGCAGACCGGCTCCCAGGATCACGCTCATCTGCGCGAATCCGGCCATCGAGGTGCGTCCGCTGATCTGCTCCGCGAGCAGACCGCCCACGGCGTAGCCGGAGGCAATGCCCGCACCGGAGAACAGCTGCGCCGTGATGAGCGCGGCCTGCGCGCGCCGCTGCGCCCTCATGACAGTGCCTCCGGGAATGTCGTGGTGCGGGTCATCGTGGGTGCGCCTCCGTCATTGCAGTGCTCGGACGGTCCCATCTGGGATCCATCTTGGATACAACACCGAGGGTAGGACTTCTCTCCTTGTGGGGACGACCTGTCCGGAAGGCGGACGCCGCGCGGGGACGGCTGCTCAGCGCAGGTGCCGCAGATCCAGGACCCAGACACCGCCGTGCAGGGACTCCTCCGCACCCGAGGCCTCGGCGAGACGCAGGGCGAGTGCGTCACCGTCCGCAGGCAGCCGGGGGACGTCCCGGGGCACGAGCAGGAAGTCCGTGCCCCGGCGCGCCGAGTCCGCCACCGCCTCCGCGAGGTCCTCGGGCGGCACGGCCTCCAGGCCTTCGTCCTCCACGGTCCGCAGGGCCTGGTCGAGGGGATCGAGCGGCGACTGGTAGATCACCGGGATCTCCGGCGTCGAGCCGATGAAGTATCCGCCGGTCTCCGAGTACCGCATGCCGCTGACCGCCTGCCACACCATCGACTGCGCGGCATCCGGTTCCGCCAGCGCACGCGGCTGCGGCACCGCCTTCACCACGCTGTCCTCCGGGATCACGGCGGGGAGCTCCCCGCTCGTGAACAGCGCGGGGATGGGCACGGTGCGCGCCTCCACGGCGATCGGCGCGAGGGAGGCCGCCGTCGCGCAGGCCCCGAGGACCGCACAGACCCGCGCCGCCGTCCGCCGGCGCGTCTGCGCCGTGCGCACGGACTCCAGCAGGACCGCCGTGAGGATGCTCAGGCACAGCACCACGTGCACCGCCAGGCGCATGGGCAGCACGTTCTCCAGCACCGGGAGGGACTCCACCAGCCGGAAGGGCCCGGGGAGACCGGTATCCGCGCCGGCCACCCGCAGGCTCCCGCCCATCGAGAGGAGCCAGACGCATGCGGCCGTGCCCGCGGCCGTGCGGGTGAGCGCACCCCAGCAGCGGCTCCCGGCCGTCCGCAGCACCGCCCAGACGGCGACGAGCAGCCATGCGGCGGACAGGTATCCCCCCACCTCCGCCGGGTCGATCCCGAGCACCCGCGGCACGAGGTCCTCCTCGGCGCCGAACGGGACGAAGGAGGGAGGCACCACCGCGTCGGCGAGGTCGTTGACCCATACGCCGTGAGGGCGCAGGCCCTCCCGCGGGGCGCCGAAGTCCGCGGCCATCGTCGCGAGGAGCGGTGCGGCCACCAGCAGCGCGATCGCTCCCGCACCGCCTGCCACGAGAGCGGCCGGACCCAGCCGCCGTACCAGTCCGCGCCGCAGGGCACGGGAGCGCACGGCAGGGATCCCGAACACGCAGGCGAGGACGAGCAGCGCCGTCACAGCGGCGAGGAAGGTGCCGGCCAGCAGCTCGGTGGAGAGGTAGAACTGCCAGACCAGCGCGGCGGCGAGGAGCACACCGGCCGGCAGGAGACGCACGACCCGTTCCGGGAACCGTCCGCCCACGGGCGCCGTGAGGGCGGAGTGGAGGAAGGCGGCGACGAGCGGCGGCAGGACCGCGAAGCTGAGATTGAGATGGCCGCCGGCCTGGCTGATGAGATACGGCGAGAACGCGTAGAGGAACGCGGCGGGGAAGGCGGCCGCCGGGGCGGCGAACCGCCGGAGGAGGAAGCCGCAGGCGAGCCCCGCGGCGACCGGAGAGGCCAGGATGCAGAGGTTGAAGGAGACCACCGGGCCCAGCAGCCAGGTCAGCGGTGCCGCGGGCACCGCGAGGCCGAGCACCGAGGTGTTCCACGCACCGTTGACGCCCTCGGGGTGATTCATCCGCACCGTGGTCAGGAGGGAGCCCTCCCCCGTGCCGGCTCCGAACCAGGACGCGACCGAGTCGGCGGCATGGGCGAACCACCAGATGAACAGGGAGGTGTCGTCATTGGCGGCGGTCACCCGGGAGGCCGGGTCCGCGAGCACCTCGCGGAACGCCAGCGCCGCGGCGGCGGCCAGGACGGCGGCGAAGCCGCACCAGGTCAGGAGGGTGCGAAAGGACCCCCGGACGGGTGTCCGGGGGTCCTTCTGCTCAGCGCTCAACGAGGAAGGCTGATCGTCTCAGCGCGACGCTCAGGCGCCGGCGAGCTTCTCGCGCAGAGCCGCGAGAGCCTCGTCGCTGGCGAGGGTGCCCTCGTCCGCAGGCGTCTCGGAGGCGTAGGAGGCAGCCGAGGGAACGGCGGCGTCCACGGCGGCATCCGCAGCGGCGTCCGCGTCCGCGGCGATCGCCTTGGCGACCTGCTTCTTGTGCTCCTCCCAGCGCTGCTGAGCGGCGGCGTACTGCTGCTCCCACTCCTCGCGCTGGGCCTCGTAGCCCTCGAGCCACTCGTTGGTCTCCGGGTCGAAGCCCTCCGGGTACTTGTAGTTCCCGTCCTCGTCGTACTCCTGGAGCATGCCGTAGAGCGCGGGGTCGAGGAACTCCTCGGCCTCCGGGTCCACGCCCTCGTTCGCCTGCTTGAGGGAGAGCGAGATCCGGCGGCGGTCCAGGTCGATGTCGATGACCTTGACGTAGATCGTCTCGTCGACGCTCACGACCTGCTCGGGCAGGTCGATGTGGCGGACGGCGAGCTCCGAGATGTGCACGAGGCCCTCGATGCCGTCCTCGACGCGCACGAACGCACCGAAGGGAACGAGCTTGGTGACCTTGCCCGGCACGATCTGACCGATGACGTGCGTGCGGGCGAAGTGCTGCCAGGGATCTTCCTGCGTGGCCTTGAGCGACAGCGAGACGCGCTCGCGGTCCATGTCCACGTCGAGGACCTCGACGGTGACCTCGTCGCCCACCGCGACGACCTCGCTGGGGTGCTCGATGTGCTTCCACGAGAGTTCGGAGACGTGCACGAGTCCGTCGCCACCACCGAGGTCGACGAACGCGCCGAAGTTGACGATGGAGGAGACGCCGCCCGGGCGGACCTGACCCTTCTGCAGCGTCTGCAGGAAGTCGTGGCGGACCGCGGACTGCGTCTGCTCGAGCCAGGCGCGGCGCGAGAGGACGACGTTGTTGCGGTTCTTGTCCAGCTCGATGATCTTCGCCTCGACCTGCTGGCCGATGTAGGGGGCGAGATCGCGGACGCGGCGCATCTCGACGAGGGAGGCCGGCAGGAAGCCGCGCAGTCCGATGTCGACGATGAGACCGCCCTTGACGCCCTCGATGACCGTGCCGGTGACGACACCGTCCTCGTCCTTGATGCGCTCGATGTCGCCCCAGGCGCGCTCGTACTGCGCGCGCTTCTTGGACAGCATCAGGCGCCCGTCCTTGTCCTCCTTGGTGAGGACGAGGGCCTCGATCGCGTCTCCGACCTCGACGACCTCGGAGGGGTCGACGTCGTGCTTGATGGAGAGTTCGCGCGAGAGGATGACGCCCTCGGTCTTGTAGCCGATGTCGACGAGGACCTCGTCGCGGTCGACCTTGACGACAGTGCCCTCGACGATGTCTCCGTCGTTGAAGTACTTGATGGTCTCGTCGACGGCTGCGAGGAAGTCTTCGGCAGAGCCGATGTCGTTGACTGCGACCTGGGTCTGCTTCGCCGCGTCCGGCGTGGTGGTGGTCATTAGGTAAGGGACTCCGTGTAATGGAATGCGGCCCGCGATCCCGGGGCAGGCCACGGTCTCGTGGTGGATTGATGTGTGCGCATGCTCTGGGTGCCGCATGTGTTGCAGGTGCCGCATTCATCGCATGTGCTGGATGCTCTTCGTGCTGGTCCGGGATCCAGGTGCACGGAGTGCATACCGTCAAATATGCTAGCACCACAGAGGGGGTTCGCGCACGCGTCCGCCCCAACCGATCAGCGTAAGGACGTGCACGTGACCGAGGGAGAGTACTCGCCGGAGATCATCAGCGGCGGATATCTGGCGATCGGGGACGAGGAGTCCGTCCGCGCCAACCGCTCGTACTGGGACGGCTCGGCGGAGGAGTACCTCGCGGAGCACGGCAGCTTCCTGGGCGCCTCCGAGTTCGTCTGGTGCCCGGAGGGGGTCCGCGAGGACGACATCGGCCTGCTGGGCGACGTGACGCGGAAGCAGGTCCTCGACGTGGGCTGCGGCGCGGGGCAGTGCACCCGCTGGCTCGCGGAGCACGGCGCGCTCGCGACGGGCGTCGACCTGTCCTCCGGCATGCTCGAGCAGGCCTCCCGGCTCAGCCGCGAGAACCCGCTCACGGCCGGCGCCGTGCCGCCCACCTTCCTGCAGGCCGACGCCCGGTCCCTGCCGTTCCCCTCGGGGAGCTTCGACATCGCCTGCTCGTCCTACGGCGCCCTGCCGTTCGTCAAGGACGCCGAGGCCGTGCTGGCGGAGGCCGCCCGGGTGCTCCGTCCCGGCGGGCTCTGGGTGTTCTCCGTGACGCACCCGATCCGGTGGATGTTCCCGGACGTGCCGGGCGAGGCGGGGCTGACCGTCGAGTACTCCTACTTCGACCGCACGCCGTACGTGGAGCTCGACGCCTCCGGGGAGCCGGTCTACGCCGAACACCACCGGACGATGGGCGACTGGATCAGCCTGCTGGTGGAGGCGGGCTTCGAGATCACCGGGCTCACGGAGCCGGAGTGGCCGGAGTCCAACGAGGCCTCGTGGGGCGGCTGGTCGCCGCTGCGCGGACAGCTCATGCCCGGCACCACGATCTTCTCGGCCAGGCTGAAGGGCTGAGCGGGGCGGCTCCGCGCCGCCCCGCTCACGTGCCCGGCCCCGCTCAGTGCGCGGCGGCGTGCCAGCTCGCGCCGGTGCCCACGTTCACGTCGAGGGGCACGTCGAGTTCGGCGGCGCCGGCCATCTCCCGGCGCAGGATCTCCTCGACCTGTCCCGCCTCCCCCGGGGCCACTTCGACGATGATCTCGTCGTGGACCTGGAGGAGCATGCGCGAGCGGAGGCCGCCGGCCCCCAGCGCGGACTCCACGGCGATCATCGCGCGCTTCATGATGTCCGCCGCGCTGCCCTGGATGGGCGCGTTGAGCGCGGCCCGCTCCGCCATCTCCCGGACCTGCCGCTGCGCTGAGGTGAGTGCCGGCAGGTAGCGGCGGCGGCCGTCCATCGTCTCCGTGTAGCCGCGCTCCCGCGCCTCCTCCACGACCGCGCCCAGGTAGTCGCGCACCGCGCCGAACCGGGAGAAGTACTCGTCCATGAGCCCGCGGGCCTCATCCACCCCGATGCCCAGCTGCTTCGAGAGCCCATAGGCGGAGAGGCCGTAGACCAGGCCGTACGACATCGCCTTGACCTTGCTGCGCATCTCCGGGGTGACGTCCTCCGTGGCCACGCCGAACACCTGCCCGCCCACGTAGGCGTGCAGGTCCTCGCCGGCGCGGAACGCCATGATGAGCGAGGGATCCCCGGACAGATGCGCCATGATCCGCATCTCGATCTGCGAGTAGTCCGCCGTCATGAGCGATTCGCTGTCCGCACCCGGCACGAACACCTCCCGGATCCGCCGGCCGGCCTCCGTGCGCACCGGGATGTTCTGCAGATTGGGGTCCTTGGAGGAGAGCCGGCCTGTCGCCGCGGCGGTCTGCAGGTAGGTGGTGTGGATCCGCCCGGAATCGCTCACGGTCTTCTCGAGGCCCACCACCGTCTGCCGCAGCTTGATCCGGTCGCGGTGCGCGAGCAGATGCTGGACGAAGGGATGCCCCGTCTTCACGAACAGATCCGCGAGCGCATCCGCGTCCGTCGTGTACCCGGTCTTGGTCTTCTTGGTCTTGGGCATCTCCAGCTCGTCGAAGAGGACCGCCTGGAGCTGCTTGGGCGACCCCAGGTTCACCTCGTGGCCGATCGCGGCGTAGGCCTCCTGCGCACTCGCCTCCGCCTGGGCGCCGAACTCCTCGCCCAGCTCCGCCAGACGCGCGGCGTCCACCGCGATGCCGCGGGACTCCATCCGTGCCAGGACCTCCTGGACGGGCATCTCGATGCCGGTCATGATCCCGGTGAGATGCGCGCCCTCGAGCGCCTCGGCGAGCACCGGCCGCAGCTGCAGCACGGTCCAGGCGCGGATGTGGAGACCGTCCGCGTCCTCGTCCTCCTGCTGCGCCGCCAGCCCCAGCCGGGCCTGCGCGATCTCCTCGAGGGCGTAGCCCCGGCGGTCCGGCTCCAGCAGGTAGGCCGCGAGCTCCGTGTCCCAGTCCGCGTGCGCACGCGGCAGGCCGGACACGCGCAGCGCCTTGAGCTGCGGCTTCGCATCGTGCATGACGAGGCGGGTGTGCCCGGCGAGGAACTCCTCGAGAGCGGTCGCACCGGCGGGTTCGAGCGCGCTGAGCGCCACGACCGCCGTCCGCTCCCCCCAGGCGAGGGCGATGCGGTCCACCGCCCCCAGACCCAGGACGTAGGTGGCGTCCGTCGCGACGGCGACCCAGGCCTCCGCGTCGATGCCCTCCAGCAGGGGCACCAGCTCCGCCGCGTCCGGCCGGGCGGGGACGGGCGCCTCCTGCGCGGATGCCGCGCCCGCGTTCCCGGACACGCCGAACAGGGCCTCCGCCCGCCGTCCGAGGACCGCGAACTCGAGCTGGTCGAACAGGGCGCTCAGCGCGTCCGCGTCCGGTCCCTGCATGCGTGCGGCCTCCACCGTGACCGGCACCTCGACGTCGTCGAGCAGGCGGTTCACGCGGTAGTTGCGCTCCACCGCCTCCCGGTGCGCCCGCAGGTTCTCACCGGCCTTGCCGCCGATCTCCTCGCTGTGTGCGAGCAGCGCCTCCAGGTCCCCGTACTTGTTGAGCCACTTCGCCGCGGTCTTCTCCCCCACTCCGGGCACCCCGGGCAGGTTGTCCGCCTTCTCCCCCACGAGGGCCGCCTGGCCGCGGTACTGCGCCGGCGTGACGCCGTACTTCTCGCTCACCGCCTCCGGGGTCATGCGGGTGAGATCGGACATTCCGCGCTTGGGGTAGAGGACGCTCACGCCCTCGCGGACGAGCTGGAAGCTGTCCTTGTCCCCCGAGGCGATCCGCACCTCGATGCCGGCCTCCTCGCCCAGCCGGGCATAGGTGGCGAGCACGTCGTCCGCCTCGACCCCCTCCAGTGCCACGACGGGGATGCGCATGGCCTCCAGCAGGGTCTCGATGAGCTCGACCTGCCCGTGGAAGTCCGGAGGCGTCTTCGCCCTGCCGGCCTTGTACCCCGGGTGCTCCTCGAGCCGGAACGCGGGCCTGCCGCGGTCGAAGGCCACGAGCACGTGGGTGGGCCTCTCCGCCTCCAGCGCGGTGAGCAGCATGGACACGAAGCCGAACACGGCATTGGTGGTCTGCCCCGTGGAGGTGGAGAACTTCTCCGGGGGGAGGGCGTGATAGGCCCGGTAGGCCATCGAGTGCCCGTCGATGAGGAGGAGCGATTCCGCGGTGGGGCTGTCGTTCTGAGTCACCGCTCCAGACTACCCGGCACCGCGGACACGGGCACGAGCGCGGACGCCTCCGCCGCTAGAGTGAGATCCGCACCAGTTCCGCTCATCCCCCGGAGGCTCCCGATGTCCGTTCCGCCCGCATTCCCCCGCATCACCGCCGAGACCACCCCCGCGGAGTGCACGGCGCTGCTGGCCGGCTACCGGGACATGCCGGGCACGCTCATGGAGCGGATGGGGATCGAGATCACCGGGCTCGGCCACGGCTTCGCCGAGGGCGTCTGCCCGGTCGAGGGCAACCTGCAGCCCGCGGGCCTCTTCCACGGCGGGGCCCATGTCGTCCTCGCCGAGACGCTGGCCTCGATGCACGCGGCGCTGCGCACCGGCGGGCCGGTGGTCGGCGTCGACCTCAACGCCACCCACCTCCGCTCGGCCACCTCCGGCACCGTGCGGGGGCGCGCGGAGGTGCTGCACGGCGGACGCCGCCTCTTCAGCCACGAGGTGCGGATGACGGATGCGGACGACCGACTGCTGTCGATCGTCCGCATCTCGAACATGGTTCTGGAGAGCTGAGCCGCGGCTCCGCCCCGGTGCTCAGTCCTTCTGGGCGCCGATCTGCGAGAGCACGGTCTCCGCGACCTCGCGCATGGTGAGCCGGCGGTCCATCGAGGTCTTCTGGATCCAGCGGAAGGCCTCGGGCTCCGTGAGGCCCATCGAGGAGATCAGCAGTCCCTTGGCGCGCTCCACGAGCTTGCGGGTCTCGAAGCGGTCCGTGAGATCGGAGATCTCCGACTCCAGCGCGGAGATCTCCGCATGGCGGGACAGCGCGATCTCGAGCGCCGGGATGAGGTCGTTCGCGGAGAACGGCTTGACGACGTAGGCCATCGCACCGGCGTCGCGCGCACGCTCCACGAGCTCCTTCTGGGAGAAGGCCGTGAGGAGGACCACGGGGGCGATCCGCGCCGAGGCGATGCGTTCGGCCGCGGAGATGCCGTCGAGGACGGGCATCTTGATGTCCATCACGACGAGGTCGGGGCGCAGCTCCTCCGCCAGCCGGATCGCGGACTCGCCGTCGGCGGCCTCGCCGACCACGTCGTAGCCCACCTCCCGCAGCATCTCCACGATGTCGAGGCGGATGACGGCCTCGTCCTCTGCGACGACGACCCGCTTCACGGGTCCCTGGGCGGAGTTGGAAGTCTTCTCTGTTTCGCTCACGTCCCCCATGCTACCGCCCACGGGCCGCCTGCGGCACGGCAGGAGTTCGGATGCGGACGTGACCTCGTCTACACTGCTGGAACGGCCCTTCGCAGACGGAGATCCCGCGGGGCCCGGCCGGATTGGCGGAATCGGTAGACGCAGCGCACTCAAAATGCGCCGCCTTCGGGTGTGAGGGTTCGAGTCCCTCATCCGGCACAGCGAGAAGCGGCGGGCGACCACACAACACGGGGGGAGGCGCGGCGCGCGGGGGAGG
>NZ_JALAHB010000202.1 GCF_022712115.1 Brevibacterium sp. | reverse complement strand
GGGGCGTTCTGTGTCATTTGCGTGGCTCCTTCGGAGGGTGGGGTGTGGGTTCGGGTGGTGCTGCTCGGTACGGCGGTGCGGTCCGGCTCCGCGGGTCTCAGCGGTGAGGGGAGGAGGTGCCTGCAGCAGAGTCTGCCGCACGGGCGGCCGCCGCGGCGTCCCGGTCCGCATGCTGCACGGACGGGGCGTGCCCGGGCTGTCCGGCCTCGCCTGCGGAGCCCGCGCCCGTGCCGGGAGAGCCGGCGTCTGCGCCGCTCACGCCCGAGCCGCTCACGCCTGCGCCGGAGGGGTCAGCGCTGCCCACGCCCGAGCCGGAGGGGTCAGCGCCCGCGCCGCGCGGGCGGATGAACAGGGCGAGCACGGCGAACAGTGCGCAGAGGCCGGCGCAGATCCACCAGACGGTGTGGAACGAGGCATGGGTGGCGATTGCGGCACCGTCTGCACCGGTGGTGGAGAGGGAGGCCATGACGAGGGCGAACACGGCGCCGGAGACGGCACCGGCGGCAGTCCGTGCGGTGTTGTAGAGGCCCGAGGCGATGCCCACGGAGTCTGCCTCCGCGCGGTCCACGACGATGGTGGGCAGTGCGCCGATCACGATGCCGGCACCCAGTCCCGCCAGCACCAGCCAGACGGTGAAGAGGACCAGCGTGCCGGGCACCAGGATCATGAGCGCGAAGGCCACGGCGGACATGAGGCCGCCCGCGGCGACGGCGCGCGGACCGGAGAGCAGCCGGGCCACCCGGTCGCTGAGGGTGGCGCCGAGGAACGCCGCTCCCGCGTTGATCGCGATCGTGAGACCGGCGACCGTCGCGGAGACCCCGAATCCGTAGCCCAGCAGGCCGGGGTCGGACCGGAGGTAGAGGGAGATGGGCGCCTGGGAGCCGAACATCTGCGCGCCGTAGAGGAACGCCACGACGATGGGCAGACCGATCCCTCCGTGGAGCAGCACCTGCAGGTCGATGAGGGGATCCGCGCTGCGGCGGGTGTGGCGGACCCAGACGAGGAGGAGCACCAGTCCCGCTGCGACGGCGGGGACGGTGAGTGCCGCGGACCAGCTCGTGAGATTGGAGACCGCGCCCAGGACGAGGACGAGTCCCGCACCCAGCAGGAGCGCGCCGGCGAGGTCGGCCCGGCCCTCCTTGCGCAGCGGCGTCTCCTTGACGAGGAAGGCCACGCCCACGGCGCACAGCGCCATGAACGCCGCGGGGACCAGCATGGTGAGGGTGAGGCTGCCGATCGCGTCCAGCAGGGCGCCTGCGACGAGCCCGCCCAGGGCGGCGCCGAGCGTGAGCGCGCCGACGAGCTTTCCGATGCTGCGGCCGGCGTGCTCCGGGTCGCGCTGGTGGACGATGGCGAACTCCAGCGGGAGGAAGGTGGCCAGGGGCGCCTGGATCGCCCTGCCCAGCAGGAACAGCCAGTAGGTGGGGGCGAGGGCGACCAGCACGGAGGCCAGGGCCACGATGATCGAGGAGATGAGCAGCAGGCGCTTGTGCCCGTAGACGTCGCCCAGCTTGGACAGCAGCGGCACCACCATGATGGTGGCGAGCATGTAGGAGGCGTTGACCCAGTTGAGCGAGGCGGCGGAGACGCCGTAGCTCTCGCCCAGCGAGGAGAGGAGCGGCGGGAACCAGCCCTGCAGGAGGCCGCTGGCCAGCTCCATGCAGACGAGGAAGCCCACGACCGCCGAGGCGCGGGTGGACAGAGGAGTAGTGGTGGGCATGTGCGCTCCGCGGGAGTTCAGGGCTGGAACATGGTGACCGGCACCACGGTGGAGCGGGACGAGTCCCGGTGCGCGCTAGGATGAGAAATGCTCGGAAGAAGGGGGATATGTGCAGGAATCCGTGCTTTCTCCGCTGGAGAAGAGGATCATCCATGCGCTTCAGGTGAACCCGCGGGCGCAGTGGAGCGAGCTCGCCCCGGTGCTGGGTGCGGCGCCCACCACACTCGCCCGGCACTGGGACCGGCTGCGGGCTGAGGGGCTGGCGTGGACGACCGCGTTCCTGCCCTCCGGGATCGGTGCGCTCATCGACATCTCCTGCGAGCCGCGGCACGTGGCCGGGGCGATGACGGCGCTCAGCGAGTTCCCGGAGCTCATCACCATCGACCACACCGCCGGGCAGCGGGACATCATCGCCACCGCCATGACCCGCTCGCACCAGGAGGTCGGCGCGCTCGTCACCAGGCGCATCGGCGCGATCCCCGGCGTCCTGCGCACGCAGACGCACTTCGTCACGGCCATGCACGTCGAGGCCTCGGTGTGGCGCATGCGAGCGCTCTCCGCCTCCGAGCAGGCGCGGGTGCCTCTGCCCAGGCCTCCGCGCAGACGCGCCCCCAGGCTGACGGCGCCCGAGGTCGAGGCCGCGCTGCGCGAGGAGCTGCCGCGTGACGCGCGCGTGCCGGTGAGCCGGATCGCGCAGGCGCACGGGCTGAGCGAACAGCGGGTGGCGGACGGTCTTGCCCGCATGCTGGCGGACGGAGACCTCATCCTGCGCACCGATGTGGCGCGCCCGGTGACGGGCTGGCCCGTCTACACCTGGTACTTCGTGAGCGCCCCCGCCGCGCTCATCCCGCGGATGGCGACGCTGCTGCGGCAGGTGCCGGAGGTGCGCACCGCCATGTCCGTAGCCAGCGAGCACAACCTCATCATGGCCGTGTGGCTGCGGGACCTCAGCGAGGTCTCCCGGTTCGAGGCCGCGGTGGAGGCGGCGCTGCGCGGGGCACGCATCCGTGATCGCGGCGTGGTGTTCTCGACGGCCAAGCACATGGGGCACCATCTGGATGCGAACGGCCACGCGACCGGAGTGTTCACCCATCCGCTGGCGGCGCCGGCCCGCACTGCATAGTCTGCGAAGCATGACCTCCGCTTCGCACCCGCGCTCCGCCGACCGCAACCGTCCCGGCCCGGAGACGGGGTGGGTGTCCGTGTTCGGCAGCGGCGAGCCCGTGACCCTGTTCGGCCACGGGTTCTCCGGACAGATCCGGGACACCCGGCCGTTCGCCGCGGGGATCGAGGGGACGCGCGCGCTGGTGAACCTGGGCGGGCACGGCGGCCGCCCCTCGCCGGGCCCCGGCTGGGACTACGGGACCATCGCCTCCCAGCTCTCGCAGGCGCTCACCGCCGCCGAGGCCGCCGCGGGAGCGCCTGTCACCCGCGCCCTGGGGGTCTCGATGAGTGCGGGCGGGTTCGCGCGTCTGCTCACCTCCGGCGACGCTGCGGCGCTCGCCCTGGAGAAGGTCGCGTTCGTCCTGCCGGCCTCGTGGGCGGGGTTCGCAGAGGAGCAGCAGGAGGTGAACGACGCCGGAGTGT
>NZ_JALAHB010000201.1 GCF_022712115.1 Brevibacterium sp. | reverse complement strand
GGGCGGGCTTCGGTGAGGGCCTCGGAACCCTCCCAGGCCGCCGGCGCGGTGACCTGCCGGTGCTGGGCACCGGAGGGCGCCTCGGCAGCGGGCTTCTCCGGCTCCGGCTTGTCCAGATCGTCCGCGACGAAGCTGAGCACGCCGGTGTGGAACTCCTCCTGCGGACGCCGGGCGTTGTCGGAGATGCGCAGAAGGAGGCCGATGATGATCCAGTTCGCCACGAGGGAGCTGCCGCCGGCGGCGATGAACGGGGTGGTGAGACCGGTGAGCGGGATGAGCCGCGTGACCCCGCCGATCACGATGAAGCACTGCAGGCCGATCGTGAAGGAGATGCCTGCGGCGAACAGGGTGCCGAAGCCGTCGCGCGTCTGATCCGCGATCTTCATCCCGCGGGCGAAGAGGAGGACGTAGAGCATGAGGAGGGCGAACAGCCCGATCATCCCCAGCTCCTCGCCGAGCGAGGCGTAGATGAAGTCGGACTCCGCGTACGGGACCACCTGCGGCCTGCCCTGGCCGAGGCCGTTGCCCAGCATGCCGCCGTCGGCCATGCCGAAGAGGCCCTGGACCAGCTGGTACGAACCGCCGGGGGACTTGTTGAACTCCTCCGGTGAGAGCGCATTCAACCAGCCGTCGATGCGCTGGCCCACGTGCGAGAAGATCCGCGAGGCGATGAACGCGCCCACGCCGAACATGCCGAGCCCCAGGAAGATCCAGGTCTTCTTGGCCGTGGCGATGTAGAGCATGGCGACGAACATGCCGAAGAAGAGGAGCGAGGTGCCCAGGTCGCGCTCGAACACGAGGATGCCCACGCTGGCGATCCAGGCGATGAGGATGGGCCCCATGTCCCGCAGGCGCGGGAAGCGGATGCCCAGGATCTTGGGGCCGGCGAGCACCAGCTGGTCGCGGAAGCTCACGAGGTAGCCGGCGAAGAAGATCGCGAGCAGGATCTTCGCGATCTCGCCGGGCTGGAACGACATGCCCGCGAGGCGGATCCAGATCCGGGCGCCGTTGATGGTGGTGCCCAGACCGGGGACCAGGGGGAGCAGGAGGAGGACGAGCGCGGCGAGGCCGCACGTGTACGTGAAGCGGCGCAGGAGCCGGTGGTCCCGGAGGAACACGAGGACGAGGGCCGCCAGCACGGTGCCCAGCGTCATCCAGATGAGCTGGTTGTCCGCGGAGGAGGAGCTGTCCGGCTTCGCGATGTTGATCCGGTAGATCATCGCCAGGCCCACGCCGTTGAGCAGCACGGCGATGGGCACGAGGACGGGGTCCGCGTACGAGGCCCGCCACCACACCACGGCGTGCAGACCGAGCCCCAGCACGGCCAGCCAGGCGGTGTAGGTGTAGGCGTTGGCGGGGACCTCCCCCTCCGCGCCCATGCTCGTGAGGATGTAGGCGCCGGCGGAGATGACGACGGCGAGCAGGATGAGGAGCAGCTCCGTCATCCGGCTCCGTGTGCGCCTCCGCGTCGCCTCGGCGGAGGGAGCGGGGGTCTCCGTCTGCGAGGGGCTCAGCGTCATCGGGTCGCCCCCTCGTCCTCCACCGGGGAGATCGCGGAGGAGGCGCCGCGGGTGCCGCTGCCCGATTCGTCGGCGACCCCGCCGCTCACGTCGCCTCCGGGCGATTCTGTGGGCGACGGTGAGGGCGCCGGGTCCTCGGACTCCGCCTCGGAGGCCTGTCCGTCGCTGGAGAGCGCGTTCCGCTCGGCCTCCGCGCGGAAGGTGTCCACGACGGCGAGGGCCGCGTCACGCGAGTTCGCGGGGATCGTCGCGGTGAGGCGCTGCTGGGAGAAGGTGGAGAGGGAGGAGACGGACACCTCGGTGTCCTCCTCGAGGCTGGAGAGCTCGATCGGGCCCAGGGTCTGCGGCAGGCCCTGGTAGACGGCCACGTGGCCCTCGTTCTCCGTCACGTAGTACTGCGACTGGACATAGCGCCAGCCGGCAAAGGCCGCTGCCGCCACCGCCAGCACCACCACGAGGGTGATGACGGCACCGCCCCAGCGTCGCCGGGGCCGCGGAGGCTCCTCGCCCCAGTCGGCGAGGTCGTCGTCCGGATCGGCGGAGCGCCTGCGCCGGCGGCGGGAGCGGCGGGACTCCGTGGCGGTGCCGGCGGAGTCCGTCCCTGCGTCCGCCGTCTCGTCCCCGGCCGCGCCGGCGGCGGGGGCCAGCTCACGGGTGGAGGCCTCGCCGGCCTCCGTGTCCTCCGCGGTGCCGGCGTCCGCGGCTGCCGGCAGGTCCTCCGGCACGCCCGCTGCCGTCACCGAGCCCTCGGGTGAGGCGCCCGCGGCTGCGGAGCCCGCAGTGATGTGGTGGGCGTCGAGCGGCTGCGTGGCGACGTCCTCGATCGGCACCTCCGCGGTCGGGACGTCATGGGTGCTGTCGAGGATGACGTCGTACTGGCCGGTGTCGACGTCCGACTCCTCCGGGCCGGTGCTGCCCAGCAGCGCGTAGGCGGGGTTGATCCGCACGCTGCCCACGGCCTCGCCGAAGTCGTCGATGTCCACGTCCGCCGCCGGGTCCAGGACATCGCCCACCACGACGGTGACGTTGTCCGCGCCGCCGCCGGCCAGGGCCAGGGAGATGAGCTTCTCGCAGCACTCACCCGGGTCCTCGATGGTGGCGAGGGCCTCGTGGATGTCCTCGAGGCTCGCGAAACCGGTGAGGCCGTCGGAACAGAGCATCCAGCGGTCGCCGGGGATGGCTTCGTGGAAGGAGAGGTCGAGCTCCGGCGCAGCACCCACATCGCCCAGCACCCGCATGACGACGCTGCGCTGCGGGTGGGTCTCCGCCTCCTCGGGGGAGATCCGCCCCTCGTCCACGAGCATCTGCACGAAGGTGTGGTCGTGGGTGACCTGCTTGAGTTCGCCCTTGTGCATGACGAAGCCGCGGGAATCGCCGATGTGGGCCAGCGCCAGCCTGTCCCCGGACTGCAGGAGCGCGGACACGGTGGTGCCCATCCCGGCCAGCTCCGGCCGCTCCTGGACGGCGCGGATGATCTGCTCGTTGGCGGCGAGCACTGCGTTGCGCAGGGTCTCGAGATCGTCGGCGGGCGCATCCGGCTCGTCGAGGAACGTGAGGCGGGAGACCGTGATGGCGCTGGCGACGTCGCCGCCGGCGTGGCCGCCCATGCCGTCCGCGATCAGCAGGAAGTGCGCCCCGGCGTACCCGGAGTCCTGGTTGTTCTTGCGGACGAGACCGGTGTCCGAGCGCGCTGCGAAGCGGAACACCGGAGGCCTGGGCCCACTTGCGCCGCTCACGCGCGCAGCTCCATCGTCGTGCTCCCGATGGTGAAGCGGCTGCCGGGGCCCAGCCGGACGGGCGCGGTGAGACGCGCGCCGTTCACGTAGGTGCCGTTCGTGGAGTTCGTGTCCTCGAGGACCCAGGAGCCGGCCTGGGGATAGACCCGGGCGTGATGGGAGGAGGCGTAGTCGTCGTCGATGATGAGGCCGCAGTCCTCCGCTCTGCCTATCGTGAGCTGGCCCGTCCCGAGCATGAGGGACATCCCGGCCTGCGCGCCGGAGGTGAGGACGAGCGTGGGCGAGGCCGTGTAGCCGCCGCCGGCGGGAGGCGCACCGGACTGCACCGGCGCGGAGGCGCGGGAGCCGCCGGACATCGCCGCGGCGACAGGGGACTCCGCGGCGGCGCGTCCCTTCCTGCGGGCGCTGCGGTTGCGCGGGACGCGGGGACCGAACAGGTCCTGGCGCAGCACTCCGGCGATGAGGAAGACGAAGAGCCAGAGCAGCCCGAACAGGGCGAACCGCAGCACTGTGACGGTGAACTCACTCACTGAAGGTGACCGCCTCGGAGTAGGTGACAGGGGTGTCGCCGGCAGTCAGCACCATGCCGTCGGACAGGGCGATCGAGGTGATGGGCCGGCCGTCCACGAGGGTCCCGTTGGTGGAGCCCAGATCTGTGGCGGTGGCGCGAGGCCCGGAGACGGTGATCTCGAAGTGCCGCCGGGACATTCCGGGGTCGTCGATGACGATGTCCGCGCTGTTGGCGGAGCGGCCGAACACGGTGGTGCCCGGCTGCAGCCTGTGCTGAGCGCCGTTCACCCAGACGCTGGGCGCCGGTGCCGGGC
>NZ_JALAHB010000200.1 GCF_022712115.1 Brevibacterium sp. | reverse complement strand
TCGAGGGCGAGGTCGCGGAGACCTTCAAGAAGCACATCGCCGGACGCCGGATCTTCGACATGCCGGAGCCCCGCGGCTACGACTTCTCCGCACTCACGACCGGCAGGAGCCGTCCGGCGCAGACCGGTGTGGCCGAGGTCCGCGGCCTCGCCCGCACCTCGCTGCCCGTCGTGGAGCTGCGCGTGCCCTTCACCGTCAGCCGCGACGAGGCCGACTCCGTGACCCGCGGCAACCCCAACCCGGACTGGGACGCCGCCAAGGACGCCGCCAAGCTCATGGCCAAGGCCGAGGACGGCGCCGCCTTCTCCGGCACCCGCGACGGGATCGGGTTCCAGGGGGTCATCGCGGACAGCCCGCACAAACCCATCCAGCTGCCCGGCGCCATCACGGACCTCCCCTCCGCCGTCGCAGAGGCCATCACCACCCTGCGCCTCGACGGCATCGGCGGCCCGTACCATCTGGTGCTCTCCGCCGAGCTCTACACGCAGCTCGCGGAGGCGGCGGACGAGGGCAATCCGGTCTCCGCCCACATCCAGCGGATCCTCCAGGACGGCGAGGTCGTCTTCGCACCGGCGATCGACGGCGCCGTGGTCATCTCCGCGCGCGGCGGCGACTACGAGCTGCACCTGGGCCAGGACCTCTCGATCGGCTACGACTCGCACGACGCGAACTCCGTGAACCTGTACCTGCAGGAGACCTTCACCTTCCGCGTCGCCGAGGACAGCGCCGCGGTGTGCCTCCTGCCCTGAGAGGGGTCTGAGGCGCCGGCCCCTGCTGCGACCGGCAGAGGCAGTCGCCTGCCGGGCTGCCTTCGCCCGAGGCCCCCTCCGCCGCGAGCGGAGGGGGCCTCGTTCTGCGAAGATCTGTGCATGACCCATCAGCCCCGCCTCTTCTGGCTCCGGGATCGGAACCGGTTCGCCGGTGCCTGTGCCTGCGGACTGGCCGCAGCACTGGTGAGCGTGCTGTGCATGGCCGCCGCCGAGGCCGAGCTCGCCCTCCCGTCGCTGCTCACGAGTGCGCTCATCGGCTGGGTGGTGTTCGTCGGCGTCCACACGGTCTGGGTCTGGTTCTCCGTGCGCGGGCTGTCCCCGGAGCAGACCCGGCGCCACGCGCAGCGGGAGGACCCTCGCCGCTCCGTCCGGGAGGCGCTCCACGTGGGAGCCGCGGTGGCCTCGGTCGCGGGCATGGGCGTCATGCTGCTCGCCGCGGACTCCGATCCCGTGGGGCGGGTGCTGGGCGCCGGCCTGGGCCTCGCCTCCGTCCTGGGGGCGTGGGTCCTCATCCAGCTGATGTACATGCTCCGGTACGCCGCGCTCTACTTCGAGGACGACGCAGGCGGCGGAGGCGGTAGAGACGCTGCGGGCGGCGG
This sequence comes from Brevibacterium sp., assembly GCF_022712115.1. Taxonomy (GTDB): domain Bacteria; phylum Actinomycetota; class Actinomycetes; order Actinomycetales; family Brevibacteriaceae; genus Brevibacterium; species Brevibacterium salitolerans. The sequence goes on along the minus strand of NZ_JALAHB010000200.1, from coordinate 6,326 downwards.
GGCCCTGCCGCCCATCGACTTCCACACGGACGAGTCCCCCACCTATGTGGACTTCGCCTACTTCGCGTTCACGGTGGGGGTCTCATTCGCCACCTCCGATTCGGATGTGCGGACCCGGAGGATGCGCGGAGCGGTGCTGGGGCAGAGCCTGCTCAGCTTCTTCTTCGGCAGCATCGTCATCGCCACGGCGACGAGCCTCATGCTGCAGCTGGTGGGAACGGGCTGAGCGTCCCGGCCCATCGGAGCGCGGCGGCCTCACCGAGGGCGGAACCCACACCGGAGGCGAGGCCCACACCGGAGGCGGGACCCACACAGCCGTGCGGCAGGCGGCCGGGTCTCACCGGACCGCGGAGCGCTCCTCCGGCGAGGGCCCGCGGGGGATCGCGATCGACAGGACTGTCGCGGCCACGGCGGCGGAGATGGCGATCCAGAAGCACACCGTGAACGCCTCCGCGGTGGGGTGCGGGACGCCGTCGACCGTACGGCTCATCGCCGCCAGCACCCCGCCCATCACGGCGGACGCGCTGGAGGAGCCGATCGAGCGGAAGAGCGCGTTGAGGCCGTTGGAGACGCCCGTGCGGTTGGCGGGGACCGCGCGCATGATGATCATCGGCATGGCGGCGAAGGAGAAGGCGATGCCCACGCCGATCGTCGCGTTGGCCGCCACGATGTGCCACACCTCGCTGGACCAGAGCAGCACGAAGACGTAGGCGACGACCACGGAGACCGTGCCCACCGTGAACAGCAGCCGCGGGCCGAAGACCCGTTCGAGCCAGCCGGACAGCGGAGCCAGCAGCATCATGATGAGACCGGCGGGCATGATGCAGAGGGCGGCCTGGATCATCGTGAGGCCGAACCCCACGCCGGTCCCCTCCGGCAGCTCGAGCAGCTGCGGGAAGGTCACGTTGGAGGCGAACATGGCGAAGCCCATGCCGATCGCCGCGAGGTTGGTGAACAGGACCGCCGGCCGTGCGGCGATCCGCAGATCGACCAGGGGGTCCGTGACACGCAGCTGGTAGAAGGACCAGAGCAGGAGGATGAGCACGCCGCCTGCGACCGAGGCGAGCGCGGCGGGTGAGGACCAGCCCCAGTCCGCGCCGCGCGAGATGAAGAGCATGATGCCGGTGAGGCCCGCCGCAAGCCCGAACGCACCCAGCACGTCGAGCCGCCCCGGGGTGCGGAGCGTGTCGCTGGGAACGATGAGGCCCACCGCGGCGATGCCGAGGACGCCCAGGCCGGCCGACATCCAGAAGAGGGCGTGCCAGTCCGCGTTCTGTGCGACGAAGGCTGCGAGCGGCATCCCGGCGGCGCCGCCCACGCCCATCGTGGCGCTCATGAGCGCCACGGCGGAGCCCAGTCTTTCCGGACGCAGCACATCGCGCATGATGGCGATGCCCAGCGGGATCACACCCATCGCCGCTCCCTGGAGCGCACGCCCTGTGACCACCCCGAGGAGGCCGGAGGACAGGGCCGCCACCACGGAGCCGACGACGAGGGCGGCGATGAGCGCGAGGACCACGCGCTTCTTCCCGTACATGTCGCCGAGCCTGCCGGAGATGGGCGTGGCCACCGCGGAGACGAGGAGAGTGCTGGTCACGACCCACGCAGTGTCCTCACGCGGCGCGTCGAGCAGCAGCGGCAGATTGGCCTGCAGCGGCACGACGAGCGTGAACATGAAGGCCGAGCAGAGACCGGTGTAGGCGAGTGCCGCGACGACCGCACCGTCCGGGGCTCGCCGGGAGAGACGCCGTCGCCTCCGCTGTTCATCGCTCACGGTCATGAGGGTATACGAAGGCGCGGACACGCCTTCCGGCGACCCCTCGTACGCACCTCCGGCGGCCCTCTCGCACTGCCTGCGGACGCGCGACCTGAGGCTCCGGAAACCTCATCTGCTCCGTTTGCCGCACAATCGCCGTCTCCCTAGGTTCCGAGCTGATCGCAGTCAGGAGTCTGCCCAAGGAGAGAACCCATGCAACCGCATTCGCGGGCCGGCGGCGTGAGCCGTCACTTCCACTCACCCGGACGGCTGTTCCCGGTGCAGCGGATCCAGACCTTCAGACAGGTCACGCTGAGCATGCACCGGCTGGACCGGGGGACGTGGAGCTGGAGGGCGCCCGAGGGCGCAGAACAGGCTCTCACGGTCCTCCTCCTCCCGCTGCGGGGGACGATCTCGGTGACCTCGCGGCTCCCCGTCGCGGACCCGATGGGGTCGGACTCCCGCAGCGCCGCGGTCCTCACCACCGAGCACACGGCGACCCTCTGGGTGGGCGGCGGGGACTCCCTCTGGGCGGCGATCTGGGTCCCCACGGACGTGCTCAGCGGACTGGGGCTCAGCGTCGAATCCCCGCTGACACCGGGTGACACGCGGCTGCTCGCCGCGACGAAGGCGTTCGTCTCCGCCACCGTCCGCGCCTCCGGCGACGCGCGCACGCGGCGTTCGGACCCGCACACGATGGAGCGCGTGCTGCTGGGGCTCGTCGTGACGGTGCTCCTCGAGAACACGACGACGGTGCCGGGCGGCACCTCCCAGATCGACCAGATGGAAAGGGCGCACGCGCTCATCCTCGCGCACCTCCGGGACCCTTCCTTCACGAGCGAGAAGCTGGCCTCCGCCCTGAGCATGAGCGAGCGCTCGGTCCAGCGGCTCTTCGCCCGCTACGGCACGACTCCCAGCCAGGTGCTGCGGCAGTTCCGGGCGGAGATCGCCGCCTCGCTCATGCACAACCGGCAGCAGAGCGGGATGTCAGCGGCACAGGTCGCCCGGCGAGCGGGGTTCCGGTCCGTCTCGGCGATGCGGAGGGCCCTGCGAGCGACCGCTTCCGCACCCCCTTCCCCCGCCGAGGCCGAGGCGCCCGAGCAGTGCTGCTCGGCCGGTCTGCCACTCTGAGGGACGGCTCCGGAGCGGAGGGCGCCCACGCCGTCCGACGTCCGATATCCGACAGATCCGCACCATCCGGCGACAGCTTCGCCCGCTGGCTCCCGCACCGTTCGGTGCGGGAGCCAGCGGGCGGCATGCAGTGCGGCGGCCGGGGCTCAGCTCAGCGGAACACCCCGCCCCCGTAGTAGTGGACGTTGTTGCCGTCGACCTGGATGAACTCCGGATCGCAGATGCCTGCGTCCGTGAGGTCGTAGGTGAACTCGAACCCCTCCCGGACGCCGTGGTCCCCGGAGCGGTGGACGAGGGTGTGGTCGATGTTGATGGAGGTCTGGTGCGGATACTTCCGCAGATACCTCACGATCACCGCCTTCCCGGTGATGACGGTGATCGCGGCGACATTGTGCTTGGGTCCCAGGGGACTCTTCTTCCCGTGGTCCTTCGGGCTGTAGCAGTGGGTCACCTCCTCACAGACGGGTGCGGAGGCGGACGCCGCGGGAACGGCCGTCGCCGCCGCGATCACCGGGAGGCTCCAGGCCGCCCCCACGACCACTTTCCGACGGGTGGCTCCGGGCACGGTCTCGTCGTTCGTCTCAGGGTTCATCGAATCGGGCTCCTTCAGGAAATGCCGGGTGAGGAGCCCTCTGGCTGCGGCTGCGGCGAGGGCTCCCAGCCAGATTTCCGGGGAGGCCGGGACGGACCAATCCCTGCGTCGGCTCATGCGCGCAGGCTGTCGGGGAATGGCACTCCCGGCTCGGCCGCTGAGACGACCGCGCCGGGAGACCAGGAGAGGCGTGCTCCCGTCCGCGCGCACCCACGAGGTGCGCCGCCCGAGGAGTGCGAAGTGCCCTGAGAGTGCACCGCAGGCCTCAGCGCACCCCCGGCGTCAGCGCCCCGTGGAGCTCAGCGCAGGGTGCCGATGTGCACGTGGGTGACCTGCTGGAAGCGGTGCACGCCGGCGGTGCTGTGCGCATCGAAGATGCTCTCCAGCTCCCGCAGCAGCGGTCCGCGGGCCGGGTCCCCCTCCTTGGGGAAGTAGGAGGCCGAGAGGCAGCGCCCCAGGAACGTCTCCCTGTCGATGTCCTCGTCGTTGTCGAGCACCGTGCGCTCCCACTCGCCGCCGTAGAAGCGGGCGAGGTCCGCCTCCCCCACCCGCTCGCCCAGGGTGAGGGCCACGAAACCCTTCACGTGCCGCCGGAACGCCTCGACGGCCGCCTGCGTGGACGCCGCCTCCGGACGGCGGAAGTTCCAGATGATCGCCACCCGGCCTCCCGGGGCCAGGATCCTGCGGCACTCCGCACGGAACGCGTCCTGGTCGAACCAGTGGAACGCCTGGGCCACCGTCACGAGGCCCACGCTGCCGTCGGGGAGCCCGGTGGCCTCCGCCGGCGCCGCCACCGTCCGCAGTCCCCCTCGCCCGCCGAGGTGCGCCTCGAGCCGGCCGAGCATGTCCGGGTTGGGCTCCACCGCGGCGACCTGCCACCCTCGTTCCAGCAGCCCCGCCGTCAGCTTGCCCGTACCGGCGCCGATGTCCGCGACGACTGCGTTCCCGGCTCCGGCATCGCCGGCCGCGGCGGCGCTCGCGCGCATCGCCTCCTCCAGGAGGTCGTAGCAGGCCTCGGGATAGTCCGGGCGCGCGCGGCTGTACACCTCCCCGAGACCGGAGAACGTGCCTGTGTTGTCTGCGCCGATGCCGTCCGCCATGACAGAAGCCTACGCGGACCGCGGATCAGCCCGTCACGCCGCCCATGAAGACGCGGGTGACGAGCGGGAAGCGGATGAGGTCCGACTCCCGGTACTCCTCGAACAGTGCTCGGAGGTCCGTCACCAGCCGGTCGTGGGCCGGATCACCCTCCCGCGGCGCATAGGTGGCGGACAGGTTCCGCCCCAGGAACTCGTCGAGGGTCAGCATCTGATCGTGCTCGAACTCCCGGTACTCGTACCCGCCGGGCCGGAAGAACTCGGCGAACACCTCCGCAGAGATCCGGTGGTCGCCGCTGAATCCCGGGAACGCCGGCACGTGGCGGCGGAACACCTCCGCATTGGCCTGCACCAGCGCCGTCTCACGGCGCCGGGAGTTCCACAGCAGCGCGACCCTGCCGCCGGGCGCGAGGATGCGCGCGCACTCCTCACGGAAGGCCTCCGGATCGAACCAGTGGAACGACTGCCCGGCGGTGACCAGGGAGACCGAGGAGTCCTCGAGCCCGGTGTCCTCCGCCCTGGATCTCACGGTCGTGAGGAGGGATGTCATGGCGGACTTCCGCTCGAGGAGCTCGAACATGTCCGGGTTGGGTTCGACGGCCACGGTCCGCAGACCGTTGAGCACCAGCTCCTCGGAGAGCTTCCCGGTGCCCGCTCCCATGTCCGCGACCACGGCGCTGCCGGTCAGTCCGGCGCGGTCGGCCATCCACTGGAGGCATGCGTCGGGGTAACCCGGGCGGAAGCGATCGTAGATCCCCGCCAGGCCGGTGAACCGTGTGGAGTTGTCATAAGCGGCTGCGCTCATATTCATGCGCCGTCGCTCCTCTCTGGGATTCCGGTCTGCCACATCTCCGCCAGCGCTCGCTCCCCGTCGAGGAGACATTCTGCGAATCTGTCGCTTTTCTTGAGAATACCCAGTGAGGGACCCCGTGACTCCCCCTCCGGGCATTGACTGCCTCACAGGCTGTGATACATTTCACTCCCGCGTTCTCCAGAGCCCCTCTCGGGGCAGCACTCGCGCGGCGAGGCCCACGGCGCACACAGGCGGCCTTGCCCTCCCCGCCCCGCCTCGCGGTAGAATCGCCCTATGGAACGCACCGCTCACATCTGGGTCAGGGACCGCATCCGCCGCTGACGGCGGGCCCTGAGACCCTCACCGCACAGCCGCACCGACCCGTTACATTCATTGGTAGGTCCCGGGGACCGGGTCGCTGGCCCTGGTATGGCTGTCTTGCCCTGCACTTGATGATCCGGGGGGGGTGTTGTCGCCAGGAGTCCAGGACACCCGTTGACTGCTGATAGGGACACGGCCCAACCTTGGTTGAGGTCTCTTTGTAACGTGGGTGCCAGCATCGAGTGTCACGACACACCAACGACCCATGGCTCATAGGCAAAGGAGCCTGCCATGACAACCACTTACACCATCACCATCGGTCTCGACGTCGGTAAGAGCACTCACCACGCCTGCGCGCTCACTCCTACTGGGGAGAAGGTCTACGACAAGGAGCTCCCTCAGGACGAGACCGCGCTACGGAAGGTCTTCACTGACCTCCAAGGCCACGGACCCGTCCTGGTGGTCGTGGACCAGCCCAACACCATCGGTGCTCTACTGAAGCGCCCTGGGATTCGTTCCGTGGTTAGACGGTCGCGGGCGCGGTCGTCGTGGGGTGAGTGTAGGCCGCTTCGACCGATGCGGGGGTGCGGTAGTCGAGAGCTTCGTGGAGCCGGGCCGTGTTCCACCAGTGGACCC
>NZ_JALAHB010000199.1 GCF_022712115.1 Brevibacterium sp. | reverse complement strand
CGCGGCCGACGGCGCGGCGCTGGTGTGCGGCGACGTGCGCATCGACCGGGAGACCGGGGAGATCACTCCCGGTGAGGGCGATGCGGACGAGACCGGTGCGGAGGGTGCCGGCACGGACGGGAGCCGCCCCGACGAAGAGGCCGCCGATCCTGCCACGGCCGCGGTGCCGCTCGAGCTCGAGGAGGACGGCACCCTGCTCGGTCCCGCGGGCCAACCGTATGCGGGTGTGTCCCTCGATCAGGAGGGACCGGTGCGGATGGTCGGTCCGGTGGAGGACGTGCAGGAATCCGAGGATGCGGGGCGGACCGGAACCGGCCCGTGGGCCGTCTCGGACGGAACGGTGCTCGCAGTGGTGAGCCCGGAGGAGGTCCTGTGGCAGCGGGGTCTCGATGCGGCCTCGGCAGCGGTCACCGGGCTGGGCTCGCTCACGGCGCAGCCCGGCTGGGCGCTCGAGGACGACGTGCTGGTGCTGGGTGCCGCTGACGCGGTCCGCGGTCTCGACGCGGCCACGGGCGAGGTGCTCTGGACCCTGGAGGTCCCGGGGCTCACCAGCTTCACCGTGAGCGGCGGACAGCTCCGCACCGTGGCGGACGGCGTGTTCACGGTCTTCGGCTTCGACGCCTCCACGGGGGAGGAGCAGGCCCGGGCGCAGCCGCCCGAGCCCGGACAGGAGGGCGGCGGTGCCGTCCTCGGCCCCGGCCGGGAGGCCTTCGAGAATGCGACGTTCGAGCTGCCGCCCACCTGCGCGGCCTTCGGCCTCCACTACTCCACGGAGTACCTGGGGGAGGAGGACGACGGGACATTCACAGGCCAGGGCGAGTTCCGGGACGGCACCGCCCAGGGCAGCGGCGCGGACTCCTACGGCAGCGTCGTGATCGACGAGGTCAGGCCCACACGGCTGGGCGAGTCGCCCGCGACCGCGGTGAGCTTCTCCTGCTTCGGCGGCGGAGCGTACGCCTATCCCTCCGTGGGCATCTACGACGCGGGGCTCACCCTGCTCGACTCCGTCGAGGTGTGGGGCGATCCCGCCGAGGGGCAGAGGCAGGACCTGCAGGCCTCGGCGATGGAGCCCGCGATGGCGGACCTGGGCGCGATGGGTCCGGTGCTCACCTTCAACCTGCGGGGCCTCGACCTCTACGGCGACGACTCCTGCCACGCCTGTGGCAAGTCCGGCTCCGCGGATCTCGCCTACCGGTGGGACGGGGAGCGGATGGTCCACGCGGACACGGTCTTCCACACGCCCTCGGGCGATGTGCGCATGCCGTCGCAGGAGAGCGTGCAGGCCTTCGTGGATGCGGTGGGAGCCGGGGACGACGAGGCGGCCTCCGCCCATGCGACGCAGAGGGTGATGGACTCACTCGAGGAGGTGCTGGGCGACGGGACCGCCGCGGACCCGCCCACGGTGCGCAGCGTGCACTTCGAGGGGAACACGGTGGGCGCCTGCGAGCCGGTGTCGTCGAACGCCACTCCCGCCGGTATGGGCGAGAGCGCCTTCTCCCTCGACGAGTACCGCTTCCACAGCGGCGAGACGCTCAGCGGCCAGCCCACCGCCTGGGAGGAGGAGGTGCGTGCCGGGGATGTGGTGTGCGGTGTGTCGATGCCGGACGGCCCTGCGGACGAGTACCACCTCTACCTGCTCATGCGCGGGCAGGCGGACGGCGGCTTCGAGGTCTATGAGGCCGGCCGCATGTTCGGCTGAGCACGCGCGGCCCGCTAGGCTCTGGCCCATGAGCGCTACCCCTGAATCGGCCCCTGTCCACCCCCTTCTCACCGGGCCGGAGGTCCGCAACCCCCTGTCCTCCAAGCTCAAGGAGGCGGGCAAGCTGCTCCGGCGCACCGGGCGGAAGCGGGAGCGCCGCTTCCTCGTCGAGGGTCCGCAGGCCGTGCGCGAGGCCGTGCGCCGCCAGGGTGAGCTGCGGCCGGTCGCCGCGACCGCAGGGCAGCACGAGGAGGGCCGCGAACCGCGCCCCGCCGGTGCGGTCCTGGACGTGTGGGCCACTCCGGAGACCGCCGAGCGGCACCCGGACGTCGTCGAGGCAGCCCGCGGAGCGGGGCTGCGCGTGCGGCAGGCAACGGCCGAGGCGCTGGCCGGCCTCACCGACACCGTCGCCTCCCAGGGCATCCTCGCCGTCGTCGAACAGCTGGACGTGGAGCTCGCGGACGTCCTCACCAGGCAGGCCAGGCTCGTCGTCGTGCTCTCGCAGGTGCGTGACCCCGGCAATGCCGGCACCGTGCTGCGCGTGGCGGACGCGGCGGGCGCGGACGCCGTGGTGGTCACCTCCTCGAGCGTCGACGTCTACAACCCCAAGACCGTGCGCTCCACCGCCGGCTCCCTGTTCCATGTGCCCGTGGTGACGAACGTGGGCCTGCCGGAGGTCGCAGAGCTCGCCCGCGCGCGCGGCCTCCAGGTGCTGGCCGCGGACGCGCATCCGCCGGCGCACGACCTCCACGTCCCCTGGGACACCGGCCTGGACCTCACCCGGCCCACCGCCTGGGTGTTCGGCAACGAGGCCTGGGGGCTGCCGGAGGCGGACCGTGCGCAGTGCGACTCCGCGGTGGCCGTCCCCCTCTACGGCCGGGCGGAGAGCCTCAATCTCGCCACCGCGGCGAGCATCTGCATCTACGAGTCGGCCAAGCACGTGCGTCTCTGACCTGCCGCACGGCGCGGCCGGCGTGCACGGATAGACTCATCCGTGTTGAACAGCATCCGTGAGGAGAAAGCAGGCAGATGACTCAGCCCAGTGCTGCCGAACAGCCACCCGTCGACCCCCGCGACGAGGCGGCGGTCACCGCCGCAGTGGAGGCCGCGCTGGCCGCCTTCGCCGCCGCCGGCGACCTCGAAGAGCTCAAGGCCGTGAAGATCGCGCACATGGGGGACCGCTCCCCACTCGCCCTCGCCAACCGGCAGATCGGCTCCCTCGAGAAGAAGGAGAAGGCCGCGGCGGGCAAGATCGTCGGCCAGTCCCGCGGTCGCGTGAACAAGGCCCATGCCGCCCGGCTCGCAGAGCTGGAGGCCAAGCGGGACGCCGAGGTGCTGGTCGCGGAGGCGATCGACGTCACCCTGCCGGCACCCCGCCGGCTCGCCGGTGCCCGGCATCCTCTCCAGCTGCTGCAGGAGCAGATCGCGGACCACTTCGTGGCGCACGGCTGGGAGGTGGCCGAGGGCCCGGAGATCGAGGCGGAGTGGCTCAACTTCGACTCGCTGAACTTCGGCCCGGACCACCCGGCGCGGCAGATGCAGGACACCTTCTTCGCGGATCCGCCGGAGGCCGGCCTGCTGCTGCGCACCCACACCTCTCCCGTGCAGTCCCGCAGCCTGCTGGAGCGCGGGGTGCCCCTCTACGTCGTCTGTCCGGGCAAGGTGTTCCGCACGGATGAGCTCGACGCCACCCACACACCCGTGTTCCACCAGGTCGAGGGCATCGCGATCGACCGCGGTCTGACGATGGCGAACCTCAAGGGCACGCTCGACGAGTTCGCACGCGCTATGTTCGGCCCGGAGTCGCTCACGCGTCTGCGACCGTCCTTCTTCCCCTTCACGGAGCCCAGTGCGGAGATGGACTTCTGGTTCCCGCAGAAGGTGGGCGGCGCCGGCTGGATCGAGTGGGGCGGCTGCGGCATGGTCCACCCCAATGTCATCCGCGCGGCCGGGCTGGACCCGGAGGAGTACCAGGGATTCGCATTCGGCATGGGCATCGAGCGGACGCTCATGCTCAGGGAAGGCATCAACGACATGCATGACATGGTGGAAGGCGATCTGCGCTTCTCCGCTCGTTTCGGGGTGAACGCCTGATGCGCGTCCCCCTCGAATGGCTCTCCGACTACGTCGACACCTCCGTCTCACCGGATCCGCACGCCCTCGCCGCGGAGCTCGCCGGCATCGGACTGGAGGAGGAGGACTTCTTCGGTCCCACGGTCTCCGGCCCGCTCACGGTGGGCCGGGTCCTCTCGGCGGAGCCGGAGGAGCACTCCAACGGCAAGACCGTCAACTGGTGCCAGGTGGACGTGGGCGAGGACGCACCGCGCGGCATCGTCTGCGGCGCGCACAACTTCTCCGCCGGCGACCTCGTCGTCGCCGCTCTCCCGGGTGCGGTGCTGCCCGGTGACTTCGCGATCGCAGCGCGCAGGACGTACGGCCACGTGTCCGACGGCATGATCTGCTCCGCCCGGGAGCTGGGGCTGGGCGAGGACCACGACGGGATCATCGTCCTCACCCGCCTGGGCCTGGACGAGCAGCAGCTCGCCGCGCTGCAGCCCGGGGACGACGCCACCGCCCTGCTGGGCCTCGACCGCGTCACCCTCGACGTGAATGTCACCCCGGACCGCGGCTACCAGCTGAGCATGCGCGGGATCGCGCGCGAGTTCGCCATGCTCAAGGGGCAGGAGTTCGCGGATCCGGCGGATGTCCAGGTCGAGGCACCGGACGCCGAGGGGTATCCGGTGGAGCTCGCGGATGCCGCCCCGATCCACGGCGTGCCCGGCTGCTCGCGCTTCACCGCCGTGACCGTCACCGGTACTGACCCGCAGGCGCGCACGCCGTTCTGGATGCAGCGCAGGCTGCTGGAGGCGGGCATGCGGCCCATCAGCCTCGCGGTGGACGTCACCAACTACGTGATGCTGGAGCTCGGGCAGCCGCTGCACGCCTATGACGCGGCCAAGCTCTCCGGGACCATCACCGTCCGCCGTGCGCAGGCGGGTGAGAAGCTCACGACACTGGACGACGTCACCCGCACGCTCGACCCGGAGGACCTCCTCATCACGGACGCCGGCGACGGTGCGCCGGGGAGCCGCATCATCGGCCTGGCCGGTGTCATGGGCTCGGCCGCACTCGAGGTCACGGACGCCACCACGGACATCGTCCTGGAGGCGGCCCACTTCGACCAGGTGACGATCGCGCGGACGGCGCGCCGGCACAAGCTCCCCAGTGAGGCGGCCCGGCGGTTCGAACGCGGTGTGGACCCGGAGCTCGGGCCCGCGGCGGCGCGGCGTGCGGCGGACCTGCTGGCGGAGCTGGCGGGCGGCACGGTGAGCCCCCACGTGACCGAGGCGGGCAGCGCCCCGGCACGGCGCGTCATCGACCTGCCCGCGGACCTGGCGACGCGCCGGGTGGGGGTGGAGTACTCGCAGGAGGAGGTCGTCGACCTGCTCGCCGCCGTGGGTGCCGAGGCCGTGCCGGCGGACGCGGACGCAGCGGTGCCGATGCTGCGCGTGACGGTGCCCAGCTGGCGTCCGGACCTCACCGAGGGCGTGGACCTGGTCGAGGAGATCGTCCGTGCCGGCGGCTACGGGGAGATCCCCTCCGTGGTGCCGCAGGCACCGGGCGGCTCCGGTCTCACCGCCGCCCAGCGGGCGCGCCGCCGCGTGTCGAACCTGCTGGCGGACTCCGGGCTGAGCGAGGTGCTCACCTATCCCTTCACCTCGGCGGAGCGCGCGGATCAGATGCTGCTGGGCGAGGACGACCCGCGCAGGGCGATGGTGCGGATCGCGAACCCGCTGGGCGAGGACCGGCCGCTCATGCGCTCAAGCCTCCTCGCCACCCTCACGGACGCCGTGGTGCGCAACACCGGCCGCGGGTTCAAGGACGTGGCGGTCTTCGAGGCCGGCCAGGTCACCGAGGGCGGGCGCCCCAGCGACCGTCCGGGTCCGCGCTTCCTGCCGGGCTACCACCCCACGGCCGCGGAGCTGGAGGACGTCTTCGGCAGCGTCCCTCACCAGCCCTTCCACGTCGCCGGTGTGCTCGCCGGCCACGCGGTGCCGCCGTCCGTGGCCGGTGCCGGCCGCCGGGCGGACGCACATGACGCGATCGAGCTCGTCCGGGAGATCGCCCGCAGCTGCGGGCAGACCGTCACCGTGAGGGCGGACGCGCGTGCGCCGTGGCATCCCGGCCGCTGCGCCCGGATCGAGCTCGCCTCCGGCGCCGTGCTGGGCTGGGCCGGCGAGCTCCACCCCAAGGTGTGCGAGAACCTGGGCCTGCCTGCACGCACCGTGGCCTTCGAGATCGATCTCGATGCGCTCGTGGCAGAACCCGATTCGCGCACGTGGGCGGGCGTGCTCTCGACCTACCCGGTGTCGCGGCAGGACGTGGCGCTCGTGGTCGACGCCGCGCTCCCGGCAGCGGAGCTCATGGAGACCCTGCGCACCGCTGCGGGTGAGGAGCTGGAGTCGCTGGAGGTGTTCGACGTCTACAGCGGGGACCAGGTGCCGGCCGGTCGCAAGTCCCTGGCGCTGCGCATGACCTTCCGCGCCGCGGATCGCACGCTCACGGCCGATGAGGCCTCCGCGCTGCGGGAGCGGGCCACCGCCGCGGCCGCTGCGGCACACGGCGCGGAGGTCCGGTCATGACGGCGGCTGATGCAGGAGGCCGGGCAGCCGGCAGTGCGGCCTACGCGCACAGCCTCGTGCTCGTCACCGGAGGTGCCCGGGGGATCGGGCGGCATCTGGCGGAGGGTTTCGTCCGTGCCGGGTACCCGGTGCTCCTCACCGCCCGTGGGGACGAGTCCGCACAGCGTGCGGCCGGTGAGATCGCGGCAGCGGCAGGCGCCGGCGCCTCGGCCCCGGTGCTCTCTCCGCGCGTCCGCGGCACGGCTCTGGACCAGACGGATCCGGCCTCCGTGGCCGCGCTCGCGGAGACGGTCGAGGCGCTGGGCCGGGAGTGGGACGCGCCGCTGTGTGTGCTGGTGAACAACGCCGGCATCGTGGAGAAGGCGGAGGGCCCGGTCTGGGAGATCGACGCCGAGGACATGGCCGCCGTGCTGGAGACCAATCTCGTGGGCGCCTTCCGGGTGACCCGGGCGCTTCTGCCCGGGCTCCTGGCGACCGCGGAGTCCAGCGGGGCGCCGGTGCGGATCATCGATCTCAACTCCGGCTCCGGCGCGCAGGGCACGTCCGCGCACGCGGCCTACTCTGCGTCGAAGGCCGGACTGTTCCGCCTCGCCCAGTCGCTCGTGGACTACGGCCACGAACGGGGCCTGCGGGTGTTCGAGATGGCACCGGGCGTCATCGAGTCGGACATGACGAAGTCGATGCCCATGCACGATCACCGCACGGCCGCGGACTGGACGGATCCCGCGGACGTCGTCGAGCTGGCTCTCACGCTGGCGTCCGGGGAGCTGGACGCCTGGACCGGAAGGTTCGTGCGGGCCGGCAGGGACACCCCGGCTGCGCTGCGCGAAGCGGCCTCCGGTCTCATCCCGGGAGACCTCTCCGACGGGACCCGGGTGCTCACCGTGCCCATGTAGCCTGGTCACGGCGGCGGAGACGCTGCTCCGCCGCCGTGCACTGTCCTCGCACCGCAGTTCGGCTCGTTCCCGGGAGGGTGGCATGAACGTCTTCTGGACCATCGTCCTCGGACTCGTGAATGCCGTGGTCGTGGGGGCGCTCGTCCGGCGTCTCATCACGGTGGGGACCGGCGCTCTGCGCAACACGCTCGTCTCCCTCGTCATGGGCCTGTCCATCTGGCCGGTGACCCTGCAGGCGTTCGAGATGCTGCAGATCACCCAGCGCGGCGACGTGCCGTTCCTGGGGATGAGCTTCCCTGCCGTCATGGTGTTCCTGCTCATCTTCGGCTGGTTCCTCACCATCCAGCTCTACGTCATGCTGGCCATCGAACTGGTGCTGCCCTCGGGCTCCTTCACGCAGGTGGCGCGGACGGCGGCGCGGATGCCGTCCTGGTACCGGACCACCAGGCGGCTGTGGGAGATCCAGGGCATCCTGTTCCGCTTCGGCCTGCGCCGGTATCTCAAACCGCGAGTGCCCAGCCTGCGCGTCTCGCGGAGGGAGCTCGCACGGACGGCGGCGGAGGCGCTCGCGGCCGCGGGGGTGTCCTTCGTCAAGCTGGGGCAGTTCGTCGCCACGCGTGCGGACATGATCCCCAGCGAGTTCGTCGAGGAGTTCTCCGCGCTGCAGTCGGAGGTGCCGCCGGTGCCCTTCTCCACCATCCGGCCGGAGCTGGAGAAGGCCTGGGGGCGTCCGCTGGAGGAGGTGTGCCGCGAGTTCGACGAGGAGCCCCTCGCGGCGGCCTCGGTGGCGCAGGTGCACCGCGCGGTCCTGCACAGCGGTGAGGAGGTCGTCGTCAAGGTCCAGCGGCCCAATCTGCGCAGACAGGTGCGTGCGGACTCCGCCATCATTATGAATCTCGCGGAGCGGTTCGAGAACTCCGCGCAGTGGGCCAAGAGCATCGGGCTCGTGGAGATCGCCCGCGGGTTCGTGGAGTCGCTGGCGGAGGAGCTGGACTACCGGGGCGAGGCCCGCCAGATGACGATCCTCGGCCGCTCCGTCGCACAGGTCTCCACCGCATTGGGCGGGCGAGCGGGCTCCGGCGCCCCGGACGACGCGCCCCGCGGCGGCATCGTGCGCATCCCGGAGGTCTACGGCGCGCTCTCCGGCGAGCGGGTGCTGGTCATGGACAGGATGGCGGGCCGGCCGCTGTCCCGCAGCGCGGAGGCGCTGGCCGGGACGTCCACGCTGGTGCGCCGGGAGATGTGCGAGCAGCTGTTCATGACGATCGCCCGCCAGATGCTGGACACCGGGGTCTTCCACGCGGATCTGCACCCGGGCAACATCATGGTCGCGCCGGACGGCACGCTGGGCCTCATCGACTTCGGCGCCGTCGGGCGCCTGGACGCGCGGGACCGCCGCGACGTGCTCACACTGCTGCTGGCCTTCGACAAGCAGAACTCGCAGGCGGCGACCAACGCCGTCATCGACATGTTCGGCATGCCGCCCGGGACGGACCTGCGGCGGATGCAGCGGGAGATCGGCCAGATCATGCTGCGCTTCGACTCCGGCGGCGCGGAGGAGCCCAGCCAGAGCGCCGATCCCACGGCGGCCGGCCGCTCGGGCGGAGCGGCCTCGGGCTTCTTCCGGGAGCTGCTGGACTTCGTGTTCGACCACGGCTTCGCGATGCCCACCGCTGTCGCACAGGCGTTCAGGGCCATCACCACGCTCGAGGACAGCCTCCGGAAGCTCGACCCGCGCAGCGATCTGCTCGGTCTCGTCCGCTCGCACGGCAGAGAGGTGCTCGCGGGCTCCCGGAACCTCCGGAAGACCCTCGACGACACGGCGCTCTACGCGAACGCGACGCTGCCGGCGCTGGCCTCTCTGCCCATTGAGGTGTCCCGTGTGGTCAAGCACCTGCAGGACGGCAGCCTCGACATCGGCACGAGCGGGCTGACGACGGATCTCATCCGCAACCTCGTGCGCACGGTGGTGGACCAGCTCGTCCAGGTGGTGCTCGCCACGGCCCTGGTGCTGGGCGGTGTCGTGATGATGGCGTTCGACTTCGGCCCGCCGCTGGCGGAGCAGCTCACGATCTTCACGTACTTCGGCGCCTGGGTGCTCATGGCGGGCATGGTGCTGGCCGGACTCGTGCTCGCACCTGCGCTGCGGGACCGCCGCGCCCTGCTCTGGTAGCACCTCCTGAATGCCGCGATCCCTCAGGGACGCCGTGGAACCGCGGACGTCGCCTGAGGGATCGCGGCGTTCGGCCCGGGCTGTGCAGCCCGGCCCGCCGCCGGCTCAGAAGGCGGGAGCGACCTCACCGTCGGGCCAGTTCTCCTCGATGAAGGTGCGGACCTCATCGGAGTGGAGCAGCTCGTCGAGCTTGACGATGGCCTCGTTCTCCTCGTCACCAGAGCGCACCGCGAGGAAGTTGCCGTAGGGGTTGCCCTCGGCCTCCTCGACGAGGATGCCGTCCTTCGTGGGGGACAGGCCTGCCTCGAGCGCGTTGTTGCCGTTGATGACGGAGGCATCGACGTCCGCGAGCGTGCGGGCGAGCTGTGCGGCGTCGGCCTCGACGAACTCGAGGTTCTTGGGGTTCTCCGCCACGTCGTGGATGGTCGCGGTCGTCACGTCCACGGAGTCGTCGAGCGTGATGACGCCGGACTTCTGCAGGAGGTCGAGCGCGCGTCCCTGGTTGGAGGGATCGTTGTTGATGCCGACCTGCGCGCCGTCCGGCAGCTCGTCGACGCTGTCGACGGACTCGGAGAACAGCGCGAAGGGCTCGATGTTGATGCTCTCGAACGCCGCGATCTCGTAGCCCTGGCCGTCCACCTCGGACTGCAGGTAGGGCATGTGCTGGAAGTAGTTCGCGTCGATGTCGCCGTCCACCAGCGCCTTGTTGGGCAGCGTGTAGTCGGTGTACTCGACGACCTCGATGTCCAGGCCGGCGTCCGCGGCGAGGTTCTCGTCGACGAAGTTGAGGATGTCGCCCTGGGGGACGGGGGTGGCGCCCACCTTGAGGGTGGTGACGCCGTCCGCCTCCGTGCCCACGGAGGACTCTCCGCCGCCGGCGCCGCAGGCGGAGAGGGTGAGGGCGGTCGCCGCGACGGCGGCCGCGAGGACGAGGTGCTTGCGCATGATGCTCCTTGTGTGGATGTGTGCGAGGTCGGGTGGGGTCATGGGACGGTATGGAAGCGGGCAGCGCGGAGCCGCGTGCGCCGGCCGCGGGGAGGGGCCGCGCTCACCTGCGGTGGTCGACGGCCTTCGCCAGGGCGTCGCCCAGCAGCTGCAGCAGCATGACGACTGCCACCAGCAGGACGATGCAGGCGATCATGGTGTCCGCCTGGTAGCGCTGGTATCCGTAGGAGATCGCCAGTGCGCCGAGGCCGCCTCCGCCCACGGCGCCGGCCATCGCCGTGTAGCCCACGAGCGTGACGGCGGTGACGGTCGCGGCGGAGACGAGGCCGGGCAGGCCCTCCGGCACGAGGACCTGGCGGATGATCTGCCAGTTGCTCGCCCCCATCATCTGCACGGCCTCGATCTTGCCGCCGGGGATCTCCCGCAGCGCGCTCTCCACGAGGCGGGCGTAGAACGGGATGGCTCCCACCGTGAGGGAGACGACGGTGGCCTGCCAGCCCAGTGCCGCCCCCGTGACGAAGCGGGCGAAGGGGATGAGCGCGATCATGAGGATGATGAAGGGGATGGAGCGGGTGATGTCCACGACGGCGGACAGCACGCGGTAGACCACGCCGTTGGGGGCGAGCCCGCCGCGGGCGCTCGAGTAGAGCCAGATCCCCAGCGGCAGGCCGACCACCACGGAGAACAGAGTGGCGAAGAGGATCATGAGCATCGTCTCGCCCAGGGACGGCAGCGCCTCGACCGTGATGGCCGGGTTGTCGAACCAGGTGGGGCGCTCGCGCGGCGTGACGGCGGTGAGCACGGCGTGGGAGTACAGGGTGTGCATCAGGCGGCGTCCTCCACGTGGTAGCCGGCGCTGGCCAGCGCACGGACGAGCGTGGCCCGGTGCTCCGGCCGCTCGGGGGTGATGCGGAGGCGGCCCGTCTGCACGCCGTCGATGACCTCGAGCGTGCCGGCCTCCACGGAGACGATGGGCGTGCCGGCCGCGCGGGCCGCGTCGAAGAGCGCGGAGACCGAGGTGCCGGCCAGGGCGACCTCCACGCTGGTGCCCTCCTGGGCCGCGGGGACGTGGGGCAGCGGCACGAGGTCCTTGGCCAGGGGAGTGCCGGGCGCGCTGAGGATCTCGCCCAGTGACCCGCTCTGCTGGACCCGGCCCGCGGCCAGGAGGGTGACGGAGTCGCAGATCTCGCGGACCACGGCCATCTCGTGGGTGATGATGAGGACCGTGATGCCCAGGCGGTCCCGCAGCGAGGAGATGAGCTGCAGGATCTGACTGGTGGTCGAGGAGTCCAGCGCCGAGGTGGGCTCGTCGCACAGCAGGATCTTGGGTTCGCAGGCGAGTGCGCGGGCGATGCCCACCCGCTGCTGCTGACCGCCGGAGAGCTGCGCCGGATGGTTCTGCGCGCGATCGGCCAGGCCCACGAGCTCGAGCAGCTCGAGGGCGCGGGAGCGCCGCCGGCTCCGCGGCACACCGGCCACGCGCAGCGGGTGCTCGACGTTGCCCAGCGCCGTGAGCGAGTCGAGGAGATTGGCGTGCTGGAACACCATGCCGATGTTCCGGCGTGCCGCCCGGAGCCGGGCGCTGCTGAGCTGGGTGATGTCCGTGCCGGCGATGAGCGCCTGCCCGGAGCTCGCGCGCTCCAGGCCTGTGAGGCAGCGGATGAGGGTGGACTTGCCGGCGCCGGACCGGCCCACGATCCCGTGGATCGAGCCCTCCTCGACGCGGAGGGTGATGCCGTCCAGAGCGGTCACCCCGGCGAACTCCTTCCGGAGCTCGGTCAGTTCGATCACGTGTGCGTCCCCCTGAAGACCTCTGCGGGCCGGCATGCCGCCGGCGCACGCCTGCGGCATGCCACTCAAGGGTGGGCCACCCTACTGAGGAGTACGACCAGAATCGACACAGAACGTCACAGTCCGCCACGTGACTGTGACGGACTGTGACTCCTCACACGGGAGCGGCGCGAGGGGCGGCTCCCGTTCGCCTCACGGCACCAGGACGACCTTGCCCGTCGTCCGCCTGCCCTCGAGTGCGCGGTGGGCCTCGGCAGCGTCCGCGAGCGGGAAGGTCTGCCCCACGCGGAAGTCCAGCCAGCCGGTCTCCAGTCCGTCGAAGAGCATGGAGGAGCGCTCGCGCAGCTCCTCCGGTGTGCGCACGAACCACTGCAGCGACGGCCGGGAGAGGAAGAGTCCGCCGCCGGAGTTGAGCCGCTGGATGTCGAACGGCGGAACCTGTCCGCTCGCCCCGCCGAACAGCACGAGCGAACCGCGGACGGCGGTGGCCTTCAGCGACGCGTCGAAGGTGTCCCTGCCGACCCCGTCGTAGGCGACGTCGACCCCGCGGCCCCCGGTGAGGTCGAGGACCGTCTGCGCCACGTCGACGCCGTCGCCGTAGAGGAAGACCTCGTCCGCGCCCGCCGCACGGGCGAGCTCCGCCTTCTCCTCGGTGGAGACGGTGCCGATCACGCGCCCGCCCAGATGCTTGACGATCTGCGTGAGGAGCAGGCCCACACCGCCGGCGGCGGCGTGGACGAGGGCCGTCTGACCGGCCTCCACCCGGTGCGAGCCCGTGGCCAGGTACTGCGCGGTGAGCCCCTGGAGGGGGAGGGCTGCGGCGGCCTCGAAGTCCACGCCCTCCGGCACGCGCATGACCATGTCCGCCGCCACGGCCACGCGGGTGGCGTAGGAGCCGGGGGCGTCGTGCCAGGCCACGCGGTCGCCGGGGGAGAAGTCCGTGACGCCCGCGCCCACCTCGGCCACCACGCCGGCGCCCTCGACGCCCACGATGTGCGGATAGCCCATGGGATAGACGCCGGAGCGCCGGTAGGTGTCGATGAAGTTCACCCCGGCGGCCCGCACGTCCACGAGGAGCTCGCCGGGGCCGGCCGCGGGTGCGTCGGCCGTGCCGTACTCCAGGACCTCGGGGCCTCCTGCGCTCATCGCGCGGACCGCCTTCATCTGCTCAGCCATGCTCTGCTCCTTCGCCTGCACGCCGCGCGTGCCGTCGTCGTCCGGTCGCTCCCATCGTAGGAGCCGGAACGCCCTGAGGGAGGCCCGCGTCTCACTGTGCGGAGCGTCTCACCGCGCGGAGGCCGGGAGGGAGTGCGCGAGGGCGCCCCTCCCCGGACTTGGATAAAAACGCGATGGTGCGTATGGTTATGCATATGCAGACCTTCACCGTCGCCGTCTCCGGCGCCACCGGCTATGCAGGGGGCGAGGTCCTGCGCCTCCTCGCCCGCCACCCGCAGCTCTCCGTCACCACCGTGGCAGGGCACTCCACGGTGGGAGAGTGCCTCGGCGCCCACCAGCCGCACCTCGGCTCGTACGCGGACATGGTCATCAGGCCCTCCGACGCGCAGACGCTCGCCGGCCACGACGTCGTGGTCCTCGCCCTGCCGCACGGGGCCTCCGGCGCCATCGCGGCGGAGCTCGCCGCCACGAGCCCGGAGACCCTCATCCTCGACCTCGCCGCGGACCACCGGCTCACCTCGGCGTGGGCGTGGGAGCACTTCTACCGGAGCGAGCACCAGGGCAGCTGGGACTACGGGCTGCCGGAGCTCATGCACGCAGACGGGACGAAGCAGCGCGAGGTGCTGCGGGAGGCGAAGCGCATCGCGGTGCCGGGCTGCAACGTCACCGCGGTGACCCTGGCCGTCCAGCCGCTCCTCGCCGCCGGCCTCGTCGATCCCACCTGCCTCACCGCGACGCTGGCCAACGGGGTCTCCGGCGCGGGCAAGGCGCTCAAGCCGCACCTGCTGGCCGGCGAGATCCTCGGCGACGTGAGCTCGTACTCGCAGGCGGGCACCCACCGGCACATCCCGGAGATCGAGCAGAACCTCGCCCGGGTGCTCGGCATCCCCGCCCAGGAGCAGCACGACGGCGGCGTCCGCATCTCCTTCACCCCCACCCTCGTGCCGACGGCCCGCGGCATCCACGCGACCGTGAGCGCACCGCTCGCCGCCGGGGTCTCCGCGGCCGAAGCCCCTGCGCGGGCCGAGGAGGCCTTCGCCTCCGCCTACGGTGAGGAGCCCTTCGTCACCGTCCTCCCCACCGGGCAGTGGCCGCGCACCGGCTCCGTGACCGGGTCGAACTCCGCGCATCTCCAGTACGGGATCGACGACCGCGCCGGCACCGTCCTCGTCACCGCCGCGATCGACAACCTGGTCCGCGGCACCGCCGGCCAGGCGCTCCAGTCCGCGCATCTCGCGCTGGGCCTGGACGAGGCGCTCGCCCTCCCCGTCGACGGCGTCGCGCCGTGAGCACCCACCACCCCCACTTCCCGTCAGGAGCGCACCGATGACCGTCACCCATCCGCAGGGCTTCTCCGCCGCAGGGCTCACGGTGGGCCTCAAGCCCTCCGGCAAGCCGGACCTCGCACTCGTCGTCAACGACGGGCCGGCGGACGCCGTCGCGGCCGTGTACACCTCCAACCGCTGCAAGGCGAACCCCGTGCTGTGGTCGGAGCAGGCCAGCGCTGACGGCCGTGCCAGGGCCGTCGTCCTCAACTCCGGCGGAGCCAACTGCTACACCGGCGAGTTCGGCTTCCAGACCACGCATCTCACCGCGGAGCGTGCGGCCGCGCTCCTCGGGGTCTCCCCGGTGGACGTGCTGGTGTGCTCCACGGGCCTCATCGGCGTGGGCGGTCAGGACTTCCGCGACAGGATCGTCGAGGGGCTGCCCGGGCTCGTCGAGGCCGCGGGTGCGGAGGACGCGCACGGCAGGAGCGCCGCCGAGGCGATCATGACGACGGACACCGTGGCCAAGACGGTGGCGCTGCAGCGGGAGGGCTACCGCGTGGGCGGCATGGCCAAGGGCGCGGGCATGCTCGCACCGGGGCTCGCGACCATGCTCGTCGTCCTCACCACGGACGCCGCCGTGGACCAGGAGGTCCTCGACCGCGCCCTGCGCGCGGCGACCTCCGTGTCCTTCGACCGCCTTGACACGGACGGCTGCATGTCCACCAACGACACCGTGATCCTCATGTCCTCCGGCGCCTCCGGCACGAGTCCGAGCGAGGCCGAGCTCACGGAGGCGATCACCCAGGCGTGCCTCGACCTCACCGGTCAGCTCCACGTCGACGCGGAGGGCGCGCATCACGACATCGCGATCACGACGCGGGGCGCGGCCACGGTGGCCGACGCCGTCACGGTGAGCCGCGCGGTCGGCCGCTCCAACCTCTTCAAGGCCGCGATCTTCGGTGAGGACCCCAACTGGGGCAGGGTCGTGGCGCAGGTGGGCGTGACGGATGCGGAGTTCGAACCCACCGCCATCGACGTCGCCATCAACGGCGTGCAGGTCTGCACCGGCTCCACCCCGGACGCGGATCCGGAGCAGGTGGTCTTCTCCCGCCGCGTGGACGTGGTCATCGACCTCCATGCCGGTGAGGAGTCCGCGACGGTGTGGACCTCGGACCTCACCCACGACTATGTGGAGGAGAACAGTGCGTACTCGACGTGAGCGCAGTGCAGCGGCGGGTTCATGCCGGCTGGAGAGAGAAGGTCGGAGCGGCGGCAGCGGCGGAATCGACACCGCGGCCCACAGTGGTCGGGGAGAGGGGAATTGCTGAGATGAACAGCGAGGAGCGGTTCGTGCAGGCGCAGTCCAAGGCCGCGGTGCTCACGGAGGCCCTGCCGTGGATCAAGGAGTTCGCCGGCGCCACCATCGTCATCAAATACGGCGGCAATGCCATGATCACGCCTGAGCTCCAGCAGAGCTTCGCGGACGACATCGCCTTCCTCCGCTTCGCCGGCCTCAAACCCGTCGTGGTGCACGGCGGCGGCCCGCAGATCAACGCGATGCTGGGCAGGCTCGCCATCGAGAGCGAGTTCCGCGCCGGCCAGCGCGTCACCAGCGAGGAGGCCGCCGAGGTCATCCGCATGGTGCTCGCGGGCCAGGTGAATCGGGAGATCGTGGCCCGCATCAACATGAACGGCGATGCGGCCGTGGGCCTCTCCGGCGAGGACGCGGACCTGCTGCTCGCGACCCCCACCACCGCCGTGGTGGACGGCGAGGTCGTGGAGCTGGGCCGGGTGGGCGAGATCCAGCAGGTCAACACGCAGTTCCTCCACGAGCTGCTCGATGCCGGGCGGGTCCCCGTCATCTGCTCGATCGCCGCGGAGATGGGCGGGGAGGCGGGCAAGCCGCTCAACGTGAATGCGGATCTCGCCGCGGCAGCGATCGCCCGCCGCATCCGGGCGGACAAGCTCGTGATGCTCACGGACATCGAGGGGCTCTACCGGGACTGGCCGGACCGGGACAGCCTCATCTCGCGCATCAGCCCGGAGGAGCTGCGCGAGCTGCTTCCCCGCCTGGACTCCGGCATGATCCCCAAGATGACCGCCGCGCTGGAGGCGATGGACGCCGGGGTGCACCAGGCGCACATCATCGACGGCCGCGTGGCGCACTCGCTCCTCATCGAGGTCTTCACCTCCGAGGGCATCGGCACCATGGTCACGCACGAGCCGGAACCGCAGCACACCGCTGACGCACACTCTGCGGGCGCACACACCCCCGCACATCCAGGAGGAGCACACACATGAGCGATCCGGACCACCACGCGGACTGGCAGTCGGAGTACCGCGGCGCGCTCATGCCCGTCTTCGGCACACCGCAGCGCCTGCTCGTGAAGGGCGAGGGATGCCACGTCTGGGACGAGACGGGGACCCGGTACCTCGACCTCCTCTCCGGCATCGCCGTGAACTCACTGGGTCATGCGCATCCCGCGATCGTCGAGGCAGTCACGGAGCAGATCTCCACGCTCGGTCACATCTCCAACTTCTTCGCCTCCCGCCCGCAGATCGAGACCGCGGACACGCTGCTCTCCCTGCTCAAGGCGCCGGAGGGCTCCACGGTCTTCTTCTCCAACTCCGGGGCCGAGGCCAATGAGGCGGCGCTGAAGATCACGCGCAGGACCGGCCGGTCGAAGATCGTCTGCGTCGAGGGCTCCTTCCACGGACGCACGATGGGTGCACTGGCGCTCACCTCGAAGGCCGCCTACCGTGCGCCCTTCGAACCGGGCGTGCCCGGGGTGGTGCACGTGCCCTTCGGCGACGAGGCGGCGCTGCGCGCCGCCGTCGACGCGGACACGGCCGCCGTGATCCTCGAACCCGTGCAGGGGGAGGCCGGCGTGCGCCGCCACCCCACCGGCTACCTCACGGCGGCACGGGAGGCCACGAGCGCGGTGGGCGCGCTGCTCGTCCTCGACGAGGTGCAGACCGGCGTGGGCCGCACCGGCCACTGGTTCGCCTTTCAGGACCCGGAGATCGGGGAGGGGGTGAGCCCGGACGTCGTCACGCTCGCCAAGGGCCTCGGCGGCGGCATGCCGATCGGCGCCACCGTCGCCTTCGGCAGCGCGGTCACCGGACTGCTCCAGGCGGGCCAGCACGGATCGACGTTCTCAGGCAACCCGGTGGTGACCGCCGCCGCGCACGCGGTCCTGAAGACGCTCGCTGCCGAGGGCGTCGTGGAGCAGGTCTCGCAGGTGGGCACCACGGCGCGGAACGCCCTGCGCGGCCTCGCCGAGGTCGCGGACGTCACCGGTGCGGGTCTCCTGCTCGGCGTCGAGCTCACGGACGGACGGGCCAAGGAGGTCGCCGCCGCCGCGCTGGAGGCCGGCTACATCGTCAATCCCGTGACCGCTTCGCGCCTGCGGCTGGCCCCGCCCCTCATCATCACCGAGGAGGAGCTGCTCGGATTCGTCCGCGCACTCCCCGGAATCGTCGCATCCGCGCACCGGGCGGCACTCACCGCCCAGGCCGCGGAAGAAGGAGCATCATGACCCGGCACTTCCTCAAGGACACCGACCTCACCCCGGCGGAGCAGGCCGAGGTGCTCGACCTCGCGGCCTCGCTGAAGGAGAGCCCGTACTCGCAGCGACCGCTCGAGGGGCCGCAGACGGTGGCGGTGTTCTTCGACAAGACCTCCACCCGCACCCGGGTGAGCTTCGCCGCGGGCGTGTCCCAGCTGGGCGGGAGCCCGCTCATCGTCAACCCCGGCGAGAGCCAGCTCGGCCACAAGGAGTCGATCGCGGACACGGCCCGCGTGCTCGAACGCATGGTCTCCGCGATCGTCTGGCGCACCTTCGCCCAGGCCGGCCTCGAGGAGATGGCCGAGCACTCCCGCGTACCGGTCGTCAACGCGCTCTCCGACGACTACCACCCGTGCCAGATCCTCGCGGACCTCCTCACCATCCGCGAGCATCGGGGCACCGGTGAGGGCAACGGCCTCGCCGGCCTCACCCTGACCTACTACGGCGACGGCGCGAACAACATGGCGAACTCGTACGCCCTGGGCGGGGTGAACGCCGGCATGCACGTGCGCATCGCGGCCCCCGCCGGCTACCAGCCGGCGGAGTCCGTCGTGGCGGAGGCGACTGCGCTCGCCTCCGCGACCGGTGGCTCGCTCACCGTCACGGACGATCCCGTCGCCGCCGCCGAGGCCGCTGACGTCCTCGTGACCGACACCTGGGTGTCGATGGGCCAGGATGCCGCCGGCCGTGACGACGAGGCGTCCCCGTTCGCGAAGTACCAGGTGACCGAGGAGCTCATGGAGCGGGGGAACGATCCGATCTTCCTCCACTGCCTGCCGGCCTACCGGGGCAAGGAAGTGGCCGCGTCCGTCATCGACGGCCCGGCCTCGGTCGTGTTCGACGAGGCGGAGAACCGGCTGCACGCGCAGAAGGCGCTGCTGACCTGGCTCCTGGCCCGGAGCTGAGAGCGGCATGGACCACGGCGAGTCCGCGCAGCCGCAGACCAAGACCGCACGCCAGAGGCTCATCGTCTCCCTCATCGAGCGCGAGCCCGTGTCCTCGCAGTCGGAGCTGCTGCGGCGGCTGGCGGACCACGGGGTGAAGGTCACGCAGGCCACCCTGTCCCGCGACCTGGGCGAACTGGGCGCGGTCAAGGTGCGGGGCACCTCGGGCGCGGTGTACGCGGTGCCCGGCGAAGGGGGCGACCGGGCCGGCCTCTTCGCCGCACAGGGCGCGGACGTCTTCGACGCCAAGCTCCAGCGGCTGCTGGAGGAGGTGCTCGTGAGCGCGGTGCGCTCCGGCGCGCTCGTCGTGCTCCGCACCCCTCCGGGGGCGGCGCAGTACCTCGCGAGCGCGATCGACCGCTCCGTGGTGCGCGGGGCGATCGGCACGATCGCCGGCGACGACACCGTCGTGGTCATCGCCTCCGGGGACGAGGACGGCGAGCGGCTCACGCGGCTGTTCCTCGAACTCGCCGGCCAGGGCGAGCACGGACGGATGCCGGACGCGTGAGCGGCCGGGCGGACGGATGTAGCAGACTAGACGCGAAGCGAATGACTAAGGAGAACAAGCAATGACTGAACGCATCGTGCTCGCCTACTCCGGCGGGCTCGACACCTCCGTGGCGATCGGGTGGATCCACGAGGCCACCGGCGCCGAGGTCGTGGCCATGGCCGTCGACGTGGGCCAGGGCGGCGAGGACCTCGAGACGATCCGCCAGCGCGCGCTGGACTGCGGTGCGGTCGAGGCCTATGTGGCCGACGCCCGCGACGAGTTCGCGGACGAGTACTGCATGCAGGGCCTCAAGGCCAACACGCTGTACATGGACTCCTACCCCAACGTGTCCGCGCTCTCCCGCCCGCTCATCACCAAGCACCTCGTGCGCGCGGCCCGCCAGTTCGGCGCGACCACCGTGGCGCACGGCTGCACGGGCAAGGGCAACGACCAGGTCCGCTTCGAGGTCTCGCTCACCTCGCTGGCGCCGGACCTGAAGTGCATCGCACCGGTCCGGGACCTCGCGCTCACCCGTGAGGCCGCCATCGAGTACGCGGAGCGCAACGAGCTCCCCATCATCACCACCAAGTCCAACCCGTTCTCCATCGACCAGAACGTGTGGGGCCGGGCCGTGGAGACCGGGTTCCTCGAGGACATCTGGAACAGCCCCACCAAGGACGTCTACGACTACTCCGACGATCCGGCGTTCCCGCCGCCGGCGGACGAGGTCACGATCGAGTTCGCCCAGGGCGTCCCGGTGAGGATCGACGGCCGCGACGTCACGCCGCTGCAGGCCATCGAGGAGCTCAACCAGCGTGCGGGCGCACAGGGGATCGGCCGCATCGACATCGTCGAGGACCGCCTCGTGGGCATCAAGTCCCGCGAGGTCTACGAGGCCCCGGGCGCCATGACGCTCATCAGCGCGCACCGCGAGCTGGAGAACATCACGCTCGAGCGTGAGCAGGCCCGCTTCAAGAAGCTCGTGGACCAGCGCTGGACCGAACTGGTCTACGACGGCCAGTGGTTCTCGCCGCTGAAGAAGAACCTGGACTCGTTCATCGACGCCTCCCAGGAGTACGTGTCCGGTGAGATCCGCATGGTCCTGCACGGCGGCCGCGCGACCGTCGAGGGCCGCCGCTCGGACTCGACGCTCTACGACTTCGGACTCGCCACCTACGACGAGGGCCAGACGTTCGACCAGTCCGCCGCCCGCGGCTTCATCGACATCTACGGCCTGTCCTCGAAGCAGGCTGCGGCCCGCGACGTGAAGTTCGGACGGAACGAGCTGTGAGCTCAGCCGCCGAGGCCCCGGGCAGCGGCGGGGGAGAGGAGCGCGTCAGCCTGTGGGGCGGCCGGTTCGCCGCCGGCCCCGCGGATGCGCTCGCCCAGCTGTCGAAGTCGACGGACTTCGACTGGCGCCTCGCCCGCTACGACATCGCCGGTTCGCGGGCCCACGCCCGGGTGCTCTCCCGCGCGGGACTGCTCTCCGACGAGGATCTGCGGGGCATGCTCGAGGCCCTCGACACCCTCGAGGCGCGCGTGGTCGACGGCACCTTCACCGCCGCGGACTCCGACGAGGACGTCCACTCCGCCCTGGAGCGCGGCCTCATGGAGATCGCGGGACCGGAGCTGGGCGGCCGCCTCCGGGCGGGCCGTTCGCGCAACGATCAGATCGCGACTATGGGGCGCATGTATCTGCGCGATCATGCGCGCGTGATCGCGGGCCTCGTCCTCGACGTGGTCGAGGCGCTGGTGGAGCAGGCCGCCGCACACCCGGAGGCACCCATGCCGGGGCGCACGCACCTGCAGCACGCCCAGCCGGTGCTGCTGGCGCACCACCTGCTCGCGCACGCCTGGCCGCTCATGCGGGACGTGGAGCGGCTGCGCGACCTCGACGCCCGCCTCGCGGTCTCCCCGTACGGCTCCGGTGCGCTCGCCGGATCCTCCCTGGGGCTGGACCCGCAGGCCGTCGCCGCGGAGCTGGGCTTCGCGGACTCGGTGGAGAACTCGATCGACGGCACCGCCTCCCGGGACGTGTTCGCGGAGTACGCCTTCGTCACCGCGATGATCGGCGTCGACCTGTCCCGGCTCAGCGAGGAGATCATCGCGTGGGCGACGAAGGAGTTCTCCTTCATCACCCTCGACGACGCCTTCTCGACCGGCTCCTCGATCATGCCGCAGAAGAAGAACCCGGACGTCGCGGAGCTCACGCGCGGCAAGGCCGGCCGTCTGATCGGCGACCTCACCGGTCTCCTGTCCACGCTCAAGGCCCTGCCGCTGGCCTACAACCGTGATCTGCAGGAGGACAAGGAGCCGGTGTTCGACGCCACGGACACCCTGGAGCTGCTGCTGCCCGCCTTCACGGGCATGGTCGCGACCCTGGTGTTCCACACGGACCGCATGGAGCACCTCGCTCCCCGCGGATTCGCCCTTGCCACGGACATCGCGGAGTGGCTCGTCCGTCAGGGCGTGCCGTTCCGGGTGGCGCACGAGCTCTCCGGCGAGGCCGTGGCGCTCGCGGAGTCCCGCGGCGTGGAGCTGTGGGACCTCACGGGCGCGGACTACGCGGGCATCTCCGCGCATCTCACTCCGGAGGTGCGCGAGGTCCTCACCACGCACGGGTCCATCGACTCGCGCAGCGCCAAGGGCGGCACCGCCCGCGCGGCCGTCGCCGCGCAGCTGGAGAACGCACGTGCGCAGCTGTCCGCCCTGCGGGAGTTCGCGGGTCAGCGCCTGCGCTGATCCTCCGCCGCCCCGGACTCCGCCGTGCGGTCCGACCGCGCCGGCACCGCCCGTTCCTCCTCGGCTCCTCGCCGGGGCGGAGCGGGCAGTTTCCTGTCCGCTCCGCACGGATGTCTAGAATTGGCACGGCGTGCGACCGCGACCCGGCCGGGACCTCGGCTGCAGGGGCGGGCGGCGCGAGAGAAGCGAAAGGAACACCGTGACCGACATCCTCAGCGAGCTCCAGGCCCGCGACCTGGTGGCCCTGTCCACCGACGAAGACGCGCTCCGGCGCTCGCTGCGCGAGGAGGCCGTGAACTTCTATGTGGGATTCGACCCCACGGCGCCCAGCCTGCACATGGGCAACCTCGTGCAGATCCTCTTCGCCCGCAGGCTGCAGGAGGCCGGCCACAATCCCTTCGCCCTGGTGGGCGGCGCGACCGGTCTGATCGGCGATCCGCGCATGTCCGGGGAGCGCACCCTCAACCCGCGCGAGGTCGTGGACGGCTGGGTCGAGCGGATCCGCTCCCAGATCGAGCGCTTCCTCGACTTCTCCGGGCCCCACGCGGCGCAGATGGTGAACAACCTCGACTGGACCGGGCAGATGACCGCGATCGACTTCCTGCGCGACGTGGGCAAGCACTTCTCCGTCAACCGCATGCTCGCCAAGGAGACCGTGTCGACGCGGCTCAACAGCGAGCACGGCATCTCGTTCACGGAGTTCTCGTACCAGATCCTCCAGGGCAACGACTTCCTCGAGCTCTACCGCCGGCACGGGATCACCCTGCAGACGGGCGGTTCGGACCAGTGGGGAAATCTCACCTCCGGTACGGACCTCGTCCGGCGGGTGGAGCAGAAGACGGTCCACGCGATGGCGACACCGCTCATCACCAAGGCGGACGGCACCAAGTTCGGCAAGACGGAGGGCGGCACCGTCTGGCTGGACCCGGAGCTCACGAGCCCCTACGCCTTCAGCCAGTTCTGGCTCAACGCGGACGACCGCGACGTGGTGAAGTACCTCAAGGTGTTCTCGTTCCGCTCCCTGGAGGAGATCGAGGACATCCGGGTGCGCTTCGAGGAGGCTCCGCACACGCGGCTCGCGCAGAAGGCCCTCGCGGAGGAGATCACGGCGCTGGTGCACGGCGAGGAGCAGACCGCGCAGGCGTTCGCCGCGGCCGAGGCCCTCTTCCGCGGAGGAGAGCTGCGGGCCATCGCCCCGGACGTCCTCGCCGCCGCCACGGCCGAGCTGCCGCAGGGAACCGTGAGCGCCGCCGCCGTCGCGGCGGGGCTGCCGGTGGCGGAGGCCTTCGCCGAGGCCGGGATCGTGAAGTCCAGGTCCGAGGCCCGCCGCGCGCTCAAGGACGGCGGGGCCTACGTGAACAACGTCAAGGTCTCCGGTGAGGACGCCGTGCTGTCCACCGACGACGTGCTGGCCGCCGGCGAGCACGGTGTGATCGTCCTGCGCCGCGGCAAGAAGACGCTGGGCGCCCTGGTGGTCTCCGGCAGCTGACCGGATCAAGCGGCGGACCGGAGGGTGAGCGGACCGGACCGGTGAGCGGAGTGAGCGGCATCAGCGCCGGCGGAGACGCACACGGGGAGAGGAAGTGGACATGATGGTGACGCGAGCAGGCACATGGCAGCGGGAGCAGCCGGCGTCGTGGCGCGGGATCCTCGTGTTCAGTCTCCTCGCGCTGGTTCTGGCCTGGTGCGTCGCCGCTCCGCTCTGGTACTTCACCGCCGGCGTACCGGTGTTCGGCGATCGTTCCGGCCTCGTGGACCCGGCGGCGCTCCAGAGCCTGGGCGAGAGCCAGGCGTTCGTCACCGCCGTGGCGGTGCTTCCCTCGGCCATGATGTTCACCCCGCTGCTCGCCGCGTGGATCACCCTGCGCTGGGTGGAGGGCGTGAGGTTCCGCGAGATGCTCCGTGTGCTGGGTGTGGTCGCCGCACCCGGCGTGGAGCCCGCGCAGTCTCGCAGCCGCGCACTGCTGCGCCTGCTGGAGAGCTGCGCGCTCGGCATCCTCGGCACATGTGTGCTCGTGGCGGCCTCCGTGGGCGTCGCTGTCGCCTGCGGTTGGCTCCACGTGGACACGACCTTCCCCGCCATCGGCCCGGCGGCGGCCCAGGCGGGCCTTCCGGTGGGTGCCCTGGTCGCGGCGCAACTGGCGATGATCCCCTTCGCCGCCGTGCTTCCCAATGGGCTCCTTGCCGCGGGTGAGGAGCTGGGCTGGCGCGGCTACCTGCTGCCGGCACTGGTCTCTCGTACGGGAGTGTCGCTCGCCCTGCTGCTCTCCGGTGTGGTGTGGGGAGTGTGGCATGCGCCGCTGATTCTGCTCGGGTACAACTTCGCGCGTCCGGACATGACCGGTGTCCTCCTCATGATCGCCGGGTGCATAGGAGTGGGGGCCTGGTTCTCGTGGCTCCGGCTCCGCTGCAGGACGGTGTGGCCCGCGGTCGTGGCACACGGTGCACTCAACGGTGCCGCGGGCATCTATCTCCTGATCGGCGGAGCGACTCCGGCGGACGGAGCGCTGGCCGGTCCGCTCGGTGCCGCCGGGTGGATCGTGTGCGGGGCAGGCATCCTGGTGTGGACGATTGTGGCCGCGGTTCGCGGACGGGAGTCGGTGAAGCCAACGGAGTGAGAACCCGGGTGTTCCAGTCTGCGATGCAGGTCACGGGGTTCTGAGTTGCCTGCCCGGGCCGCCTCGGTCTAGAGTTACATCTCGTTGCCCCGGCCAGAGCGCACAGCGCGGGACGGGACAGCGACCGGGAAGTGAGTACCCCACGGACTGACGGCGAGTCGGTTTGCGGATGCGAAGGCTTGACGGTAAGCTGGTTCAGCGCTCCGTCTGGTCGGAGTGGTTCACCAATCTTTGAGGGTCATGGCCGTGTGGTTGTGGGTAGTAGGGGTTTGTGTGTCTGTTCTTTGAGAACTCAATAGCGTGTTCATGCATTTTTGTAGCTTTTTATGATGCCAGTTTATTTGATTGATGAGCTGGATGCCACACGTGCTGGACCCCGTTCTGGTGGGTGTGGTGTTTATGCCGGGTTGAATACGAACCTGTAGACAGCACGACCGGCACACTGGTGT
>NZ_JALAHB010000198.1 GCF_022712115.1 Brevibacterium sp. | reverse complement strand
GGGTGGGGTCACGGAGTCCTCCGCATCGGGCGTGTATCGGAACGAGAACCGTCCCTTGCTTCGCGCTCCTGCGACGAGCGCCGCATCCCATGTTCGCACGGGCGGCGCGACCTCCGGGGCCCCGCAGGAGACCGGCCTATTCTCGCACCGCAGTTTGTGAGCGCTCTGAACCCCGCCTCACCGAATACCGGTGAGGCGGGTGTCCCGGACGCGCACTCCGTATGACCGCCCGCAGCTCAGCCCTTCAGCGAGGGGAAGTCCGTATCCGCCCACTCCCGGGCCTCGGCGACGGGGGTGGTGCCGCCCACCGCGGCCCTGCTCTCCGGCATCGGCTCTCCCTCGTGCAGCTCGCGCTCACGCGCACGCAGCTCCACCCGCCGGATCTTGCCGGAGATGGTCTTGGGCAGATCCGTGAACTCGATCCGGCGGATCCGCTTGTACGGCGCGAGGTTCTCGCGGCAGAAGCGGAGGATGTCCTCGGCTGTCTCCGCAGAGGGCGCGAACCCGCCGCGCAGCACCACATAGGCCTTGGGCACGGCCAGCCTGACAGGGTCCGGGGAGGGGACGACGGCGGCCTCGGCCACGGCCTCGTGCTCGATCAGCACGCTCTCCAGCTCGAACGGCGAGAGCCGGTAGTCACTGGCCTTGAACACGTCATCGGCACGGCCCACGTACGTGAAGACGCCGTCCTCGTCCCGCGTCGCGACGTCGCCGGTGTGATACACGCCGTCGGCGAAGGCCTCGGCCGTGCGCTCCTCATCCCCCCAGTACCCCAGGGTCAGCCCCACCGGGCGCGGATCGATCCGCAGGCAGATCTCGCCCTCCGTGGTCTCCTCACCGGTCGCGGGGTCGATGAGCACGGGCTCGTAGCCGGGCATCGCCACGCCCATGGCCCCCGCTTTGCCCCTGAGTCCCGGCGGGTTGCCGATCTGCAACGTGGTCTCCGTCTGGCCGAAGCCGTCGCGGATCGTCACGCCCCACTCCCGCTCCACGATCGCGATGACCTCCGGGTTGAGCGGCTCGCCGGCGCCCAGAGTCTTGGCCGGCGGGTTCTGCAGGTGCCGCAGATCCGCCTGGATGAGCATGCGCCACACGGTGGGCGGCGCGCAGAAGCTCGTCACCCCCACCCGGTCCATCGTGTCCATGAGCGCGAGCGCATCGAACCGCGCATAGTTGTAGAGGAAGACGCAGGCACCCGCGATCCACGGCGTGAAGATGTTGGACCAGGCGTGCTTGGCCCAGCCGGGCGAGGCGATGTTGAGGTGGATGTCGCCGGGCTCCAGACCCATCCAGTACATCGTCGACATGTGGCCCACGGGGTAGGAGACGTGTGTGTGGGCGACCATCTTCGCCTTCGAGGTGGTGCCCGAGGTGAAGTAGAGGAGCAGCAGATCGTCCGCCTTGGTGGTCCCCTCGGGGACGAAGGACTCGGACTGCCCGTCCGCGGCGGCGTAGTCCACCACGGCCACCTCCGCGCCCGAGGCCGTCCGGGCTGTGCCGGGCGCCTCCGGGGACCCTGCGCCGGCCTCGGCCGCTTCCGGACCCACGATGATCCGGGCGACCGGATGCTGCACGGAGTCGAACTTCGCGGCGTCCGCAGCCGCCGCGACGACCACGTCGGCCTCACCGCGGACTGCCCGGTCCTCGAGATCCGCGGGCCCCAGCTGAGTGGTGGTGGGCAGCAGGACGGCTCCCAGCTTGATGCCCGCGAGCATGGTCTCCCACAGCTCCACCTGGTTGCCCAGCATGACCATGACGCGGCTGCCGCGGGTCACGCCGGCGGCGCGGAGCAGATTCGCGACCTGGTTGGAACGGCGCCGGAGCTCGTCGTAGGACCACTTGCCCTCACGGCCGTCGGACTCCACGATCCACAGGGCCGGTGACTCATTCCCCTCGGCGAGCGGGTCGAACCAGTCCAAGCCGAAGTTGAACTCCTCGAACCGCGGCCAGCTGAAGGCGGCGCGGGCCTGCTCCACATCGAGGCGATGTTCAAGCAGCACATCGCGTGCAGCACGGAACTGCTCAGTCACGGACTCTGTAGGGGCCATTCTGTTCTCCTTCGAATTCGCGGCCGATCCGCCGCGCCCAGCACGCCGAATCCGCACACAAACCTATCAGCAGGAGGTTTCCGCGCAGTTACACGGCGGTGTGAAGGCCCTCAATCCTGCTTGTCGAACCATTCGCGGAGCCTGCGGGCGGCCTCCTCCTCACCGAGCACGCCCTCCTCCATCCGGAGCTCCAGCAGGTACTTGTAGGCCTTCCCCACCAGAGGTCCCGGGGTGAGTCCCAGCAGCTCCATGATCTGCTCGCCATTCAGCTCCGGACGGATGGAGTCCAGCCGCTCCCTGTCCGCGAGCTCCGCGATGCGGCGTTCCAGGTCCTCGTAGTTCCGCGCCAGGCGCTTGGCCTTGCGCTGGTTGCGCGTCGTGACGTCCGCACGCGTGAGGACGTGCAGGCGGCTGAGCAGCTCACCGGCGTCCGTGACGTACCGGCGCACGGCGGAGTCCGTCCACCCGGCGTCGCCGTAGCCGTAGAACCGCAGGTGCAGCTCCACCAGCCGCGCGACCTTCCTGGTGGTGTCCTTGTCGAAGGTGAGCGCCTTCATCCGCTTCGCCGTCATCTTCGCGCCCACCACGTCGTGGTGGTAGAAGGTCACAGCACCCCCGGGCTCGAACCGCCGGGTGCGCGGCTTGCCCACATCGTGCATGAGAGCTGCGAAGCGGACCACGAAGTCCGGGGAGGTGAGCGGGAATGCCGGGGCGGCCGGGGCCTCGGCGGCGGGCTCTGCCGGTGTGCGCTGTGCCTGTGCCGGGGCTGTCTGTGCCGAGGCTGCCTGAGTAGGGGCTGTCTGTGCGGGCACTGCGTGAGTTGGCTCTGTTCGCACACCCTCCGCCTGCGCCTCGGCCTCACGGCGGGCATAGACCGCCTCGAGTTCCACGGCCTGGTCCAGCACGGTCAGTGAGTGCTCGTAGACGTCCTTGTGGCGGTGGTGCTCGTCCTGCTGATCCCGGAGAGCGGCGAACTCCGGCAGCACCACGTCCGCGATCCCGCTGTCCACGAGCAGCTCCACGCCCGCCCGCGGACGGACGCCGCAGATGAGCTTGGTAAGCTCCTCCTTCACCCGCTCCGCGGAGATGATCTCGATGCGCCCGGCCATCGCCGTCATCGCCTCGCGCACCTCGGGCGCCACGTCGAAGCCCAGCTGGGAGGCGAAGCGGGCCGCACGCATCATGCGCAGGGGATCGTCGGAGAACGACGCCTCCGGGGTGCCGGGCGTGCGGATGACGCGGGATTCGATGTCGCGCAGACCGTGGTGCGGATCGACGAACACACGCCCGGGCAGGCGCACGGCCATCGCGCCGATGGTGAAGTCCCGGCGGACGAGGTCCTCATCGAGGGAGTCCCCGAACGCGACGACGGGCTTGCGGGACTCCGGATCGTACTGCTCGGCCCGGTAGGTGGTGATCTCGATGAGGTAGCCGCGCTTGCGCAGGCCGATGGTGCCGAACTGCTTCCCGATCTCCCAGTGCGCATCCGCCCAGGACCTGATGAGGGCGAGGATGTCGTCCGGACGGGCATCGGTGGTGAAGTCGAGGTCCGGCATGTCCCGGCCCAGCAGGGCGTCGCGGACGGATCCGCCCACCAGTGCGAGCTCGAAGCCGCGGGCGGAGAACATCTCCCCCAGGGGGTCGAGGATGTGGGACAGGCCGTCCAGCGCATCCGCCATCGTCACGTGCGCCTCTGCTGCGAACACGCAGCCACCTCGCTTCTGTCTTCCTCGTGCATGTGGGACCTTGTGCGGGTGC
Organism: Brevibacterium sp.; assembly: GCF_022712115.1. Taxonomy (GTDB): domain Bacteria; phylum Actinomycetota; class Actinomycetes; order Actinomycetales; family Brevibacteriaceae; genus Brevibacterium; species Brevibacterium salitolerans. Next base: position 226 of record NZ_JALAHB010000198.1, on the reverse strand, counting down.
GGTGTGCGGCCGCGCCGTCTCCCGCCGGCAGCGCGCTTCCCGCAGGCAATGTGCTTCCCGCGGACCACATGCGCCACGCTTTCCACGCGCGCCACGCTGTCCACCGCCTCCGGCACCCGAATGCCCAGCAGAGCGAACCCGCGCTGAGCCCGGCCAAGTTTACCGTCATCGCGCCGCGCCCGTCCGTCCTCCGGTCAGGCCCGCGCTTCACCGCCCTCTCCCCGCC
>NZ_JALAHB010000197.1 GCF_022712115.1 Brevibacterium sp. | reverse complement strand
GGCTGGCGCCCTACGACTGGACGCTCTACTTCGTCACGGACACCGCACAGTGCGCGTCCGTGGGCCGGACCGTGGCTGAGACCGTCGCCGAGGCCGTGGCCGGCGGTGCGGGCATCGTCCAGGTGCGGGACAAGGACGCCTCGGACGCAGAGGTCGAGGCGCTCACCCGCGAGGTCCTCACGGCGGTGGAGCGCGGTGCGGCCGAGCGGGCCTCGGCCCCGGTTCCGGTCTTCGTCGACGACAGACTGGACGTGGTGCGCAGACTCCGCGAGGAGGGCCTGGACGTCCACATCCACGTGGGCCAGACGGACGAGCCCATCGCCGAGGTGCGGCGTGTGCTGGGACCCGAACCCCTCGTGGGGCTGTCCGCCCGCACCCCTGAGCAGTTCGCCGCGGCGGCGGCTCTGCACGACGAGGACACCGGGGCGGGCCTCGTGGATCTCCTGGGCATCGGCCCCGCCTACGACACCACCACCAAGGCCGGGGCGCCGGCGGGCTTCGGGCCGGACGGCATCGCCGCGCTGGCCTCGGCCGCGGTGCAGATGGGACTGCCCGCCGTGGGGATCGGCGGGATCACCGCTGAACGCGCCCCGGAACTCGCCTCCGCGCCCCTGCTGGGCATCTGCGTGGTGTCCGCGATCTGCCGCGCGGAGGATCCCCGGGCCGCCGCGGCCGCGATCCGGGCCGCCTACCTGGGTGCTGCCGCAGGCTGAGGAACCGCGTTCCTCCCTGCTCCTCGCCCCGCACGCTCCTCGCGGCTCTACCCCCGCACGCTCCTCGCAGCCACCCCTGCACGCTCCTCACGGAAGGCACCCATGCGTCCGCCCGCAGCACTGTCCATCGCCGGCACCGATCCCTCCGGCGGCGCCGGCATCCACGCCGACCTCAAGGCCTTCTCCGCCCGCGGCGTCTACGGCACCACCGTCATCACCGCCCTCGTCGCGCAGAACACCCACGGCGTGAGCCGTGTCTATCCCGTGGACGCGGACTTCGTCGCCGACCAGTTCGCCGCCGTCCTCGACGACATGCCCGTGGACGCCGCGAAGACCGGCATGCTCGGCTCCCGCGAGCTCGTGGAACTCACAGTCGAACAGGTGCGCACCCGCGACCTCGGCTTCCTCACCGTCGACCCCGTCATGGTGGCCACCTCCGGTCACAGGCTGCTGGAGGAGGACGCCGTCGAGGCCGTGCGCACACTGCTCGCACCCGTCGCGGACCTCATCACCCCCAACCTGCCGGAGGCGGCGCTGCTGCTGGGCGACGATGTGGCCCCGGCCTCGGACGCGGAGGAACAGCGCGCGCACGCGCTCGAACTCGTGGCCCGAGGCTCCCGCGCCGTCCTCCTCAAGGGCGGGCACATGGCCGGGAACGAGCTGCTGGACGTCCTGGCCGTCCGCGTGGGGGAGGGGATCGTGCTGCGCGAGTTCCGGCATCCCAAGGTCGCCACCGCGCACACGCACGGCACGGGCTGCACCCTTTCGGCTGCGATCACGGCCGAGGCCGCCGCGAGTGCGCGCGCAGGACGGGACCCGCGCGAACCGGAGGAGCTCGCCGAGGTGGTGGGCACCTCGCTGGACTATCTGGCGCGGGCGCTGGCCTCCGGGGCGGAGTGGCAGGTCATGTACGAGCCTGCCGGCGCGCACGGGCCGGTGGATCACATGGTCGACCTGATGAGGACTGCTGAGTGAGGAGCGGAGAGATGCGCACGTACCACTGCGGCCCGCATTCGCTGCGGGTCTGGGACTCCGTGGCCGGCACGCTGCGGGAGATCGAGGAGCTGGAGTTCCTCACGAGGATGCTGGACGGGAGCCTGGAGCCCCGCCGGTTCGTCAACTACATCCTCCAGGACGGGATCTACCTCCAGGGCTACGCGCGGGCGATGAGCCTGCTGGCCGCCAAGGCGGGCAGCCGCGAGGAGTCGCGGTTCTGGAACTCGTCCGCGGCGGGTGCCATCGCGGACGAGGAGGCGATGCAGGCGGACCTGCTCGCGGACGCGAGGTTCGCCGGCCTGGCGGTGGAACTGGCTGTGGGCTCCGACTCCGGCAGTGCGGCTCCGGGTGCCCTGGCTATGGGCGGCTCGACCGGCCCGGCCACAGACGGCGCGGCGGCACCCAGCCCCACGACGCTGGGCTACACCTCGTACCTGGTGGCCGCCGCCGCGACCGAACCCTACGAGGTGGGGGTCGCGGCGATCCTGCCGTGCTTCTGGATCTACGCGCACATGGGCAAGGTGCTCACGGCGCGGGCGGCCGCAGGGGACTCCGGCGGCGACGCGAGTGCGGCCCTGGCCGGGAACCCGTACGAGGCGTGGATCCGCGCCTATGACTCCGAGGAGTTCGACCGTGCGGCGGAGGAGGCGGTGGCGGTCTACGAACGTCTCGCCGCGGGCGCGACGGAGCGGATCCGCGCGCAGATGGAGGAGGCCTTCCGCCGCGCTGCGGTCTACGAGCTCCACTTCTGGCAGCGGGCCGGTGCGCTGGAGGACTGGAGCGTCTGACCTACGCTTTTCGCAGCGGACGGGAAGCCCGCCCCGGGGGCTCCATGTCTGCGGATTCGCCGCTCGGACTGCTCAGGAGCGGCGAATCTGCAGACGGGAACGGGAGAAGACGGCGTTCCGGTCTGATTGAGCACGGGGAGCGCAGCACGCCGCCCGCGCGGCCGCTCCGCACCGTCAGCGCCGCCGCGCCGCAGGCAGCGCCGCCCCGCCTCTCAGCCGCGGCGGTCCGTGGCGGCGCCCAGCTGGTTCCAGCCGCGCGCGATGGTGCCGGTGAGGTCGTCCTGCGTCATGTCCGCCAGCCGGATCCTGTCGTGCTTGGGACAGGCGAGGTGGCCGATGACGAAGCAGAAGGCGAGCTGGCCGAGGGTCAGGAAGAGAAGGACTGAGCAGAGCATGACAGCTCCTTTGCGCGGAGGAGGTGCGGAGGCGGCGCCGTGGCGCGGTTCGGCGGGCGGCGGTGTCCGCGTACATCCAGGATGGAACCGCCGTCGCCCCACTGACAAGAGGGCCGAGTGAGAGTTCCGTCATACGGCCGCTTCTTCTCACATACCGCCCCGCCCAGAGGCCTCCCAGGCGTGGACCGGTACCCTGGGGCCGTGAGCCAAGAGATTGAGATCGGCCGGGGCAAGCGCGGTCGCCGCGCCTACACCCTCGACGACATCGCCATCGTCCCTGCCCGCCGCACGCGCGACCCCCGCGACGTCGATCTGTCCTGGCAGATCGACGCCTACCGGTTCGACCTGCCCTTCATCGCCGCCCCCATGGACTCGGTGATGTCACCGCGGACCGCCATCGAGCTGGGACGCCTGGGCGGCCTGGGCGTGCTCGACCTCGAAGGGCTCTGGACCCGCTACGAGGACCCGCAGCCGCTGCTGGACGAGATCGCCGGCCTGGACGCGGCCTCGGCGACCGTGCGCATGCAGGAGATCTATGCGGCCCCCATCCAGCCGGAGCTGATCACGGCGCGGCTGGGGGAGATCCGCGAGGCGGGCGTCACCGTCGCCGGCGCGCTCACTCCCGCGCGGACGCAGGAGCACTGGCGGACGGTCGTGGAGGCCGGCTGCGATCTCTTCGTCATCCGGGGCAACACCGTCTCCGCGGAACACGTCTCCAGCGCGGAGGAGCCCCTCAATCTCAAGCAGTTCATCTACGAACTGGACGTCCCCGTGATCGTGGGCGGCGTCGCCTCCTACACGCCCGCCCTGCACCTCATGCGTGCGGGCGCGGCCGGTGTGCTCGTGGGATTCGGCGGAGGCGCCTCCTCGACGACCCGCCGCGCTCTGGGCATCAACGTGCCCATGGCGACGGCGCTCGCGGACATCCACGCCGCCCGCCGCGACTACATGGACGAGTCCGGCGGACGCTACGTCCACGTCATCGCAGACGGCGGCCTGGGCGACTCCGGCTCCATCGTCAAGGCCTTCGCCATGGGCGCGGACGCCGTCATGCTGGGTGCGGCCCTCGCGCGTGCGGACGAGGCGCCCGGCCGCGGCTCCCACTGGGGCGCCGAGGCCCACCACCTGCAGCTGCCCCGCGGCCGCAAGGTGGAGCTGGGCTCCGTGGGGCCGCTGGAGCAGCTCCTGTTCGGCCCCGGCCACACGGCTCTGGGTGAGGTCAACATCGCCGGTGCCCTGCGCCGTTCCATGTCCACCGCCGGTTACCTGGAGCTCAAGGAGTTCCAGCGGGTGGACGTCGTCGTGACGCCCCAGACCGCTCCGGAGATCTGAGACCGCCCACGTGCTACGACTCGCCCTCACCCCGCGCTGGCTGGCTTTCCTCGCGCTCGTGCTGGTGCTGGCCACCTGCTTCGTGGGACTCTCCGCATGGCAGGCGGACCGTGCCCAGCACAAGAACGACGTCGTCTCCGCGCAGGACGTCGACACCCCGCGGCCCTTCACGGAGACGCTCGACGCGCAGGTGATGATGCCCGGCTACCTCTCCGACCAGCGGGTGACGCTCACGGGCGAGTACCTGCCGGACGCGCAGGTGCTCGTGGCCGACCGCATCGAGGACGGGCGGACCGGCTTCTGGGTGGTGACGATGTTCGTCCCGGAGGGCGCGAGGCTGGGCGAGGAGGCACAGCTGGCGCCGGCCGACGGTGAGGAGGCCGCCGGCGGGACGGATGCCGGGGCCGCTCCCGAGGCCGGGGCCGCCGGTCCCAAGCCCATCGCCGTCCCGGTGGTGCGGGGCTGGGTCCCGGATGCGGCCTCGGCGGCGGATGCCCCCGCGCCCGCCGGCGTGCAGGAGATGACCGCGCGGCTGGGTCCGGTGGAGGGTGCGGAGCCCACCGGCGATCTGCCGGAGGGGCAGGTGCACAGCGTCTCCACCGCGCAGCTCGTCAACCTCTTCGACGTGTACTCGTACTCCGGCATCCTCTTCCCCGAGGACGTCGCGGCCGTCGTCGCGTCGCCGGAGAACACTCCTCTGGAGCCGGTGGTGCTGGAGAAGGACACCGGCGGAGGACTCGATCTGCAGTCGGCTATCTATGCGCTGGAGTGGATCTTCTTCGCCGGCTTCGCCCTCTACATCTGGTTCCAGCTGCTGCGTGACGCCTACCACCGGCAGGAGGCCGAACGCGGCGGGGGAGCCCCGCAGGAGTACGTCGTCGTCAAACGCGCCGGTGAGCGGGACATGCGTGCGCCTGCGGCGGTGGGCACCGCTTCGGGGGCGGATGCCGCCGGTGCCGGCGGTGCGACCCATGCGGAGGCCGCCGGTGGTGGCGCCGCCGCCGAACCCGCCGCCGGAGCGCAGCCCGCAGACATGGATCACGGAGCCCAAGGAGCCCCACGTTGAGTCAGAATCCCGATGCCGCCCCGGCCTTCGACCCGGACGAGGTGTGGACGGTCAAGCAGTTCACGTCCGCGCGCAACGCCATGCGGTTCTACCGCGTCATGGCGCTGCTCACCGGCACCATGCTCCTCATCCTCACGGTGGAGATGCTGTACAAGTACGTCTACGTGCCTCTGGTGCTGGGCGGGTCCCCCAGTGAGGCGCTGCAGTTCGGCGATTTCAACCTCGCCGCGGCGATCGCCATCTGCCACGGCTGGTGCTACGTCGTCTACCTCATCGGCTGCTTCTGGCTGAACCAGGCGATGCGCTGGAAGCTGGCACGGCTGCTCGTGCTCGCCCTGGCCGGCGTCGTGCCGGTGATGTCCTTCATCCTCGAGCGGCGCATCCACCGTCAGGTGGAGGAGGAGCTGGACGCGGCAGTGGTGGTCGCGCCCAAGGAGTGAGGCGGGAGTGTTCGGCCTCCTGCTGGACGTCTGCCGGCGCCCCTCACTGCTGAGCCTCGTGCCGCTGGTGAGCCCCGCGCCGCTGATGGGGCGGGGGCCTGCATGTCCGGCGTCACCGCGCCGGGAACGGTGCGTGCGTCCATTCGCCGTCGCGCCCTGCCCTACAGACCCCGAGGAGGTCCCCGCATGACCCGGCTGACCGTCGATCCCGACGACTCCACGCCGCCCTACGAGCAGATCCGCAGGGGCGTGCTCGACCAGGCGGCGCGCGGAGTGCTGCTGCCCGGCGACCGCCTGCCCGCCATCCGTGCGCTGGCTGCCGATCTCGGCCTCGCCCCCGGCACCGTGGCCCGTGCCTACCGTGAGCTGGAGGAGGGCGGGATCATCACGACCCGCCGCGGTGCCGGCACGCGGATCGCGGAGGGGCTCGACGTCTCCGCGCTGCCCACCGCGGAGGGTGAGGACCCTGCCGTGCTGCGCTACGCCGCCGAGGTCGTCGCCGTCGCCGCTGAGAGGGGCCTGCCGCTCGACCAGCTGGCCGCCGCCGTCCGTGACGAAGTGACCCGCGTCTCCGCCGGAGCCTGAGGGGCGGTCGGTGCTGCGAGCGGCCTCGGCGGCACGGGCGACGGCCGCGGGTGGTGGCGGCCGTCACGAGTGCGGTGCAGGTGTGGGAACAGGCGCGAACCGGCCCGGCCCTCCGCGTCCGGAGGGCCGTCCTCACCGTCTAGAATCGCACGTATGACCTCACCCCAATCCGCGCAGCCGGAGGGCGGGGGCGCGCCAGACGCCTCGGCCTCGGCCCAGCACAATCCCGTCCTCGTCGTCGACTTCGGCGCACAGTATGCCCAGCTCATCGCCCGCCGTGTGCGGGAAGCCGGTCTGTACTCCGAGGTGATCCCCTACTCGGCCACCCCTGAGGAGTTCACGGCCCGCGCCCCGCGCGCCATCGTGCTCTCCGGCGGCCCCTCCTCCGTCAACGACGAGGGCGCGCCGCGGCTGGCGGACGGCGTCCTCGACCTCGACGTGCCCATCCTGGGCATCTGCTACGGGTTCCAGACCCTGGCCGCGCGCCTGGGCGGCACCGTCGCGCGCACCGACAAGCGCGAGTACGGCTCCACGCACACGCGGCTCGCCGCGGATCCGGGCACGCTGCTCAAGGGCATGCCGCAGGAGCAGACGACCTGGATGTCCCACGGCGACTCAGTCACCGGCGCACCGCTGGGCTTCACCGTCCTCGCCTCCACGGAGTCCACGCCCATCGCCGCGTTCGAGAACCTCGAGCGCCGCTGCGCAGGGGTCCAGTGGCACCCGGAGGTCCTCCACTCCGAGCACGGCCAGAAGGTCCTGGAGAACTTTCTCTACGACGTCGCCGGCCTCACCCCGGACTGGACCAACGAGAACATCATCGACGACCAGGTGGAGCGCATCCGCGCCCAGGTGGGCGAGGCGCGCGTGATCTCCGCGCTCTCCGGCGGCGTGGACTCCGCCGTGTCCACCGCGCTGGTGCACAAGGCGATCGGCGACCAGCTCACCGCCGTCTTCGTGGACCACGGCCTGCTGCGCAAGGGTGAGCGGGAGCAGGTGGAGAAGGACTACGTCGAGTCCACCGGCGTGCGCCTCATCACCGTCGACGCCGCGGACACCTTCCTGGGCCACCTGGAGGGCGTGACGGATCCGGAGGCCAAGCGCAAGATCATCGGCCGGGAGTTCATCCGCGCCTTCGAACAGGTCCAGCGCGACCTCGTCGAGGAGGCGAAGGCCTCCGGCGGCGCTCCGGTGAAGTTCCTCGTGCAGGGCACGCTCTACCCGGACGTCGTGGAGTCCGGCGGGGGAGCGGGGACCGCGAACATCAAGTCCCACCACAATGTGGGCGGTCTCCCGGACGACCTCGACTTCGAGCTCGTGGAGCCCCTGCGCGCGCTGTTCAAGGACGAGGTCCGGGCGATCGGCCGCGAGCTGGGCCTGCCCGAGGCGATCGTGGGACGGCAGCCGTTCCCCGGCCCCGGCCTCGGCATCCGGATCGTGGGCGAGGTCACCCGCGAGCGCCTGGAGATCCTGCGTGAGGCGGATGCGATCGCCCGCGAGGAGCTCACCGCCGCCGGGCTGGACGCACAGATCTGGCAGTGCCCCGTGGTGCTGCTCGCGGACGTGCGCTCGGTGGGCGTGCAGGGCGACGGCCGCACCTACGGCCACCCCATCGTGCTGCGTCCCGTGAGCAGTGAGGACGCCATGACCGCGGACTGGACGCGCATCCCCTACGACACGCTGTCCGCCATCTCCAACCGCATCACCAACGAGGTCGACGAGATCAACCGCGTCGTCCTCGACGTGACCTCGAAGCCGCCGGGCACCATCGAGTGGGAGTGAAGCGCGAGGGAGCCACGCTCCCCCTCCTCTGAGTTACGTCTGCGTACCGGCCGCCCACCACGGCCGCTACGCAGACGTAACTTGTTTTTGGGGGAGTGCTGCGGGCTGCGTGGGTTCACAGTTGCCGCCCTGAACGGTGTTCAGGTACCGTGTGGCGTGTCCTGAACGGTGTTCAGTGGTGCCGGAAGGCCCTCGCCGTTCCCTCCCGTCCGTGAAAGCCGAGTGAGCCATGACTTCTGCCGCATCGTCGCCCCAGGCCGTGCGCACCGAGACCTCCGCATCGTCAGCCACCGCCTCAGCCGCCGCGCGCACCCCGCGACTGGGTTCCCGCGACGTGGCGTTCATCGCCGTCTTCGCCGCCCTCGCGGCCGCGCTCTCCGCGGTGCCCGGCATCCCCACGGGCGGTTCCGGCGTCCCCATCACGCTGCAGACGATCGGCATCGCCCTCTGCGGCATGGTGCTGGGCCCGCTGCGCGGATTCCTCGCGGCACTCCTCTACGTGGCCCTGGGGCTCCTGGGCCTGCCGATCTTCTCGAACTTCTCCGGCGGCCTCGGAGTGCTCGCCGGCGGCTCCGCCGGGTACGTCCTCTCCTTCCCCCTCTACGCGCTCATCTGCGGTCTGCTCGCCCGCTGGGCGGTCAAGCGCCTCACCGGCCCGCGCCTCTGGTGCGTGCTGGCCCTCGGCGGTCTGCTGGGGAGCTTCCTCACCAACCACCCCGGCGGCATCCTGGGGATGTCGATCAACCTCGACCTCACCCTGCAGCAGGCGCTGTTCGCGGACATGGCATTCTGGCCCGGTGATGTCCTCAAGAACCTGCTCGCCGCCGTCCTGGCGGTCACGGTCCATCGTGCATTCCCCGCCGTCCTCGTCCGCCGATGACCCCGCCTCGCCCGCTGACGACCTCACTCCCGGCCTCCGCGGCGGCCGCCGGGAAGACCGCCGCGAAAGCCGCGTGTGCAGCACCGCCGGAGGCCCTCGTGCTCGCTGAAGTGCCGGAGCCGGCCGGGCAGCGCACAGCCGCCGAGGCCTCGGGCGTGGTGTTCGACTCCGTCACGGTGGGCGTTCCGGAACCGGTGCCCGGCGGGCGGCCCGGTGAGACGCGCCTGCGGCCGGTGCTCGCGGACATCAGCTGCGCCCTCACGGAGCAGACCGTGAGCGTCGTGGGGGCGAACGGGTCCGGGAAGTCCACGCTCCTGCAGCTCGTCAACGGGCTCGTGACGGCAGATGCGGGCACCGTGACGGTCGACGGTCTGGACGTCGCGGCGAAGGGCGCTGCCGTGCGTCGGCGCGTGGGCTTCGTCTTCACGGATCCCGCGGCGCAGCTGGTGATGCCCACTCCGCTGGAGGACGTGGAGCTCTCGCTGCGACGCGGCGTGCGGAACCGGAAGGAGCGCACCCAGCGGGCGTTCGCGGTGCTGGACGAGCTGGGGGTGGCGGACCTGGCCCACCGCAGCGTCTACGAGCTCTCCGGGGGGCAGCGGCAGCTGGTGGCGCTGGCGGCCGTGCTCGCGGTGGACCCCGCCGTGCTCGTGCTCGACGAGCCCACCACCCTGCTGGACCTCGCCAACCGGGAGCTGCTGCGAGGCGTGCTGGCGGATCTGGCACAGCGGCGCGGGGTGCGGATCCTCGTCTCCACCCACGATCTCGAGTTCGCCGCGGATGCGCAGCGCACCCTCTGCATCGCCGACGGTCGTCTTGCCGCCGACGGCGCTCCTGCCGGGACCATCGCCGCCTACCGTGCCCTGGTCTTGGGAGAGAGGGAGTCCGGAGCTCGAGGCACTGCGGAGGCCCGGCACACCGTCAGGCCCCCGCGATGAGGGAGCGGCAGCAGTTCCTGGGCCGGCGCATCCCCGGGGACGGCTGGCTGCACCGGCTGGGGCCGGGGTGGAAGCTGGGCGCGGTGGCGGCGGTGAGCGTCGTCGTCCTCCTGTTCCGCGACGCGCGTGTCAACGCCGTGCTTCTGGGCGTGCTCCTCGTGGTCGCGCTCACCGCTCGCGTGCCGCTGCGCAGCACGCTCGCACCGTTGCTGAGGATCTGGCCGATCGTGGCCGGCGTGGTGGTCATCCACGCCCTGCTCACGGACTGGACGAACGGCCTGCGCGTTGTCTCGACCATCGCGGTCTGCCTCACGGCGGCATCCCTGCTCATGCTCACGACCTCCGTGGCGGCCCTGCTCTCCGCGTTCGGCGTGCTGGCCGCACCGCTGCGGTACGTGGGCGCGGACCCGGACAAGGTGAGCCTCGCCGCCGCGCTCATGGTCCGCAGCCTGCCCGTGCTCGCCGATCTGGCGCGGGTGTCCGGGGACTCCGCCCGCGCCCGAGGCCTCGAACGGAACCTGCGTGCCCGGACCGTGCCGCTCGTGCTGGGGACGGTGAAGTACGCGCAGGACACCGGCCGGGCGCTGGAGGCCCGAGGCCTGGGCTGAGCGTGTGCGGCCGGTGCCTGCGCCGCGCGCGCATCCGGGCACCCGTGTTCTCAGCGGGACTCCGGGACCCCACCGGACCTCCGCGTCCTGACCAGGTCTCCACGTCCGTACCAGGACTCCGTGACGTCTCCGGGCCTCGTGACTGCGCCGAGCCCCTTGCGTCTCACCGAGCCCCTGCGACCTCGGCGAGTGACCAGCGGCCGGTGACCTGCGCCTCCGGCCGCTCGATCGCCGTGGCGTAGTGGCCCCGCAGCTGCGAGCACACGCTCTTCCACGACCGCCCCTGCACGGCCTTCCGTGCGGCGATGCCGAAGGCGCGTCGCTTGGCCGCGTCGCCGGCCAGGTCCCGGACGTGCGCGCGCAGCCCCGCGAGGTCCCCGGGTGCGTAGAGCCAGCCGGTGCGGGAGGAGTCCACGAGGTCCAGGGGTCCGCCGCGCGCGGGGGCGATGACCGGCACGCCCGAGGCCATCGCCTCCTGGATGGTCTGGCAGAACGTCTCGAACTCACCGGGGGAGACCATGAGGTCGAAGCTCGCCACGGCCTGCGCCAGCGCAGCGCCGCCCAGGAACCCGGTGAAGTGCGCATGCGGCAGCAGGCGCTCCAGCTTTGCCCTGCGCGGCCCCTCGCCCACGATCACGAGGCGGACGTGGGGCAGCGCGTCCAGCACCCGCAGGTCCTCGAGCTGCTTCTCCGCGGCGAGGCGGCCCACGTAGCCCACCACCACCTCGGGCCCGGAGCCGTCCTGTGAGACGCCCACCCGAGCGCGGAAGGCGGCGGAGCGGTGACCGGGGTCGAAGCGGGAGGCGTCCACGCCCCGGGCCCACAGGCGCACATCGTCCACGCCGAGCCCCTCGAGCTGGGCCAGGGCGTACGAGGACGGCGCGAGGGTGAGGGACGAGCGCTGGTGGAGGGCGCGCACGTGGTTCCACAGGGCGGTCTCGACCCCGGGCATGCCGTAGCGGGCGGCGTAGGCCGGCACCTCGGTCTGGTAGACGGCCACGCTGGGCAGACCCAGGTCCTGCGCCGCGAGCGCCCCGCGCCAGCCCAGCACGAACGGCGAGGCGAGGTGGACGACGTCCGGTGCGAAGGCCGCGAGCATCCGGCGGATGCGCGGCACACCGCCGGGCGCCACCCGCACGGAGCGGTAGGAGGGCATGGCGAACCCGGGGACGCGGAGGATCGGGAACCCGGCGACCTCGTGGGGCCCGCTGCGGCGGGTGCCGGGCGCGATCACCACCGCGTCGTCGCCGCGCTCGGCCAGGTGGTCGAGAACGCGGAGGAGGCTGTGCGTGACACCATTCATCTGGGGCAGGAAGGACTCTGCGATGACTGCGACTCTCACGTCCCCCACTCCATCCGGTGCAGGTTACGGACGTCTGCGGCGGCAGATGACCGGCAGGCCAACGTCTGCAGACGTTCTGGGGACTGTGTATCCTGCGAGTGCTCATCAGCTGAACAGAGGTGGAACACAAGGATGAAGTGGGTGCTGCTCGCAGTCCTCCTCGTGGTGCTCGCCGCGCTGGTGACCTTCCTGGTCATCCGGTTCAACCAGCTCTCGATGAACCGCTCGCTCACGGCGGAGGCGCTGCGCCAGTACACGGAGGCCCGCCGTGCGCGGCACGGACTGGTGCCCACCTATCTCATCGCCGCGCGCGAGGTCGTGGGCGACTCCGTGGAGACCCATCGGCTCGAGAGCGCGGTGCGGGCCGCCGGGCAGTCCGAGGAGAGCCGCGCCACGGGTCCCGCCGAGTTCCGCCTCACTCTCTGCGTCGCCGCCGTGCACGCCCGGGTGCGCTCCGTGGCCTCCGGCGAGGGCGAGCGGCCCACGGCCTCGCGGGCGCTGGCCCGGGAGCTGTTCCAGCAGCTGCGCACGCAGGAGACGCACATCGGCGCGGCGGCGCGGCATCACAACAGCAGCGTCCGTGCCTACGAGGACCGGCGCAGACTGCTCGGCTCGCTGCCCTGGCGGTGGGCGTTCCGGCCCGTTGCGGAGATCGGCTATTCCCTCGCGGACGCGGGGGACGACGATGCGGCGGGCCCGTCCGCGGACCTCGTCTCCCCGGACGGCGGCGAGGACTACCGCCCCGGCCGGCTGAGCGAGGACCTGTGAAGCCGGAGTCTGTGGCATCGGGGCCTGCGAGGCCGGGGGCTGCGGACTCGGGGCCTGCGAACTCGGGGAACGCGGACTCGGGGCCTGCGGGCGAGGAGGCCGGGGTGGCACTCCCAGAGGCGGGATCCGTGGGCGGGCCAGCCGAGTCCGTTCGCGAGCGGTCGGCGACGGCCCCCGGGCTGCTGGGATCCCGGCAAGACGCGCGCGTGCCTGCTGCCGCGGCCTCGGTCGCCGAGGCCGCGGTGCGGTTCCGTCTCGACCTCGGCTATGCGGGGGGAGGGTTCCACGGCTGGGCGACCCAGCCGGGTCTGCGCACGGTGCAGGGAACTCTCGAGGCCGCGCTCGCGAAGATCTGCGGCGTGCCCGTGCGGACCGTCGTCGCCGGCCGCACGGACGCGGGGGTGCATGCGCGCAGGCAGGTGGTGCACCTGGACCTGCCGGAGACCACTGCGGCCAGGCTGGGCGGCACACAGGGGAAGCGGCGGCGCACGCCCGCGGAAGGGCTGACGAGCCGTCTGCGAGGAGTGCTCGCGCACCTGGAGGCCCCGGATGTCGTGGTGCATGCGGCGCAGGAGGTGCCCGCGGAGTTCGACGCGCGCTTCTCCGCGGTCTGGCGCCGCTACTCCTACCGGATCGCGGATGCCGCCGCGTTCCTTGACCCGCTGGCCGTCGGCCACACGGTGCAGCTGCGGGGCGAGCTCGACGTCGAGCGCATGGCCGCTGCCGCCGCGGAACTGCTGGGCCTCCACGACTTCCTGCCCTTCTGCAAGCCGCGTCCGGAGTCCACCACCATCCGCACGCTGCAGGCGCTCACGGTCACGCGCGGCGCGGGCGACGGTGCGATCACGCTGGGACTGCAGGCCGATGCCTTCTGCCATCACATGGTCCGTGCGCTGGTGGGCGCTCTCGTGAAGGTGGGGCATGGCTCCTGGGACGTCACGGCACCCGCGGAGCAGCTGGCCCGCGCGGAGGCCGGTGCGGCGAAGACGGCGCTCGCCCCCATGCACCTCATGCCCGCGCACGGTCTCGTGCTCGAGGAGGTGGGCTATCCGGAGGGCCCCGCGGGATGGGCGGAGCAGGCGGAGACGGCTCGCAACAGGCGGAGCGCGGAGGAGCTGCAGGGCTGAGCGTCTGCGGTGCGGTGCCGAATTCCGCTCTGCGGAGATTCGCGCGCGCTCGGGGAGTGTTCACGGTATGTTCAGGTGCGTACAGCATTTCCGGGGTCTGCGCTCAGGATAATGACAGCTGACACGCAACCTCGTTCCCTCGACTGTCAAGGACGGACATGAAGAAGAATCTCATCCGCGGGGCCGTCGCCGGCGCCGCGGCAGTGGGCCTGCTGGTGCCGCTGGGAGCCCTGCCGGCCGTGGCGGCACCGGGGCTGGGCGGCGCTGAGCGCGACTCCGCCCCGGCCGCCCCGGAACAGGCCCCCTCCGCCTCGGAGGACCAGGGCCTCGGCGAGCAGGAGCAGGACGGCGGGGACCGCCTCGGCGAGGCCGCTGCGGAGGAGACCGACGGACTCGCGACCGCCGCGGCCCCGGCCGCCGGCACCGAGCTGCAGCTCCTCAACATCACGGACTTCCACGGCCGCATCAGCGAGGCGGGGGTGAATGTGGCGAGCGTCGTGGAGCGCGAGCGCGCCGCGGCGGCCGAGGCCGGTGCGGAGACCGCCTTCATCTCCTCCGGCGACAACATCGGAGCCTCCACCTACGTCTCCTCCTCGCAGCAGGACACCCCCACGCTGGATGTCCTGAACGCGATCGGTCTGGACGTGTCCGCTGCCGGCAACCACGAGTTCGACCGCGGCTACGCGGACCTCCGGGACAGGGTGGGTGCGGAATCGGACTTCGCGCACCTGGGTGCCAATGTCTACGCCAAGGGCACCAAGGACGTCGCCGCGGGCCTGAAGCCCTGGGAGATCATCGAGGCCGGTGACCTCAAGGTCGGCGTGATCGGTGTGGTCACCCAGGACACCGCCACGCTCGTGAGCCCGGACGGCATCGCGGACATCGAGTTCGGCGACTCCGTCGAGGCGATCAACCGGGCGGCGGCCGAGCTGGAGGGACTGCCCGAGGAGCAGCGGCCGGACGTCACGGTCCTCAACGCGCATGCGGGGCCCGCCGTGACCTCGGACTTGGACTCCGCTCTGGCCTCCAACGCGGAGTTCAAGGCGATCGTGGAGCAGTCCGACCCGTCGATCGACGCGATGTTCATGGGCCACTCGCACCTGCCCGCCAACTTCTCCGCGCCCGTTCCCGGCACGGACCGCGAGCGTCCCATCCTGCAGTCGCAGAAGTACGGCGAGGCCGTGGGCAGCCTCACGCTCACCGCGGACGGCAGTGGTGAGTGGACGACGGATGACGCCTCGCTGCTGGAGACCAAGGGCGTCGAGGTCACCTCGCCCGTGGTGGACGAGGTCCGCGACATCGTGGCGGATGCGGAGGCGCAGGCCAAGGAGATCGGCTCCACCGTGGTGGGCACCATCACCGAGGACATCACCCGGGCCACGGCGGACGGCAGCGAGGACCGCGGCAAGGAGTCCACGCTGGGCAACCTCGTGGCGGACGCGCTCAAGGAGGGCGTCGAGTACTCGCAGCTGGAGGAGGCGGACTTCGGCCTCACCAACTCCGGCGGACTCCGCACGGACCTCCTCGTGGATGACATCTACAACGGCGAGAAGCCGGGCGAGGTGACGGTGGCCGAGCTCAACGCGGTGCTGCCCTTCGCCAACGACCACGGCGTCGTGACGCTCACGGGTGCGGATGTGCTGCAGGTGTTCGAGGAGCAGTGGCAGCCGGAGGGCGCCTCGCGGCCGATGCTCCATCTGGGCGTCTCCGAGGAGGTGGGTGTGGTCTACGACTCGACCGCTCCGAAGGGCGAACGGGTCCTCTCCGTGACTGTGGACGGTGAGGAGATCGACCCCGAGGCCACGTATCGTGTGGCGACGCTGAGCTTCCTCGCCTCCGGCGGGGACAACTACGCGGGCTTCGCCAATGGCACCTTCGAACAGTCCGGTCTCACGGACTTCGACGTGTGGGAGAAGTACTTCGAGGAGAACACGCCCGTCTCCCCAGACCACCAGGAGCGCCAGGCGGACTACGCCCTGGACGTGATGAACACGGGGGAGCTCACTGCGAGCCTGGGTTCGCCGGAGCGGGCGCAGGTGGAGCAGGGCGCAGAGCTGCCGCTCACCTTCGACACCGAGGCCACCCGTGAGATCGAGGGGCCGTTCCTCCTCTCTCTGGAGCTGCCCGCGGGCTTCTCCGCGGACCTCACCGCGGTGGACACCGTCTCCACGGCCGCTGCGGAGACTGCGGAGTCGACCGTGCTGCCGTCCATCGCAGAGGGAACGACCAGTTCGGATCTCACGGTGACGGCGGGTGACGACGTGGCTCCCGGCACCTACACGGTGCAGGCGAACCTCGTCGCGGATCCGGAGCACGCCTGGTGGGACGACAACCCCAAGCCTCTGCCCTCCTCCGTGGAGTTCGAGGTCCAGGTCGTGGCCGCCGGTGAAGGTGGAGACGACGACGGTTCGGGCAACGACGACGGTTCCGGCAGCGGGGACGAGGACGGCAACGGGGACGGCTCCGGCAGCGGTGACGGTCAGGACGACGGCAGCGGCTCCGGTGACGGCAGCGGCTCCGGCGATGACCGGAAGGACGACGGCAGGCTGCCTCGCACCGGTGCGGAGTTCGCCGGTGCGCTGGGTCTGGCCGCCGTGCTCGTCGCTGCGGGCGGCACCGCTCTGGCGGCGTCCCGTCGCCGCAAGAGCACCGTCTGAGGTCCGCGGCACCGCCGGGGCGAGGCGCCGCAGCCGCGCAGGGCTGAGGCGCGCGGCGCCGCAGAGGTGAGGCGCGCGGCCGCGCGGCACAGCGGTCCACCCCGTCCGGAGCCGCAATCCCCAAGTTACGTCTGCGTACCGGCCGTCCTACACGGCCGGTACGCAGACGTAACTTGGGGTGCGTGGCTGGATTGGGGGTGAGGGGTACGTGGCCTTCTGCGGCGTCCGGACCCCTTCGACTCCGGTAGCCTTCTGCGCATGGGGTTCGTCAAGGTGCTCGTGGTCGTCGTCGCCCTGCTGCTGGTGCTGGGCAGCGCACTGCGACGCTGGGGACGCAAGAGGTCCAACGCGCGCATGGCCCGGCTGGGCACGGTGACGCTGGCGCTGATGATCCTCCCCGCAGGCATCGCGGTGTGGCTGGTGATCCTGTCCGCCGAGGCCGCCGGCTAGCTCCCCGCAGGCCAGCGGACAGCTCCCTGCAAGTCGCCGATGACGCCGATGAGCTCGCCGCACGTCGCTGGTGGGCTTCCTGCACGCCCCGGTCAGACCTCTGCACGTCGCCCGTGAAGCTCGCCGCACGCCTCCCTGCGCCCCGCGCCTCCTCGCTCAGCCCCGGCGCATCTCCTCGGAACTGCCCGCACAGGAGGCGAGCGCGGGCACGAGGAACAGCATCCCCACGGCCGGCACCACCACGCCGGAGTCGTTGATGAAGGTCCCCACCGCGAGCAGCACGGCGAGCGAGATGACGGCCGGACGCAGAAGGGGGAGCCTCCGGTACTGTTCCGCCAGGCCGGGGATGCGGAAGCGCGCCGGCGAGATCGCCGCCCACAGCACCACGGCGATGAGCAGGGGCAGCAGCAGCGTCATCCAGCTCTGGGTGAGGATGTCGACGTTCATGCCGATCTTGCGCATGAGCACGGCACCGGCCTCGCCGGTGAGGATCGAGTCGAAGAATCTGCCGAAGTGCGTGCGCGCCTCCGCCGGCCGCAGCCAGTCGAGGAAGAGCACGGCGAGCATGAGTGCTGCGGCACCTCCGCCGAAGACCAGCAGACGCTTCCACGAGAGCCGGATGCCGGCGGCGGCGAGGGCGAACACGGCGCTGCCCAGCACCAGCGTGGGCACGGAGCCGAACTTGGTGCCCAGCCCCGGAGCCGCGAGCAGCCCGCACGAGGCCAGGACCGCCGCGATGACCACCGTCGTCGTCACCCATCTGCGGTGCCTCCACGTGGAGCTGCGCAGCCATGAGCAGGCCAGCCCCAGCCCCACGAGCAGCGCGGTGCAGTAGAGGGCGAGCGCGGAATTGCCGATCCCGTAGAAGCGGGAGGCGATGAGCAGCGGTTCGCCCAGCATCGTCGACATCTGCAGCCGCGAGCCCGTGAGCACATCGGCGGCGAGCACCGCGACCGTCACTGCGGAGACGAAGGCGAGGCTGCCGCCCCGCAGCCTGCGCCACGGCCCTGCGACGGCGAGCGCGGTGAGCACGATGGCCCAGCCGATCACCCCGCCCAGCATCGCCACGTCCGGCGAGGTGGAGCGCTCCCAGGGGAGCAGGTTCACCAGGTAGGTCGAGACGGGCAGCGAGGCCATGAGCATGCCGCCTCCGGCGAGCAGCGTCGCGACCCGCGCGGTGCCCGAGCGGCGCGCCATGACGGTGCACAGGACCAGGCCCACCAGCAGCAGGCCTCCCCACGCGGCGTACATCCACGCGGAGATGCTCTGCTGGGTGAGGACGGCCGTCTGCCGGTCGAGCATGAGCTGGTGCTTGCCGCCCGCCCCGTCCGGTCCGTCCTGGAACTGCATGGGCGCTCCCGCGAAGTTGGAGCCGCCCTGCACCCCCGCCAGCGAGAGGAGGGTGGGGGTGAGGTCGGAGACCTGGACGAGGCCGGGCTGCCGGGTGGACGGCGAGGTGAGCAGTTCCGCTCCCGGTTCGCCGGCGGACGCGCCGGAGGCGTCGCGCCCGCCGTAGACCGCGGAGAACTGCATGCGGGACTCGTCCGTGCGGCCGTCGGCCAGGGAGGCGGCGACGAGGGAGGTGTGCCGCCCCTCGGCCCCGGCGGCGTCCACCGCCGTGAGCACCTCTCCCACCGCGGCGTCGAGGTCCGTGACCGAGTTGCCGGGGGCGTAGACGCTGCCGAGGTCCACGAGCACGATTCCGGCGTCCTCGGCGGCGTCGACCACCTGCGCGCCGCGCTCGCCGGCGGGGGCCCGCGGCTCACAGTCCGCGGCCCTGCCGTCCGGGGCGGCCGTGCCCACGGCCGCACCGGGGCCGATGCCGCGCACCGCCACGCCCGCGTCCTCCGCGGTCTGGGTGAGTGCGCCCACGCCGGGTGTGTAGTTGTCCTCGGCGGCCTGGGCCAGGTACACATCCCAGTCGGGCACCCACCCTCCGATGGGGTCGGCGAGGACGCGGCAGGTGGGGCGGGGCTCGTCGGCCGCTCTCCTGCCGGAGGCCACGCCCAGCCAGCCGTCCGCGGCGCAGCTGGTGTCCCGCACAGAGCGAGGGGTCATGGTGCCCACCGCGCCCTCGGAGACCAGGCGCCAGAGATGGGGCGTGCGGTCCGGGTGGACGTCCTCGAAGGTGAGTCCGGCGAAGCCCAGGAGGATGACGGGTCCCTCGCCGGTCCGGGCAGGCGTGCGGTCGGTGCCCGAGGCCGGAGCGGCGAACCCGCCCACGGCCAGGAGCAGTGCGAGGAGGGTGGTGAGCAGGCGGCGGATCATGCGGTGGCCTCGGGCCCGGGTGCATTCCTGTCGGTTTCCGTGCTCCCGCTCGCGCTGGCCGCACTGGTCGCACCGGCCTCGCCGGTCTCTGCGGCGGCGGGCGTGACGGGCGCGTACGCAGGTGCAGACCGGACCGTGCCGTCCGCCGTGCTGGAAGCGTCCTCGCCCTCCGCCCGCTGTGCGGCGTCGAGGCTGAGGACCACGAGGAAGGGGACGAACATCATGGCGCCCGTCGCGGGCACCGCGATCCCGGAGTCCGTGATGACGAGGCCCACGGCCAGTGCGAGGACGGCGGACAGGAAGCCGGCGTGCACGTGGGGGTCCGTGAGCGCCTCCGGGAGGTACCCGTCCCAGGGCCGGGCGAGCACGGCGGTCCGCCTGCTCCGGCGCAGGTAGGCCAGCGCGAACAGGACGATGAGGACGGCCAGGGGCACGACGATCGCCAGGCCGGGGTTGATGACGGCGATGCGGAGGTTGGCGCCCAGCTTGCGGCCGATGACGTCCAGCAGCTCACCGTCGAGAGCCTGGGCGAAGAAGCTGCCGAAGTGCGAGCGCTCCGCCGGCGGACGGAGGTAGTCCAGCCAGGCCACGCCCATGATGACGACGAGGGCCCCTGCTCCGATCCCCGCGAGCTTGAGCAGGTTCACGCGGATGCGGAACAGCGCGAGGAGGAGGACGGTGAAGCCCACCAGCGCGGCCACGGTGCCGCCGAACTTGGCGCCCCACGCCGGGTTGCCCAGCACGCACACGCTCACGAGGGCGTAGACGGCGGTGAGCGCACGTGCCCAGCCGGCGCGGCCGTGGGCGCCCAGCCGCGCGGCCACGATGCCCAGGCCCAGCAGGGAGGCGACGAGGAACAGCGCGGCGCCCTGGTTGCCCAGGCCGTAGAAGCGCCCGGCGACGATGGGGTTGTAGCCCATGAGGGAGTTGAACTGCAGGCGGGAGCCCAGGGCCACGTCCGCCAGGAGCACGAGGGCACTCAGCAGGCTCACGGCCGCGATGCGTCCGGCCCAGGTCCGCCGCCAGGGGCCGGCGACGGCCGCCAGCAGCAGCACCAGGACGGCCGCGGCGATCGACAGTGCGAGCGCGAGGGCGGGATCCGGCGCACGGCCCCAGGGGAGGAAACCGGCGAAGAAGCTGGCCGCCGGGAGGAGGCCGAGGGCGAAGCAGGCCCAGGAGACGCCGGTGCGCCAGCCGCTCAGCGGGACGGCGGGGGCGTCCGCGGCGACGGCCGCAGCCGGGCGCAGGGAGTCCGCGCGCCGCCGCGCCGCGAGGCTGCGCCGGCGCATGAACCGGACCACCGGCACCGTGAAGCCGATCATCGTGAAGAGGAAGAGCGCGTAGAAGAGGACGTCGAGCACGATCCCGAAGGTCTGTGCGTGGGTGTGGACCGTCGCGGCCTTGCGCGCATCGGCCGTGAGGCTGTCGAGGCGTTCCTGCGCGGACTTCCCGGCGGTGCCGGTGTCGACGGTGAAGGCGGCGGGGGAGGAGCCCGCGGCCTCCATCCCGGTGTTCCTCAGCACGGCGGGCAGCACGTCCGTGAGCTGTGTGAGGCCGGCCTGCCGCGTGGACGAGGCGGTGAGCGTCCCCTCGGGGTAGGAGGGGCCGGTGGCGAGCAGGGCGCGCAGCCGGGAGGGGTAGGCGGAGTCGCCGAGGCCCGCGACGACCACGTCGTAGTCGTCCGGGACGGACTCGAGGATGAGGCCCACGCGGTCGTCGAGCTCCTGGATCTGCGCGGAGCGCAGCGTGCCCAGCGTGGCCTCGGACCAGAGGGCGGAGGCTGCCGGGTCCCACAGAGGATCGGCGGCGGTGCCGGCGTCCACGAGCGTGAGGGAGCAGGCGGAGAGCAGGGCGGTGCGTTCGGCCGCCCGCTTCTCACGGGTGCGCTCGTCCGCGTCCTCCGGCTCGTCGAGCAGCGTGGACAGCGGGGACCAGAGCCCCACCTGGCCCTCCGGGTCCGCGGCCGCGTAGCCGGCGCCGGTGCCCACGGCGGCCGTGCACCACGACGGTTCCGCGCTGCGGTCCGCCTGCGCACCCTCGGCAGCGGGCGGCGTCGCATCCGCGTCCGGCGCTCCCTCCCTCGCCAGGGCGGAGTCCGCGGCATGGGTGAAGGCGCCCGGCAAAGCGCCGTAGCCCCCGGTCGCATTGAGATCGTCCACCCGGTGGAACTCGGAGAACGCCGCGGGGGCGAGGCCCGTGGGCTGGGGTCCCGTGCTCTCCGGCGCGTCCGCCGCCTCCGAGGTGGGCTCGAGCATCCGCGGGCACGCGCGGTCGAGGAAGAGGGGGTGCTGCCAGGCCGGGGTGAGGTCCGCACCCCGCATGCGCGCCCCCGCCCCCAGGGACAGCCAGCCGGAGGCCGCGCAGGTCGCCGGTGTGAGAGTGCGCACGGCCAGGTTGCCCGCCGCGCCCTCCTCGGCCATCCGCCAGAGGTGCGGGGTGGTCTCCGGAGAGAGGTCCTCGAGGCTGAGGCCGGAGGAGCCGATCACCACCGCGCCCGAGGCCGGGCCGGATGCGTCCGCCGGCCCGGCCTCGGGCGCGGGCTGCGCGGTCAGGGACACGGGTGCGGCACCGGTGACCTGCGCCGATGTCGCGTCCTGCGCGGGTGCGGCGAGCGGTGCGGTCTGCTCCGCCGGGGCGGGCACGGGTGCGGCGTGGGCCGTTCCCGGCCACGCATGGGCGGGCAGGACGAGGCCCAGGGTGCAGGCGAGGGCGGTGAGCAGTCGGACGAACACCGCACAAGACTACCGGGGAGGCCTTGGCGGAGCCTGGATCCGGTTTGCAGGAGCTGTGCGGCCTGCGGTAGATTTGAGCGTCGTTGCCGCGTCAACACGTTCTACCGCTGGGCCTCTAGTCGCGTTGCAGGTTCTGTGGCGGGTCTTCCGTGTCTGAGAGCGCAGCTACCGAAGGTACGACCCGTTCGTCCTCTCCGACTCACGACCGGAGCAGGGGCGAGTGTGTGCGGGTCATCTGACAACGAATGTAAGAAGGCAACTTTGCGTACGTACACCCCCAAGCCCGGTGACATCCAGCGCCAGTGGCACGTCATCGACGCCACTGATGTGGTCCTCGGCCGCCTTGCCTCGCAGGCGGCTCGTCTGCTCCGCGGCAAGCACAAGCCCACCTTCGCACCGCACGTGGACTCCGGTGACTTCGTCATCATCGTGAACGCGGACAAGGTCGCCCTGACCGGTGCCAAGCTGGAGCAGAAGCGCGCCTACCGTCACTCGAACTACCCCGGCGGCCTCAAGAGCGTGAACTACGCCGAGCTCCTCGCCACGCGCCCCGAGCGCGCGGTGGAGAAGGCCATCGCGGGCATGATCCCCAAGAATCGCCTCGGTCGGGCGCAGATGCACAAGCTCAAGATCTACACAGGTCCGGAGCACCCGCACAGCGCCCAGAACCCGCAGCCCTACGAGCTGACCCAGGTCGCGCAGTAAGCGCGCTGAGCAGCTGACGGAACTTTCACCGAGGAGAATCGTGGCAGACAACATCACCGCTGACGTCGCAGACGTCGAGCTCACCGAATACAGCACCGAGACCCCGGCGTCGGCCGGCCTGGGCGAGAACGTGGCCGGCGGCCGCGGCGAGTCGCTCACCGCGCCCGGCAACGGCGTGGGCCGCCGCAAGCAGGCCATCGCCCGCGTGCGCCTGGTCCCCGGCTCCGGCCAGTGGACCATCAACGGTCGCGACCTGGAGACCTACTTCCCCAACAAGCTGCACCAGCAGCTCGTGAACGAGCCCTTCGCACTCCTCGATCTGGAGGGTCGCTTCGATGTGATCGTCCGCATCGCAGGCGGCGGCCCCTCCGGTCAGGCCGGCGCCGTCCGCCTGGGCGTGGCCCGCTCGCTCAACCAGATCGACCGTGAGGCCAACCGCGCCGAGCTCAAGGCGGCCGGCTACCTCACCCGTGACGCCCGCGTCCCGGAGCGCAAGAAGGCCGGCCTCAAGAAGGCCCGCAAGGCGCCGCAGTTCTCCAAGCGCTGATTCCCACGCGCTCGCCGCTGCGCCCGGCGCAGTGCAGAAGCCCTCGTCAGGTGGTTCCCACCGGGCGGGGGCTTCTCGCGTGGTGCGGCCGCCGTCCGTAGCGCGGTTCGGAGGCGCTCCAGGGCGGCGCGCGTACACTGACGCAGAACCCGAAGGAAGGATCTTCCGCAATGGCTCGACTGTTCGGCACAGATGGTGTGCGAGGACTGGCCAACAAGGACATCACCGCACGCCTGGCGCTGCAGCTGGCCGTCGCGGGCTCCCGCGTGCTCGCACGCCCGGAGACGGCGCCGTTCGGCACGCGCCCCGTGGCGATCGTGGGCCGGGACACCCGCGTGAGCGGCGAGTTCCTCTCCGCGTCCACCGCCGCGGGCATCGCCTCGACCGGGGTGGACGTGCGTGACGTGGGCGTGCTGCCCACGCCCGGCATCGCCTATGCGGTGAAGGCGACGGGCGCCGCTTTCGGCGTGGTGCTGTCCGCCTCCCACAACCCCATGCCGGACAACGGCATCAAGTTCTTCGGTCCCGGCGGCACCAAGCTCACGGATGCCCAGGAGGACGAGATCCTCGCGCTCCTGGACTCGGAGTGGGAGCGGCCCACGGGGCAGGAGGTGGGGCGGATCGCGCGCTACCCGGCGGCCTCGGACGAGTTCGCGGAGCACCTGGTCCGCACCCTGGGCGCCGCGGAGGGGGAGACCCCTCTGGCGGGCCTCACGGTCGTGGTGGACTGCGCGCACGGCGCGGCCTCCGTGGTGGGTCCGTCCGCGCTGCGGCAGGCCGGGGCGGAGGTCATCGTCACGGCGGCGGAGCCCAACGGCTACAACATCAACGACGGGGTGGGCTCCACCCACATCAGCAATCTCAAGAGCGCCGTGGTGGAGCACCAGGCGGATCTGGGTGTGGCCTTCGACGGCGACGCGGACCGTTGCCTGGCGGTGGACGCGCTGGGCCGCGAGGTGGACGGCGACCAGATCATGGGCATCCTCGCCCTCGGCATGAAGGAGGACGGCCGGCTCAAGGACGACACCCTCGTCGTCACGGTCATGTCCAACCTGGGCCTGCGCCTGGCGATGGCCAAGCGGAACATCCGCATCGAGGAGACCGCGGTGGGCGACCGCTACGTGCTGGAGCGCATGCTGGCCGGCGGCTACTCGCTGGGCGGTGAGCAGTCCGGCCACGTGCTCATGCTGGACCACGGCACCACCGGTGACGGCGTGCAGTCCGCGCTCCACCTCATGCACCGCATGGCCACGGCCAAGCGCACGCTGGCGGATCTGGCGGCGGAGGTGCCCAAGCTCCCGCAGGTGCTCATCAACGTCAAGGGCGTGGACAAGCACCGCGCGGGCGACGATCTGGGCGTGCAGAGCGAGATCGCGACGGTCGAGCAGGAGCTGGGGTACACCGGGCGGGTGCTGCTGCGCGCCTCCGGCACGGAGCCTCTCATCCGCGTGATGGTCGAGGCCTCCGCCGAGGACGTGGCGCAGTCCCAGGCCGAGCGTCTGGCCGCCGTGGTCAAGGAGCGCCTGGCGCTCTGAGCCCCATGCGCACGAGAGCTCAGGATCGCCGCGCAACTGCGCGGCGATCCTGAGCTCTCGCGGCGTTGCGGGCCCCTCACCCCTCCTTGAACTGGGTGCGGTAGAGCACGGCATAGCGGCCGTTCGCCGCGAGCAGCTCCGCGTGCGTCCCGCGCTCCGCGATCCGCCCGTTGTCCACCACGAGGATCTGGTCCGCGTTCTGCACGGTGGAGAGCCGGTGCGCGATCACCAGGACGGTGCGTCCGTGCATGGCCTCGTCGAGGGCGTGCTGGATGGCGGCCTCGTTCGTGGAGTCCAGCGCACTCGTCGCCTCGTCCAGGATCACGACCGGGGGAGCGGCCAGCAGCAGGCGGGCGATCGTGAGCCGCTGGCGCTCGCCGCCGGAGAGCCGGTAGCCGCGCTCGCCGATGACGGTGTCCAGTCCCTCCGGCAGGCGCCCGATCACCTCGTCCAGCCGCGCCCGGTGCACGGCGTCCTCCAGCTCTGCGTCCGTGGCGTCGGGGCGGGCGATGCGCAGGTTCTCCCGGATCGACTCGTGGAACAGGTGTCCGTCCTGCGTCACCATGCCCACGGCCGCCTTGAGGGTGTCGAAGCCGAGCTCGCGCACATCCACGCCGCCCAGCTCGACCGCCCCGGCCGTGACGTCGTAGAGCCGGGGGACCAGGGACGCGATGGTGGACTTGCCCGCTCCGGAGGAGCCCACGAGCGCCACCGTCCGCCCCGCGGGGACCTCGAAGTCGATGCCGTGCAGCACCTCCTGCCCGGCGCGCTCGTCGAGGACCGCCACCTCCTCCAGCGTCGCCAGGGAGACCTCCGCGGCGGAGGGGTAGGCGAAGCTCACGTCGCGGAAGGCGAGGGAGACCTCGGCGGAATCCGGCCGGGCCACGGTGCGGTCCGTGCGGTCCGTGCGGGTGGCGTCTCCATCCTTGGCGGACTGCGTTCCCGCCCTGTGGGCCCCGGCATCCGCAGCCCGACCCGTCACCCCCGGCAGCGGTGTGGGGTGCGCCGGCTCCGTGATGAGGGGCTTGAGGTCCAGCACCTCGAACACGCGCTGGAAGCTCACCACCGCGCTCATGATGTCCATCCGCGCATTGGCGAGCATGGTGAGCGGTCCGTAGAGGCGGGTGAGCAGCATGGCGAGCGAGACGACGCTGCCGGCGTCCATCCGGCCCGCCACGGCCTGCCATCCGCCGAGGCCGTAGACCAGCGCCAGCGCCAGTGCGCTCACGAGGGTCAGCGTGGTGACGAAGGTGGTCTGCAGCATCCCCACCCGCACGCCGATGTCCCGCACGCGCCCGGCCCGCGCGGCGAACTCCTCGGACTCCGCCCGCGGTGAGCCGAACAGCTTCACGAGCGTGGCGCCTCCCGCGCCGAACCGCTCCGTCATCCGGTTGGACATCGCCGCATTGTGGTCCGCCGCCTCGTGCTGCAGGCGTGCGAGCTTCCCGCCGAGCATGCGAGCCGGGATGAGGAAGATGGGCAGCAGGAGGATGGAGAGGACGGTGACCTGCCAGGAGATCGTCACCATCACACCCACCGTGATGAGCAGGGAGACGAAGTTGGCGACCACCCCGGAGAGCGTGTTGGAGAACGCGCGCTGCGCACCGATCACATCCGTGTTCAGCCGGGACACGAGCGCGCCCGTGCGGGTGCGGTTGAAGAAGGCGACCGGCAGCGTCTGCACATGGTCGAAGACCGCGGTGCGGAGGTCGAAGATGAGACCTTCGCCCACCCGTGCGGACAGCCAGCGATTCACGAGGGTGAGACCGGCCTCGGCGAGAGCGAGCCCGGCGATGGCCAGCGCCAGCCACACGATTACGGAGACCGGACCACCGGCGGTGATGGCGTTGACGATGCGCCCGGAGAGCACCGGGGTGATGACGCCGGCCACGGAGAGCAGCACGGAGAGCACCAGGAAGACTGCGAGCTTGCCGCGCTGACGGGTGGCGAAGGCCAGCATCCGGCGCAGGGTGGCGCCGTCCAGCTTGGCTGAGGTCCCCTGACCCGCCCTGCGTGCGCTGGCGGTCTGGAGGTGCATGAGGGACTGGGGACTGGGCATGCTCATGCGGTTCTCCTCCGGGGCGGGGGCGCGGACATCGCAGGCAACACCGCAGAGCGGGGGTTGCTTCCGCAGCGTCCGCGGATATCGCTCAGAGCGTACTGCGGATGCCGCCGCACCGCTCACCGGGAGGGGCAGGCGGGCGTGCACCTGGGAGAGGGCCGGATGCCCACCCGGCGGGTCCGGCGGGGACGGAGCGCCGGGCGCGGCTCAGAGCTTGCGCAGCTGGATGCGGGAGACGGAGTGGTTCGCGGACTTGCGCAGCAGGAGATCCGCCCGGCCGCGGGAGGGCTGCACGTTCTCGCGGAGGTTGGGGGAGTTGATCGAGTCCCAGATCTCGAGCGCGAGGTCGCGGGCCTCGTCGTCGGAGAGCTCCGAGTAGCGGTGGAAGAACGAGTCCGGGTCCGTGAACGCGCCGTGCTTGAGGCGGAGGAAGCGCTTGACGTACCAGGAGCGGATGTCCGCGGCCGCCGCGTCCACGTAGATGGAGAAGTCGAAGTAGTCGCTCACGGAGACGCCGACCTTGCCGTCCGCCCGCGGCCGTGGCGGCTGGAGCACGTTGAGGCCCTCCACGATGAGGATGTCCGGGCGCCGGACGGTGACGCTGGCGCCGGGGACGATGTCGTAGGTGTGATGGGAGTAGACGGGTGCCCGGACCTCGGGCGCTCCCGACTTCACCTGCGCCATGAAGCGCAGCAGCCCCCGGCGGTCGTAGGACTCGGGGAAGCCCTTGCGCCCGGAGAGCCCGCGCCGTTCCAGTTCCGCGTTGGGGAAGAGGAAGCCGTCCGTGGTGATGAGCTCCACGCGCGGGGTGTCGGACCAGCGCGCGAGCATCTCGCGCAGCAGGCGGGCGGTGGTCGATTTGCCCACGGCCACGGATCCGGCGACGCCGATGACGAACGGCGTGCGCTCCGGCGCCGGCTCGAAGCCCTCGTTGCGCAGCGGGGAGAGGAACTCGCGGGTGACCTCGTGCTTGGCCCCGCGCGCGGCGGAGTAGAGGTTGAGCAGGCGGGAGAGGGGCAGGTAGATCGTCTCCACCTCCTCCAGGTCGATGCGCTCGCCGAGGCCGCGCAGCCGCTGGATGTCATCGAAGGTGAGCGGCAGCTCCGTGGAGTCGGAGAGCCGCGCCCACTGCTCGCGGGTGAAGTGCCAGTACGGGGAGGCGGCGCTGTCCGCGTCCGTCTTGCGGCGGGGCCGGAGCCCGGCCAGACGGCGGACGGAATCGGACACCTGCGAGGCATGCTCAGTCGAAGCCATGCCGATGATTCTCTCATGTGACGTCCATTGCACCCGGGCGCGAGGGGCTGCGGTGAGACGGCGGGGTTCTGTCAGAATCACAGGGTGATCGCATCGTGACCGCCCAGCCGCCGGACGAACCGGCAGACAGCTCCGGCGCAACCGGCCCGGACTCCCCTCACTCCTCCGACGGTTCCGGGAACCCAGCCGGCCCGGAGGCAGCCGGCCCGGACGCAGCCGCCCGTCCGGACTCACCTCGGTCCGCCCGCCGCCGGGGCCTCCGCCGGTTTTCCCTGCGCGGAATGTTCGCGGACACGCGGCCTCTGCAGTACGGACACTTCCGCCGGCTCTGGACCGCGAACATCATCACCGCGATCGGCGCTCAGCTCACCATCGTGGCGGTGCCGGCGCAGATCTACTCCATGACGGAGTCCTCGGCGATGGTGGGCCTCACCGGTGTGTTCGGCCTCGTGCCGCTCGTGGTGTTCGGCCTGTGGGGCGGGGCGATGGCGGATGCGATGGACCGCCGGAAGCTCCTCATGGGCACGACCACGGGGCTCATCGCCACCGCCGCACTGTTCTGGCTCCAGGCCGCGCTGGGACTGGAGAACGTCTGGCTGCTGCTCGTGATCTTCGCCCTCCAGCAGGCGTTCTTCGGCCTCAATCAGCCGGTGCGCACCGCGATCCTGCCCAAGATCGTGCCCATGCGCCTGCTGCCGTCCGCCACCTCGCTCAACATGACGGTCGTGATGGCGGGTGCGATCGTCGGCCCGCTCGCAGGCGGCGCGCTCATCCCGGTCATGGGCTTCGCCTGGCTCTACCTCGCGGACACCGTCTTCCTCTTCGCCACCCTCTACGCCGTGGTGCGCCTGCCCTCGCTCGTGCCGGACAACGCGATCGGCTCGCCGGGGCTCCGGAGCGTCATCGACGGCTTCCGCTACCTCGCGATCCACCCCGTGCTGCTCATGAGCTTCGTCGTGGACCTCATCGCCATGATCTTCGGCATGCCGCGCATCCTCTTCCCGCAGATCGCGCACGAGGGATTCGGCGGACCCGTGGACGGCGGCATCGTCTACGCCCTCCTCTTCGCCGCGATCCCCGCGGGCACCGTGCTGGGAGGGATCTTCTCCGGCTGGGTCTCCCGGGTGCGCAGGCAGGGGCTGGCCGTGGTGAATGCGATCATCGTCTGGGGTGCGGCGGTGACGTTCTTCGGCATCGCGGTGGGCCTTGCGCAGCGTGCACGGGAGCATGCAGGAGCCCCGGGAGCCTCGGCACGGGCCGGTGCCGAGGCCGGCTCAGGCTCCGCCGCCGAGGCCGGCTCGTCCGCCGCCGCAGGTGCGGGCCTCCTGGGCCCGGACGGCGGTGCGCTGCTCACCGGTCCCGTGCTCGTCCTCCTCGTCCTCGCGCTGCTCATGCTGGTGGTGGGAGGCGCCGCGGACATGGCCTCGGCGGCGTTCCGGACCACCATGCTGCAGGAGGCCGCGAGCGACGAGGTGCGCGGCCGCCTCCAGGGCGTCTTCATCGTCGTGGTGGCGGGAGGCCCGCGGCTCGCGGACATCCTCCACGGCTGGGCGGCGGACGGCGTGGGCACCGTATGGGCGACCTCGGGAGGAGGGGTCCTCGTGATCGTGGGCGTGGTGCTCGCATGCCTGCTGGTCCCCGCCTTCCACCGCTACCGCGTGGAGAGGTGACGAACGGCGCATCGCTGCGCGTGCCGCATGCACCCCGCGCGGAGGCGCGCCGGTTAGACTCTTCCGCATGTGTGGAATCGTCGGATATGTCTCCTCGGTCGCCCTCACCGCGGCCGATCACCTCGCCACCGATGTCCTGCTGCAGGGACTCGGCCGGCTCGAGTACCGCGGATACGATTCCGCCGGCATCGCGGTGGTCACCGGCGACGGTGACCTCGCCTCGGAGAAGCGGGCGGGCAAGCTCGCGAACCTCACGGGGGCCATCGAGGCCAATCCCCTCCCCGCGGCGCAGACGGGCATCGGCCACACCCGGTGGGCCACCCACGGCGGTCCCACGGACGGCAACGCCCACCCGCATCTGGCGGACGGCGGGAAGCTCGCCCTCATCCACAACGGGATCATCGAGAACTTCGCGCAGCTGAAGGCGGAGCTCGCGGCCGACGGCGTGGAGTTCGCCTCGGAGACGGACACCGAGGTCGCCGCCCACCAGCTCGCCAAGAACTACCGCGCCGCCGGTGACCTCACGGAGGCCATGCGGCTGACGGTGGGCCAGCTCGAGGGTGCCTTCACCCTCCTCGCCATCCACGCGGATGCGCCCGGCACCGTCGTCGCCGCCCGTCTGAACTCCCCGCTGGTGATCGGTCTGGGCGAGGGCGAGAACTTCCTCGGCTCGGACGTCGCGGCGTTCATCGACCACACGCGCAAGGCGGTGGAGATCGGGCAGAACCAGATCGTCACCATCACCCCGGACTCCGTCGAGATCATCGATGCAGACGGCGAGGCCGTGCTGGGCGAGCCCTTCGAGATCGACTGGGATCCCGCCACGGCGGAGAAGGGCGGCTTCGCCTCCTTCATGGACAAGGAGATCCACGACCAGCCGCAGGCGGTCGCGGACACCCTGCTGGGCCGGTTCGATCCGGCCGGAAACCTGCAGCTGTCCGAGATGAACATCGACGAATCGCTGCTGAAGTCCATCGACAAGATCGTCGTGATCGCCTGCGGCACCGCCGCCTATGCGGGTCAGGTGGCCCGCTACGCGATCGAGCACTGGTGCCGCATCCCCACGGAGGTGGAGCTCGCCCACGAGTTCCGCTACCGGGATCCGGTGGTGAATGAGAAGACCCTCATCGTGGCGGTCTCGCAGTCCGGCGAGACGATGGACACGCTCATGGCCGTGCGCCACGCCCGCGAGCAGGGTGCCAAGGTCATCGCGATCTGCAACACCTACGGCTCCACCATCCCGCGGGAGTCCGACGGCGTCCTCTACACCCACGCGGGCCCGGAGATCGCGGTGGCCTCGACCAAGGCGTTCCTCTCGCAGGTCGTCGCCTGCTACCTGCTGGGCCTCTACCTCGCCCAGCTGCGCGGCAACAAGTTCCGCGACGAGATCCAGGTGATCCTGAACGAGCTGCAGACCATCCCGGAGAAGATCGAGCGGATCCTCACGGAGATCAAGCCTCGCGTGGGCGAGTTCGCCCGCGAGCACCAGGATGAGCAGTCCGTGCTGTTCCTGGGCCGCCACGTGGGCTACCCGGTGGCGATGGAAGGTGCGCTCAAGCTCAAGGAGCTCGCCTACATCCATGCGGAGGGCTTCGCCGCCGGTGAGCTCAAGCACGGTCCCATCGCGCTCATCGACTCCGGGCAGATGGTCTTCATCGTGGTCCCGTCCTCGCGCGGGCGGGACTCGCTGCACGCCAAGGTCGTCTCCAACATCCAGGAGGTGCGCGCCCGCGGGGCCAACACCGTCGTGATCGCGGAGGAGGGAGACACGGAGGTGGAGCAGTACGCCTCGGAGGTCTTCTACGTGCCGCAGACCTTCACGCTGCTCGCCCCGCTGCTCACCACCGTGCCGCTGCAGATCTTCGCCATGGACCTCGCGACGGCCAAGGGGCTGGACGTGGACCAGCCGCGCAACCTCGCCAAGTCCGTCACCGTCGAGTGAGCTGAGCACCGGTGGCCATCATCGGGGTGGGCGTGGACATCGCGGACGTCCCGCGCTTCGCCGAACACATCGAGCGCGTCCCGGAGCTGCTGGACCGGCTGCTCACACCGGCGGAGCAGCTGCGGAAGAACGGGCGGCGGCGGTCTGCGGAGTCCCTCGCCGCACGCTTCTCCGCCAAGGAGGCGCTGGTCAAGGCACTCCAGCTGCCGCAGATCATCCCCTGGCACGAGGCCGAGGTGGTCTCCGCCTTCTCCGGCGCGCCCAGCTTCCGGCTCACGGGCTGGGTGCGCGAGCACTTCCGGCAGAAGGGCGCCGAGCGGGTGCATCTGTCCATCACCCACGACGGTGACCGGACGGTGACGTTCGTGGTGGTGGAGGGCCCGGAGCAGGCAGCTCAGGCGGTGCCCTCGGTGGATCAGCCCGCCCCGCTGCTGCCGGGCTCGCCCGAGGCGCTGGCGGAGCTGGCGGCGTTCCGCGAGCGAGCACGGGCCTCCCGTGAGGCCAGACGTGCAGAGCGCGAGGAGGCCCGGCGCACGCAGAGCTGAGGCTGCGCGGTGCGCGGAACGCGGAGGGCTGCATGGCGCGCGCAGCCCGCAAGCTGGGGCAGCGGCGCTGCTCCCGCGCCCTGGAGGTCCACCCCACCTCATACGATTATCAATCGATCATTTCACCCGGCCATTGCTGTGCAGACGGCTGGGTGAAGTGATCAGACAACTGTCGGGGGTCCTGCGGGGGACCTGCAGGGGAGCCTTCGCCGCCGAGGCCCGGTAGCCTCGGGCGTATGCTCACTCTCACCCCGGCCCAGCAGGGGATGCTCGACGGCGCTCGCGGTCCCGCGGTCGCGATGGCGATGCGGATGGTCGCGGGGATCGCCCGGGTGAAGGGTGCGGAACGGCTCGTCGGAATCACTCGCGCGCACATCGACTCCTGCCTGTACCACGGGGACTCCGGCCTCGCCTATGCCCGGAGGCTCGCCGACCTGGGGGCCGCCTGCGCCGTTCCCACCACCGCCAACGTGGGTTCCGTCGACCTCCTGCACCGCGAGTTCCGGCCGCGCGGCGAGCTCACCACCCGGCAGGGTGCGCGCCTCATGGAGCTCTACGCGCAGCTGGGGGTGCAGCAGACGTGGACCTGCGCGCCCTACCACCTGCCGAGCAGACCGGAGGAGGGCGAGCACATCGCCTGGGCGGAGTCGAACGCCATCGTCTTCGCCAACTCCGTGCTGGGTGCGCGCACCGACCGCTACGGCGACTTCCTCGACATCTGCGCCGCGATCACCGGATTCGCCCCTCTCGCCGGACTGCACCTCGAGGAGAACCGCCGGCCGACACTGCACCTGGACTGCAGTCGGATCACCGAGCGCGGTGAGCATGTGCTCCCATTGCTGGGCTACCTTGCGGGCACGCGGGCCGGGACGGGAGTGCCGTTCATCAGCGGGCTCGCGGAGGTGCCGGGCGAGGAGGGGCTCAAGGCTCTGGGTGCGGCGGCGGCCTCGGCAGGCGGGGTCGCGCTCTTCCACGTGGAGGGCGTGACGCCGGAGGCCGCTCGTGCGGAGCGCGCTGTCGCCGAGGCCGGGCTCCCGGCCGCGGCGCTCACCGACGAGGACCTCGCCCGGGCCCGGAGTGAGCTGAGCGGTCTGCCGCCCGGCCAGCGCATCGACGCGGTGAGCCTCGGCACCCCGCATGCCTCTCTGGCCGAGCTGCGCGCACTGGCGAGCGAACTGAGGAGGCCGCAGGACGCCCGGCTGCGGGTGCCGGTGTGGGTGAGCACCGGCAGGGTCACGCTCGCGCATCTGCAGGAGCAGAGCGCAGAGGACGCCGCCGTCCTGGACGCGGCCGGCGTCCGGATCGTCACCGACACGTGCACCTATCTGCACCCGCTGGAGGACGAGACCGTGCGTGCGGTGATGACCAACTCCGCGAAATGGGCCCACTACGCGCCCGGGAACATCGGCGTCGCAGTGGCCTTCGGTTCGCTCGCGGAGTGTGTGCGGGCGGCCCGGACGGGGTGTGTGCCGTGAGCGGCGCGGCGGAATCGCAGGCGGTGGCCGGCACAGGCGGCGGAGAGCGGTGTGCGCACGGAGAGCCCGCGGCAGGGCGATGCCTCGTCACGGCGGTGGGAGCCGCAGGGGACGAGGTCCGCATGGAGGCGCGTGTGCTCGTCCCGGGCGGTATGAGCGGTCCAGCATGGGCGACCCATCCGGTCGGCCCGGTGACCGATTCGGACGGGCGGGTGACCGATCCGGACGGCCCGGCGACCGTGGAGGGGCGACCTCTGCGGATCGCGCCGGTGTCGTTCTGGGGCGGGGTGGACGCCACTGGGCGGATCGCTGACGTCCACCACCCGCACCACGGCACGCTCGTGACGGGGCGGATCCTGGTGCTCGAGGCGTCCAAGGGTTCGTCCTCCGGCTCCAGCGTGCTGGCCGAGCTCATCGTGACCGGCCGCGCTCCGGCCGCCTTCGTCCTCGCGGAGCCGGACGCGATCATCGCAGCGGGCTGCCTCGCCGCCGCCGAGCTCACGGACGCCGCCTCGGTCCCGCCGGTGGTGCAGGTGGAGGCAGGCCGGTTGGATGCCGTCGGCGCTGCGGCTCGGGTGGGAATACGGCAGGGGCTTCTGTCTCCCCGAGGAGGCGAATTTCGATGAGTGCGGTTACAGTAGTGTCTGTGTGATCTCACATGCATCTACCAGCCGACTATCGGGAGCAGACAGTGAAAATGAGACGATGACGCCTCACAGCTGCGGGGATCGCGATGACGGCGGCTTCACTCCTCGTGCTGAGTGCCTGCGGCGGCAGCGGCGGTGAGGCGGAGGCCGGCGGCGACGGCGAGGTGGGCGGCCTCGACGCCGAGTTCCTCACGATCGCCACGGGAGGGTCCTCCGGCGTGTACTACCAGATCGGGGCCACGCTCTCGGATCTGCTCAAGGACGAGCTGGGGTCCGACACCTCCGTGCAGGCGACCGGCGCCTCGGCGGAGAACATCAACCTCATCACCGACGGCAACGCTGAGCTCGCGTTCACGATGGGTGACGCGACGGTGCAGGCACTCGAGGGCACGGGGCCGTTCGAGGGCGAGCCGCGGGAGGGCCTCATGGCCATCGGCACGCTCTACCCCAACACGGTCCAGCTCATCGCCACCGAGGCCTCGGGCATCGAGTCCGTGGAGGATCTGGCCGGCCGGAATGTGGCGGTGGGCGATGTGGGCTCCGGGGTGGAGCTCAACGCTCAGATGGTGCTGGGCGCCTACGACATGGACTACGACGACCTCAGCGCCGACTACCTCGACTACGCGGAGGCGACGGACCAGATGGCGAACGGGCACATCGAGGCGCTCTTCGCCACCTCGGGCCTGCCCAATCCCTCGCTCACGGAGCTGGCGACGAGCACGGACTTCATCACCGTGCCGATCGACGGGGAGGGGAGGGACGCGCTGCTGGACGAGTACGACTTCTTCCAGGAGGCGACGATCCCTGCCGGGACGTACAAGGACGAGGCAGACGTGGAGACCGTGAGCGTGATGAACCATCTGCTCGTCTCCTCAGAGCTCAGCGAGGACGCCGTCCACGAGATCACGGCGGCGATCTTCGACAACCTCGACCGCGTGCACTCCTCGCATTCGGAGGCGGAGAACATCACGCCGGAGACCATCACGGAGGGGCTCGTCGTCCCGCTGCACCCCGGTGCCGCCAAGTACTTCGAGGAGCAGGGTGTGGACCTCACCACTGTGCCGGGTGCAACCACTGCGCCGGAGGACGTGAAGACTGAAGATTCCGGCTTGTGAGCACCCCGCAGCCGGGGCCGCATCCTGCGCGGCGGCGGCTGCTGCAGTGGTCAGTGGCGGCCGCCGCAGGTGCTGTGCTGAGCGGCTGCACCGGCAGGGTCGCTCAGGCTGAGGGTTCCGCACCTGACCGGACGGGGCAGGCCGAGGGCGCAGTTCTGGTCTGCCGGCACCAGCACAGCGGCGAGGAGTACGGGCGGTTCCCGCTGAGGAGCGGAACGCGCATCACGCACTCGTGGGTGCACTCCATCGAGCACTCGAGGTGGACGGACACCTTCGAGTACGACGGTGAGGTGCTGCGGCTGGTCGCCACGAGATTCAAGGAGTACGGAGCGGGCATGCCGCTCGACGAGGGCGATGTGCGGCTGGAGGACGGCTGGGTCTCCATCGAGGGCATCGACCGCGAGTTCGAGGCGGTCCGCTGGATCCATTCGCACCGCGTCGACTACCGGATCGGGATCGACGGGGAGGACGACGTCATCGATCCGCTCACCCTGCCGGATCGCGAACCACTGGAGTTGAGGCCACTATGACCGAAGAGTCGCGCAGGACCGGCAGCTCGTCCGGGCCGGGAGATGCGGAAGGCCCGGGCGCCGCGCCCGGCGGAGTCGCTCCGGACGGGGCCGGCGGCCGTGCCTCGGAGGCTGCTCCGATCACCCTCGACCGCGGAGACGAGGACGCCATCCGGGCGGCGGAGCAGCAGGCGGCCGAGGCCGCCGCGAAGTACGACACGGAATCGCAGACCCGGACGACCGAGTGGAAGCCCCTGGTGCTCCTCCTCAGCGGGGTGGCGGTCTTCACCGCGCTCTACCACCTGTGGACGGCGTACTTCGGGACTCCTCCCACCCTCATCCACCGGTCGATCCACGTCAGCCTCATCCTGTTCCTCGCATTCATGCTGTACCCGCCGGCCAAGCGCGCCCGCCAGAGCTGGTGGAGGATTCCGGACGCGGTGCTGGCCCTGCTCTCCCTGGTGCCCACGTGGTACCTGTGGCAGAACTACGAGCAGCTCGTCCTGCAGGCGGGCCGCTTCACCACCGGCGACATCGTCGTGGCGACGCTGCTGGTGGTGCTCGTGCTGGAGGCCGCCCGCCGCGTCACCGGATGGGCGCTGCCCGTGCTGGCGCTGCTCTTCATCGCCTTCGGCCTCTACGGCCGTGAGATGCCGGGACTGCTGCGCCACCGCGGCTACGACTGGGACACCCTCGCCTATCAGTTCATGGCGACGACGGAGGGCATCTTCGGCACGGCGGTGGGCGTCTCCTCGACCTACATCTTCCTCTTCATCCTGTTCGGAGCGTTCCTCGCGAAATCGGGCATGAGCCAGCTGTTCAACGATCTGGCGCTGGCGATCGCGGGACAGGGGCGAGGCGGACCGGCGAAGGTCGCCACGCTGGCCTCGGGCTTCATGGGGTCGATCAATGGCTCCGCCATCGCCAACGTCGTCTCCACCGGTGCCTTCACGATCCCCCTCATGAAGAAGGTGGGATACACCCGGACCTTCGCCGGTGCCGTCGAGTCCACGGCGTCCGTGGGCGGGCAGATCCTGCCGCCCATCATGGGCGCGGCCGCCTTCATCATGGCCGAGACGATCGGCGTCCCGTACACGACGGTGGCGCTCGCCGCGATCGTGCCGGCGCTGCTCTACTACATCAGCCTCATCGCTCAGATCCACCTGCGCGCCACTCGGATGGGGCTCAAGGGGATCTCACGCGACAGCCTGCCGGCGGTGGGCTCCGTCCTCAAGGAGCGCGGCCACCTGCTGATCCCGCTGGCGTTCCTGCTGTACATGCTGTTCTTCTCCGGTCGCACCATCCTCTTCTCCGCCTTCCTCACCATCGTGGTGACGGTGGTGGTGGCGACTCTGCGGAAGTCCACGCGGATGTCGGTCCGCCAGATCCTCGAAGCGCTGGAGGAGGGGACCCTGTCCGCTCTGGGCGTGGCCATCGCCTGCGCCTCCGTGGGTGTGATCGTGGGGGTCGTGACGATCTCCGGGTTCGGCGTCACGCTCGCCAGCGCCATCGTCTCGCTCTCCGGCGGCGTGCTGTTCTGGACCCTGGTGTTCACGATGCTCGCCTGCCTGGTGCTGGGCATGGGCCTGCCGTCCATCCCCGCCTACATCATCACGGCGACGATGGCGGCGCCGGCCCTCGTCACTCTGGGCGTGGAGCCGCTGGTGGCGCACCTGTTCGTCTTCTACTTCGGACTCTTCGCCAACATCACGCCCCCGGTGGCGCTGGCGGCCTTCGCCGCGGCCGGGATCAGCGGAGGCAGGCCCATGGCGACCGGCATGGCCTCCCTCAAGCTCGCGGCCGCGGGCTTCGTCATCCCGTACATCTTCGTGTTCAACCCGGATCTGCTGCTGCGCGGGGTGGACGTGGTGACGGGCATCGCCGTCGTGGCGACCGCGCTGGCTGCGATCCTGCTTCTGTCCACGGCCATCGAGGGTCACTTCATGGAGGACATGGCGTGGTACCTGCGCATCGTCATGACGGCAGGCGCTCTGCTCCTCCTCAACACCAACATGCTCCACGACCTCCTGGGGGCAGTGCTCGTGGCTCTCGTCCTCGCTGTGCAGATGGTGAAGGCGAAGCGGAGGGGAAACCTGAGCATCAGGGCGATCTGAGATCGGCGGCTCACGGCCGGTGGGAGCGGAGGTCCCAGAAGAGACCGGCCATGATGCCCATCGCCTCCCGCGCCAGGGAGGCGAGCATGTGCTCGTCGGGAGCGTGCTGGGCGCAGCCGGGGTGGGAGTGCGGGATCCATACCGTGGGCAGCCCCAGCACGTCGGAGAACGCTCCGTTCGGGATGGTGCCGGCCAGGTTCGGCACCAGCGAGGCCTCGGCCCCGGTGGTGGCGGCGATCGAGTCCATCGCCAGCCGTGCCCACGGGCTCTCGGGGCTCAGCCGGGTGGCGTCCATCCCGCCGCGGTCCTCGACCTGTACACGGTCGAATCCGTGCGCGTTCAGGTGCCCGCGCACTGCGGGGACCACCTCGGCCGGAGCCGTGGAGCCGACGACGTAGCGGAACTGCAGGTCCGCATGGGCGGTGCCCGGGATCGCGCCCACCGGGCTGTGGGGGTCGCCGCAGAGGAAGTCGAGCACCTCGAGCGTGTTCCAGGCGAAGAGCCTTTCTGCGGGTGTGAGCCCGGGTTCTCCCCAGCCCTCGGTGAGAGTGGGGTCGCCGGGGTCGGTTCCCACCTCGAGCGCGGCGCAGGCGCGGCGCACTGCAGGGTCGATCTCCGTGGGACGGAGCTCCTCGACGAGGAGCCGTCCCCGTGCATCCGTGAGTGAGGCCAGCGCACCGGCGAGGATGGTCCCGGCGTTGGAGAGCACGCCGCCCCAGTTGCCGGAGTGGTGGGAGCGCTCCCTCTCATCCACCCGCAGCCGCAGCAGGGTGGTGCCGCGTGAGCCGAGGAAGACGGTGGGCGACTCCGCGGAGATGCGCGGACCGTCGGAGGCGAGGAAGACATCGGCGGCGAGGGCCTCACGGTGAGCCGCGCAGAACTCGCTGAGGCCGGGCGATCCGGTCTCCTCGCCGGATTCGACGAGCAGCTTCACGCTGTAGCCCAAGCGGCCGCCGGAGAGGGCGAGGACCTCCTCCAGGGCGGCGAGATTGATGGTGTGCTGCCCCTTGTTGTCCGCGGATCCGCGTCCGTACCAGCGGCCGTTCCGCTCGGTCAGGGTCCAGGGGTCGAGGCCCTCGCTCCACTTCTCCGCCTGCGGCGGCTGCACGTCCGCGTGCCCGTACATGAGGACCGTGAACGCGGCGTCCTCCTCGCTCCTCTCCGCGATGAGGAAGGGGTGCCGGGGCGAGACCGGGTTCTCGTACCTGCGCCACTCGAAGCCCAGCGCGTTCAGGGTGCGGCCCAGCTCGCCGTCGAGATAGTCGAGGACGGCGGCCGAGGACCGGGGGTCGGTGCTGACGGTCCGGTGGGAGACGCGCCGGGCGAGTTCCGTGAAGAGCGCGCCGGAGTCCGCACGAGCGTGTGCAGCGGCGACGGCGTCCGCGCGGGTGGGGGAGTGAGCTGTCATGGATGCGGCCTTTCGAGGAGAGCGGGTGCGGGCGGGGAGCGCGGATCAGTCGAGCCGGAAGCCCACCCCCGGACCGAGGGGGAGTCCCAGCCAGTAGAACACCAGGAAGAGGGCGGACTGGGCGACGAAGACCCCGATGGCGTAGGGCACGGTGGCCGAGATGACGTTCCCGAGCCCCTGCTTCCTGTCCCATTCGCGCATGAAGCCGAGGATCACGATCATGTACGGCATGAGGGGCGTGACCATCGACGTCGAGGAATCGCCGATGCGATAGGCCATCTGCACGGCGGCGGGATGGAAGCCCAGCTGCATGAACATCGGCACGAAGATGGGGGCGAGGATCGCCCACAGTCCTGTGCCGCTGGTGATGAGCAGCGTGATCAGCGCGGAGATGAGGGTCACGCCCACGAGCACGCCCACTCCGGTGGCGCCGATGCCGACGAGGAACTCGGCGCCGTTGACGGAGACCCAGAGGCCGATGTTGGACCAGTTGAAGTAGGCGCTGAACTGGGAGATCACGAAGATGACGACGAGGAAGAAGCGCATTCCGCCGATCGCCTCCGCGAAGTGCTCCACCACCTGCCTGCCGGAGGTGAGCGTGCGCGAGCCGAAGCCGTACGCGAGGGCCATCAGGGTGAAGAACACGAGGAGGATAGGCACCACGCCGGAGAGCAGGGACGAGGGCACGAGCCCGCCGTCCTCGTTCTGCAGCGGTGAGTCCGGCACGAGGGCTGCGACGGCCACGAGGCCGATGTACAGCGCCGCGGCGGTCCCGGCCCACCACAGGCCGCGCTTCTCGCCGGTCGTCAGGGGCTCCGCACGGGCGGTGTGCTCACCCGTGTACGCCCCGAAACGTGGCTCGACGATCCACCGTGTGATGGAGCCGCCCACCAGGGTGCACAGGACGGCCGCCGCGACCATGAAGAAATAGTTGTCGACGGCCGTGACCACGGGGCCGTCGCCGATGATCGCGACAGCTTCGTTGGTGATGCCCGCGAGCATCGGCTCCATCGAGGTGATGAGGAAGCCGGACCCGTAGCCGCTCGAGGAACCCGCGAATGCGGAGACGATCCCCACCAGGGGGTTGCGGCCCAGCGTGCGGTAGACGATGGCTGCGAGCGGCGGCATGATGAGGAACGCGGCGTCTGCGGCGATGGTGGCGGCGTTGGCGACCAGGAACACCGCATAGGGCAGCAGCCATGCGGGCATGCCGAGCATGACGGCGCGGATGAGGGTGCCCAGCAGGCCGATCCTGTCTGCGAGCCCGATGCCGAGCATGATGGTCAGCACGGTTCCCACGGGGGCGAAGCCCACGAAGTTGGAGACGGTGTCCTCGAGGACGAAGACCAGTCCGTCCCCGCTGAGCAGGCTCCGCACGGGCACGTCCTCACCGGTGTCCGGGTGGATGACGGAGACGCCGGCGGCGGCGAGCGCGGCGGAGACGACCGCGATGAGCAGGATGAGCCAGAGGAAGATGATCATGGGCTCCGGCAGCTTGTTCCCCAGCCACTCGATGGAGTTGAGGAACCTGCTGCGGCACCGTTGATCTGACGGCATGGAAGCGCTCATGAAAGTCTCCGATGACTGATGGCGCAGCTGTCCGGGACTGGGTCACGGAGCGCACCGAGTTGCACGATTTGCTGGTGCCGGCCTGAAGCGACTCGAGACAATCTACTGAAGGAGATACCGTTCTGGTGGTGTCAGGCACAGCCGATTGCGCACGGGTGTGTTGCATTTCAGGCAAGGAAGGCGCTGGGGCGTGATCGGGCGGTGCCGGCGCGGCCGGCGCTCGGAGGAAGAGGGGCGAAGGGGGCGCATCATGGTCGAGGACCTCCTGCCGGCGGAGCTCGTCTACTTCCGGGAAGTCGCGGAGGCGGATTCCGTCAGCGCCGCCGCCCGGAGACTGCGGGTCAACGCCTCCGCGGTGAGCCGGCAGATCGCCAAGCTGGAGCGGTCGCTGGGAGCGCAGCTCTTCATCCGGCGCAGGCAGGGGATGGAGCTCACCGCGCAGGGCTTCCGCCTGCTCACGCATGTGCGGCGGGCGAGGATCGAGGCGCAGGCGCTCCGTGCTGATCTGGCGCAGGCGGCTCCCGGGAGCCGCCGGCTGCGCGTGGTCTGCTCCGGCGGGTTCGTCGGCCCTGTGGTCGCGCATGCGGCCGCATCCCTGCGGCAGCGGCGGCCCGAGGCGCGGGTGGAGGTCGCAGTCGCCTCCAGCGACGACGTGGTCCGGGCGGTCCGGGAGGCGCGTGCGGACATCGGCGCGTGCTTCGTCACCGGACTCACGCCCGGGGTCCGCGTGGAGTACGCGCTGCAGGTCGACATGCACGCCGTCGCGCCCGCCGGCCACCCCGTGGCCGAACGGTCCGGACTCACCCTCGGCGAGGCGCTGTCACACCCCTATGCGCTCCTCGCTGGGCAGAGCTCTCAGCGTGATCTGCTGGCCGAGGCCGCACGGGAGCGCGGCATCGCCCTCGATCCCGTCTTCGAATCGGACAGCAGCGCCGCCCTCCTCGACTTCGTGCGTGCGGGCGGCGGCCTCGCGTTCCTCTCGCCGCTGGGCCCGCGGCTGGAGGACGGGATGCGATTCGTCCGCCTGGGCGAGGCGGGTCTGGGCCGGCGCAGCGTCCAGATCCACACTCCGGCGGACAGCGCACCGGACAGGGTCCGCGCGGAGTTCCTCAGTCTTCTCGTCGCACGGCTGCGGAGCGGGGAGGCAGACACGGCGCACTGACCGGCCGCTGTCCAGGGGCCGGTGCACACGGAAAGCCTCCCCTCGATCGCGCGTGTGCGCTCGAGGGGAGGCTTCCCGCGTCCCGACGGGGAGGTGCGCTCAGACCTCGTCGCCGGCCGTGATCGCCTGGGCCTCGGCCTCGGCGTTCATGTGCGGGCGGGAGAGGTGGCTCAGGTGCTTGCGGCCCACGATCAGGACGATGATCGCGATGAGCACCGCAGCCGCGCCGAACCAGTAGGGCCCCGGGGTGCCCAGCCAGGCGGCGATGCTGCCGGAGACCGCCGGCGCGACCGCGCCGCCCAGGAAGCGGACGGCCGAGTAGGTCGAGGACGCCACCTGGCGGGGGAGATCGGTGGCCTCCATGACGGCTTCGGTGAGCGCGGTGTTGAGGACGCCCAGGAAGAAGCCGGCGACGATGATGGTCACCGTCAGCCCCGTGACCGAGGAGGAGAAGGCGCCGAGTGAGAGCTCGCAGACCACCAGCAGGCCCAGCATCGTGAAGAGCGTGGGGAGCAGGCCCAGC
Source organism: Brevibacterium sp. (assembly GCF_022712115.1). GTDB lineage: Bacteria > Actinomycetota > Actinomycetes > Actinomycetales > Brevibacteriaceae > Brevibacterium > Brevibacterium salitolerans. The sequence goes on along the minus strand of NZ_JALAHB010000197.1, from coordinate 3,115 downwards.
CTGCGGGTGAGGACCGGGGCGACGAACACGGACGAGAGCGCCAGCATGAGGCCCCAGCCGAAGAAGACGAGGCCCAGCTCATGGGCGCCGAACTCCATGCCCTGCGCCGCGGCGGCGGACTCGAGCGGGTACGGAGAGTAGGCGAGCAGCGTGAAGAAGCCGTAGTTGTAGGCGAGGGCGGCGATGCCGAAGGTCAGCAGGGCCGGGTTCCCCAGCGCGCGGAAGCCTGCGGTGAGCCTGACCGGCTCCGGGCGCGCCATGCCGGTGCGGAGCATGGCGACGATGGCGATGAGGCCCACGGCCATGAGCGCGGCGGTACCGAAGAAGGGGGCGCGCCAGGAGACGTTGCCCAGGACCCCGCCGAGCAGCGGGCCCACGGCCATGCCCACGCCGATGGCCGCCTCGTAGAGGATGATCGCGGACGCGCTGCCGCCGCTGGCCGCGCCGACGATCGCGGCGAGCGCGGTGGAGATGAAGAGCGCGTTGCCCAGACCCCAGCCCGCGCGGAAGCCGATGATCTCACCGACGGTTCCGGAGGCTCCGGCGAATGCCGCGAAGGCCACGATCAGCACGAGGCCGACGATGAGGGTGGTGCGCACGCCCAGCCGGCTGGCTATGAAGCCGGTGAAGAACATCCCGAGCGAGGTGATGAGCAGGTAGCTGGTGAACAGCAGCATCGTCTGGCCGGGGGTGGCATTCAGGTCGTGACTGATCGCAGGGAGGATCGGGTCGACGAGGCCGATCCCCATGAAGGACACGACGCAGGCGAAGGCGATCGCCCACACCGCCGGCGGCTGGTGGAGGACCGAGCCCTCCTTGTGCGGCTTCATGCTCTTCGCGCTGCCGGTGCTCGCCGTGCCGTGATCTGCAGCCATGCCGCTCTTCGCGCCGGCGCGGGCCGGAGCCTCTGTCTGTGCTGTCATCGTGGGCGTCGGAGCTCCTCTGTGGTTGTCGTCTGTGTGGATCGTGTCCGCCTCCGCCGTGCGGGCGGTGCCGGGCCGCTGCCGCGCCGGGTGATTCACCGGCTGCGCAGCTGTTCCGTGAGCTGGTCCAGCAGCTCCGCGGCGCGGGTGAGCGCCGCGAGGTCCTCCGCGGGGAGGGCCTCGATGAGCGGTGCCGCGGAATCCGCCGTCCGCAGCCGGAACGCGGTGAGTTCCGCGCTGCCGGCGGGGGTGAGCGTCACCACCGCCGCGCGCGCATCGTCCGGATCCGGCTCCCGCGTCACGAGGCCGGCGTTCGCCAGGCTGTTGACCGCGCTGGTCATGGACGGCTGGGCGATGCCCTCCCGCTGTGCGAGCTCGCCGATCCGCAGGCCGCCCTCCTTCTTGAGGTTGGACAGCGTGCGCATCGCCACGAGGGAGAAGCCGCGGGTCACGCCGCGTGAAGCGGTCCGTGCGAAGCCGCTCCCGCCGACGATGAGTCGCGCTGCGAGCTCCTGTGCGGTGTCCTTGGGCATGTCCAACATCGTAGATCTATATAGATTGCCTATGCAATTTTCCGGCATGGCTCCTTCCTCACACCGTCGTCTCGGATATGGCAGGGAACCCGCCGGACCGGCCGGAGCGGATTAGCCTGGGCGCATGAGCAGCACAGAGCGCACGGAGAACACAGAGCACACGGCGACCGCGGTACACACGGACGGCTCCCACGGCACCTCGGCACCGCATCTGCCCACCCCGGCCGATGCCACGGCGGTCCTGCCGCGGCTGCAGGCTCTGCGGCGCTCACTGCACCGGGAGGCGGAGGTGGGCCTCGACCTGCCGGCCACGCAGCGCAAGGTGCTCGAGGAGCTCTCCGGCCTGGACCTGGAGATCACCACCGGCAGCGGGCTGAGCAGCATCGTCGCCGTGCTCCGCGGCGGGAGGCGGGCGGAGTCCCACCAGGCGGTGCTGCTGCGCGGGGACATGGACGCACTGCCGGTGACGGAGGCCACCGGCTTCTCCTTCGCCTCCGAGCGCGGCACCATGCACGCCTGCGGCCACGCCCTCCACACCGCGGGCCTCGTAGGGGCGGCGCACCTGCTGCACGGCGTGCGGGACGCGCTCGCCGGCGATGTCGTCTTCATGTTCCAGCCCGGTGAGGAGGGCTGGGACGGTGCGGGGAAGATGCTCGAGGAGGGTGTGCTCGACGCCGCCGGGGTGCCGGTGGTGGGCGCCTACGGCCTGCACGTCTCCGCCGACCAGCCGCTGGGGCACGCCTACACCCGCGAGGGCTCCTACATGGCGGCGTTCTCCGCGATGGACGTCACCGTCCGCGGTCGCGGGGGCCACGCCTCCCGGCCGGAGGACGCGCTAGATCCCATCGAGGCCGGCGCCGCTCTCATCGGCCAGCTGCAGGAGTACCTGTCCCGCTCCTTCAACGCCTTCGACCCCGTGGTGCTCACGGTGGGCAGCTTCCACGGCGGCACCGCGACCAACGTCATCCCGGACACCGCGGAGCTCTCCATCAGCGTCCGCACCTTCTCTCCGGAGGCCACCGCCCGGTGCGCGGAGGAGCTGCCCCGGTTCGCGGAGCGGTTCCTGGGGGCGCACGGGCTGGGCGCGGACGTCACCTTCGACACGCGCCTGCCGGCCACCGTGAATGACGACGCCGAGGCCCGGTTCTACCTGCAGACGTTCGCGGACCTCTTCGGCGGGGACCGGGCGCACGCCGTGCCGCACCCGCGTGCCGGGTCCGAGGACTTCTCCCGGGTGCTGGCCCGCGTCTCGGGCGCGTACGGGCACGTGGGAGCGGCGATGCCGGGCACGGACCCCGCGGAGCAGGAGGTCAACCATTCGCCTCGGGCCCAGCACTCCGACGAGGGGCTGGGCGGCAACGCGCTCTTCCTCGCCCACCTCGCCGCGCGTCGGCTCGAGCGTGCGGCAGCCGATGCTGCGCAGGTGCCTGGAGCTGCCGGGCCGGCAGAGGGGCGCTGACATGCCCCTCCCCGCATACTCGGCCGCCGCGATCCGTGCCGCTGAGAGACCCCTGCTCGAGGCCGGCAGAGGCGAGGCGCTCATGCGCACCGCTGCCGCCGGGCTGGCCTCCGTGTGCCGGGAGATGCTGCGCAACGGCCTCCCGGACCGCGGCGGGCGGGGGCGCGGGAGTCTCTCGGCTTGGGCCGGCGGGGTCGCCG
>NZ_JALAHB010000196.1 GCF_022712115.1 Brevibacterium sp. | reverse complement strand
CGCTCACCGCCACCATCTCGACGCTCGCGCCCTCGCCGGTGGAGATGCCCCACAGGAACGCGTGCGGGGAAGCGGGCAGGCGCCCGGCGCGGGCCAGGTCCGCGTTCACCGCCAGTGCCCTGCGCGTGCGGCCGAACGCCTGTCCCAGCAGCACGACGAGGCCCACGGTGAGGAGGGTGGGAGGCAGAGCGGGCGGGGCCTCGGTCGCCCAGCCCGCGGCGGTGCCCACGAGAGTGCCGGCCCACACGGGGACGACGCTGAGCGGCTGCTGCTGAGCGAGAGCGACGAACCAGGCCGCCGTCGCGACGATGAGGGCGAGACAGGCCGTGACGACGAAGGCGCGCAGGGATTCGAGGGCGCCGATCGTCACAGGGTGGCGGCTGAGGGAGGGGGAAGGTTCAGGTGCAGGAGACATCGAGCCCATCTTCCCCGCTCCCGAGTGCTGAGAGGGTCCTCGACACACCGGCGTCGCGGCCGTCACAGCAGGCGGGGGTCCGCGGCCGGGTGGTAGCTTGAACACCGTGCCCGTCCCCGTCATGAAGGTGAGCGTCCTCCGATGAGCTCCCATGATCAGTTCCCACCGATGCCGCAGCAGCCGCCGCCGGGCTCTCCGCCCCCGGGATCCGGTCCCGTCCCGCCTGCGGACTTCAGCCCGGGAGCCGCCTCGGGACCGCCCCCGGGCTCCGGCCCGGACGGGGTGCCCCAGCCTGCGCCCGCTCCCGGATACGCGGGCACCGGCCCCACCGGAGCCCAGGCCGCCCCGGAGACCCGGCGGGGCTCCCGCGGGGAGAGGAAGCGCCGGCTGCCGCTCATCCTCTCCCTGTGCGCCGTCGGAGTCGTCCTCGTCCTCGTGGTGGTGGGCATCCTCACGGTGAGGAACGTCAACCGGTCCGAGTACGGGCCGGACGTGGTGGCCCAGAAGTACATGGACGCGGTGGCCGACGGGGATCTCGATGCCGCGCAGGCGATCGCGGAGCCGCAGGTGCCCAACGGCGCGGACACGACACTGCTCGACCCGGAGATCGCACGGGCCGCGGCGGAGAGCATCGAAGAGGTCTCCGTCTCCGAGCCCCGGATCGACGGGGATTCCGCCACGCTCACCGCCGCCTACAGCGTGGACGGGCAGAGCTACGAGCTGCCGCTCACGGCGACGCGGACCGGGCGGACGGGTCTCTTCTTCGACGAGTGGACGCTGAACGCTCCGGTCCTGCAGACCCTCACGCTCGACCTCGTGCAGACGGACGGCACCACCGTCAACGACGTGGACGTGTCCCTGCAGTCCGGAGCCACCGAGTACGCAGTGATGCCCGGGACCTATCGCGCGGCGGTGGCGGAGACGAAGTACACCGAACCTGCGGAGTCGACGATCTCGCTGGGCTTCTCGGAGACGCCGGAGCCGCAGCCGGCACCGCTGGACGTGACCATCCACACCAACAAGGCCTACGCCGAGGACGTGCAGAAGGCCGTCGACGCCGCACTGGAGAAGTGCGTGGACTCGGAGAAGCTCGAGACCGACTGCGGGTTCTTCTCCCGCGACGCCTTCGCCACGGAGGACGAGAAGGAGAAGTTCGACACGCTCAAGAAGGACGGCGTCGACTTCGACCTCAAGGAGAAGCCCACCGTCACGGTGTCCTCGCTCGGGCTGGTCGCCACCGGCTCCTTCTACACCGAGGACGGCAAGCGCGGGAAGGTGGAGGCCGTCGTCGAGGCGGAGAACGGCGACGAGTACCAGCTCGAGGCGGACCTGGGCCCCTCCGGCACGACGAAGATCGAGGACGACAAGATCGTCATCGACTTCCTCACGAACGGCTGAGCGGCGGCTCCGCAGGCCTGCGGGCATGCGGAGCCTCCCGGCAGACCCTAGCCGCTCAGCAGACCCTCCAGGACCTCCGCGAGGCTGAGCACGCCGGCATCGTCGAACCGGCGCCCGGCCAGCTGGACGCCCACGCGCCGGCCGTCCGCGGTGGCTCCCGCGTCCACGGTCGCCGCGGGCTGCTCGGACATGGTGTACGGCACCGTGAAGCCGATGTGGGTCATGGGCACGCTCGGGTCGAGGAAGGGCATCGGCTGCTCGGCCGGGAAGGCGGCCATCGGCGCCACCGGGGAGAGCACGAAGTCGTAGGCCGCTGTCGCGGCGATCGCGACCTCCCGCATCTGCTGGATGGAGTGGTAGCACCGCAGCACCTCCACCCCGCTCACGTCCGCACCGGCCTGGCACCACTGCGCCACGTGCGGCAGGATCCTGTGCTGCTCCTCGACGGGCAGCGCCCGGAGGTCTCCCCAGGAGCGCACCCGCCAGAACCTGTCGACGTCGGCGAGCAGACCGGGGTCCATGAAGGGCGGGATCTCCGTGAGCTCGGCTCCCGCGTCGCGGAGCAGCTCCGCCGTCCGCACGACCACCTCTGCGACCTCCGGATCCGTGCTCGCGCCGCAGCCGGCGTCCGTGTGCCACGCGATCCGCACGCCCTCCAGCGAGGCGGGCCGTGAGCCCGGGGCCTGCGCAGGCCCCGGGGCCGCGGACAGCGGGCGGGAGTAGTCGCCGTGGTAGGGCGGGAGCTCGGAGACGTCGCGGACGTCCGGCCTGCCGATCACCTGCATCGCCGCGCGGAGGTCCGACACACGGCGGGCCAGCGGACCCGCGCAGCGCCCGAGGTAGGGCGCGTCCAGCGGCACGCGGCCGAAGCTGGGCTTGAGCGTGGCGAGCCCCAGCCAGGTGCCGGGCAGGCGGATGGAGCCGCCGATGTCCGAGCCGATGTGGACGGGGCCGTAGCCGGCTGCCGCCGCGGCGCCGGCACCGGAGGAGGAGCCGCCCGTGGTGAGCGTGGGGTCCAGCGGAGAACGGGTGATCCCGTGACGGGAGGAGACGCCGGAGGAGAGCATGCCCCAGTCCGGCATGACCGTGGAGGAGAAGAGCACGGCACCGGCCTCGTGGAGCCGGGCGACGATGGGAGCGTCCGCCTCCGCCACCGGCGGCACCCCGGCCGCATGACCGGCCGGCTTCGCCACGCCCTTCCGGGCGATGTTCTCCTTCACCGTCACCGGCACCCCGTCAAGGGGACCGCGCGGCGTGCCTGCGGCATAGCGCCTGCCGGCCTCCTCCGCTGCCGCCCAGGCGGCGGAGCCGTCGTCGAGATCGCCGGCCCAGAGAGCGTGCACAGTGGGCTCGCGCTCCTCGACCCGCCGGCGCACGGCCTCCAGCACCTCGACGGGGGTGAACGCGCCGCTGCGGTACCCGGCGACGAGTTCTGCGGTGCCGAGGTCCGCGAGGCCGTGGGACGCGGGTGTGTGGGTGTGCATTCTTCGCTGCCTTTCGTCGAGGGGCCGCTTCAGCTGCGTGCGAGGGCGCCGGCGAGGGTGGGCGTCGCCGCGACGAGCGCGCGCGTGTACTCCTCCTGCGGACGGTCGTAGACGGCGTCGACGGGACCGGCCTCCACGACCTCGCCCGCACGCATGACCACCACCTCGTCGCAGAGGTGCCGGACCACGCCCAGGTCGTGGGAGACGAACACGAGGGTGAGACCGTACTCGTCGACGAGATCGGAGAGCAGGTTGAGCACCTGAGCGCGCACGGAGACGTCGAGGGCGGAGACGGGTTCGTCCGCCACGAGGATGCGGGGACGGCACACGAGCGCGCGGGCGATCGAGATGCGCTGCCGCTGGCCGCCGGAGAACTGGTGCGGGTACCGGCCGAGGGCCTCCGCGTCCAGGCCCACCGCCTCGATCACCTCTGCGGCACGGGCGGCGCGCTCCGCGTGCCCCACACCCTGTGAGCGCAGCGGTTCCGTGACGATCTCACGGGTGGTCATCCGGGGGTCGAGGGAGGCGAAGGGATCCTGGAAGACCACCTGGAGGTCGCGCCGCATGGCGCTCAGTCCGGCGGTGTCGCGGGGATCGACCTCGACGTCCCCCACCCGTACGGTCCCGGCGGTGGCGGGCAGGAGGCCTGCGAGGATCGAGAGCAGCGTCGTCTTGCCGGAGCCGGACTCCCCCACCACGCCCAGTCTGCCGCCCGGGCGCACGGACACGTCGATGCCCCGCAGAGCGAGCACCTCCTGCCGCCGCAGCAGTCCCGCCCGGCGCACATAGGTCTTGGTGAGGCCGCGCACCTCGATGAGAGGGCGGGGCCCCGTGCCCGAGGCCGCCTCGTCCGCCGGGACGGGCGCCTCCTCCTCGGCGGACCGGTCCCCGGTGGGCAGGTCCCCGGTGGGCGGCCCCCCGGTGGGCGGCCCGTCCTCGGGAGCAAGCCCGTCCTCGGGAACAGACTCGTCCCCGGGAACAGACCGGTCTCTCATGGCAGACCCGTCCCCAGGAGCGGGCTCGTCCGACGCAGCCGGGTCCTCCCCGTGCCGTGCGAGGCGGTCCCGGTCCTCGCCGGGATCCTGTGACCCGGGTGCGGCCTGTCCGGCGGGTCGCTCCTGCTGCGCGAGCGGGCCGCCGTACTCGGACGCGGTCCGGATGGTGAAGAGACGCCCGCGGGCGTCCGTGGCACTGAGGTCGCTCGCGGCGAGCAGACCGCGCGTGTAGGCGTGCTGCGGGTCCGTGAAGATCTGCTCCACGGTGCCCTGCTCCACCACGCGCCCGGAGTGCATGACGAGCACGCGCTCGCAGACGCGCGCCACCACCGCGAGGTCGTGCGTGATGAACAGCAGACCCGTGCCGCGCGCGGCGATCTGTTCGTCGATGAGGTCCAGCACCGCCGCCTGCACCGTCACGTCCAGCGCGGTGGTGGGCTCGTCCGCCACCAGCAGGTCCGGGGAGTTCGCCAGCGCCATCGCGAGCATGACGCGCTGGCGCTGACCGCCGGAGAGCTGATGGGGGTAGGCCCTCGCCGCCTGGGCCGGATCCGGCAGCCGCACCTGGTCGAGCAGATCCACCGCCCGGGACATCGCGGCGGCACCGCGTGCAGTGCCGTGGAGGGTCATCACCTCGGCCACCTGCGCACCCACGCGCATGAGCGGGTTGAGGGCGCTCATCGGCTCCTGGAAGACCATGCCCATGCGGCGTCCGCGCAGACGGGCGAGCGCCCGCTCGTCGAGGTCCAGGAGGTTGCCGTCCTCCCCCGCGAGCTCCACGCTGCCGGCGGCGGAGAGCTCCGGGGCCAGCAGACCCATGACGGCGGACGAGGTCAGCGACTTGCCGGAACCCGACTCGCCGATGAGACCCACCCGCTCCCCCGCGCCGATCGAGAACGACAGCGGTTCCACGAGGGTGCGCGCACGCGTGCCGATCGTGAGGTCCGAAACCGTGAGCAGCGGCGCGCTCGTCTGCATGTGCTCGCTCATTCTCTCCCCCGGAGAGTCGGATCCAGACGGTCCCGCAGACCGTCCCCCAGCAGATTGAACCCCAGCACCGCCACCGCGATGAACACGCCCGGGAAGATCGCCAGCTCCGGCGCCGTCCCGAGGAACTGCTGGGACTCCTGCAGCATCCTCCCCCAGGACGGCGTGGGCGGCTGGGTGCCCAGCCCCAGGAACGACAGTCCCGCCTCCGCCAGGACGGAGAGCGCGAACGCCACGGAGGCCTGCACCACCACGAGCCCGCCGATGTTGGGCAGCACGTGCGTGAGCGCGATCGCCCAGGTGGAGCGATTGGCGGTCCGCGCGGCCGCGACGAACTCCCGGCTCATGATCTGCATGGTGCCCGAACGCGCCACTCGCGCGAAGGCGGGGATCGCGGCGATGCCCAGCGCGCACATGGCGGGGCCGGTGCCGGGGCCGAACACGGCGGAGAACACGATCGCGAGCAGCAGCGCGGGGAAGGCCAGGAGCAGATCGCTGCCGCGCATGATGAATCCGGAGAGCCAGCGGACGCGCGTCATCCCCGCGAGCACTCCCAGGGGCACCCCGACCACGAGTGCGATCGCCACGGCCACGAGCCCCACCAGCAGGGTGATGCGTGCGCCCATCATGATCCACGTGAGGGTGTCGCGGCCGTACCGGTCCGTGCCGAAGAGGTGAGCCGCGCTCATGCCCTCGAGCCGGTCCTGCGGCTGCGGAGCCGCGTAGTCGTAGGGCGTCCAGACGAAGGAGACGAGGGCGAGGAGCACCACGATCCCCACGAGCACGCCGCCGGTCACGAGGGTGAGGTCCGCCTTCCGCACCGTGCGCCCGCCGCTCATGCCCCGCTCCTCACGCGCGGGTCCAGGACCGAGTACAGGAGGTCGATGAGGAGGTTGAGCACGAGCACCATGACCACGAGCACCATGACGATGGCCTGGACCGTGAGCAGATCGCGGTTCTGCACCGCACGGATGAGCTCGGAGCCGATCCCCGGCAGCACGAACACCTGTTCCACGACCACGGCTCCCACCAGCAGCGTCGCCAGCTGGACGCCGGCGACCGTCACGACCGGGATCGCGGCGTTGCGCAGACCGTGGGTCAGCAGGGCACTCCATGCCGTGCGCCCCTTGGCCCGCGCCGTGCGGAGGAAGTCCTCACGGAGGACCTCCAGCACGGCGGAGCGCACGTAGCGGGTGAGGATCGCGGCCTGCACGAGCGCCAGGGCGAACACCGGCAGCACGAGGTGGGAGAGGAAGCCCCCCATGCCCTCGATGGGCGCCTGCCAGCCGGAGGAGGGGAACCAGCCCAGCCCCAGCGAGAAGAGCATGACCAGGAGGATCGCGGCGAGGAAGTTGGGGACGGCGACGCCCACCTGGCTCAGCCCGGAGAGCAGCGCTCCCAGCGGCTTCCCCCGCAGCAGCGCGGCGATGCTGCCCAGCGGGACCGCCAGCAGCAGCGCCACCGCCATGGAGGTCACCACGAGGATGAGCGTCACCTGGATGCTGTCGGCGATGAGCGGGGTGATGGGCGCATGCGTGACGTAGGAGACACCGAAGTCGCCGCGGAGCATGCCTGCGACCCAGTCGAGGTACTGCACCGGCAGCGGCCGGTCGAGGCCGAACTCCGCCTCGATCCGGGCCACGTCCTCGGGTGTGGCGTGAAGACCCGCGGCCACCTGCGCGGCATTGCCCGGCAGCACCTGCATGAGGGCGAACACGACCACGGTGGCCGCCCACACCGTCAGCAGGAACTGCAGGAGCCGGTTGAGGAGTGCCGCCACCTCAGCCCTCGGACCAGCCCAGCTGGGCGATCGCGAAGGCGTCGGAGACCATGTTCTCCGGCAGGCCCGTCACACCGGCGTCCGCGACGATGAGGTTGGGGAAGAGGAAGAGGAACCCGGCCGCGGCGTCCTCCGTGATCGTGCGGGCCACGTCCTTCATCCCCTCGGTGTACTCCTCCTCCGTGCCCTCATCCGCGGCGAGCGCGGTGTCCTCGATGCGGCTGGAGTCGTAGCCGGTGTAGTAGCCCTCGCCGAACACCGTGAGGATGTCACGGGCCTCCGCGTGGTTGACGACGCTCATGTCGTAGGACTTCTCCGTCATGGTCTGCTCGATCCAGACCGCCGGGAACTCCTGCGTCTCGATCTGCGCGTTCAGACCGATCTCCTTCAGCTGCGCGGCGACGATCTCCGCCGAGGCCTGGGCGTAGGGCAGCGAGGGGACCGTGAAGGTGAAGGACTCTCCCTCCGCCCCGGCCTCGTCGATGAGCTCCCTGGCCTTCTCCACGTCCGTGGGCCACACGTCCGTGAGGTCCTCGTAGTAGGGGTCCGTGGGCGGGACCATGCCGCCGATCAGCGTGCCCTTGCCGCCCCACGCGGTGTCGAGGACCGCCTGTTCGTCGATGCCGTGGAGCACGGCCTCACGGACGCGCTGATCGGAGAAGAGGCCCTCGGCGTTGTTCATCGACAGCACCACCTCGCCGTTGGTCGTGCCCTCGATGACCTGCGTGGCGTCGTCGGCCTCGAACTCCTCGGTGAGTTCGGGTGCCTGGAGGTTCCCGATCACGTCGACCTGCCCGGACTTGAGGGCGTTGGCCGCGGCGACGGCGTCCGCGAAGTACCGGAAGGTGACCGTCTCCAGGTCACCGGGATTGGAGCCCGCGTAGTCGTCGCGCTTGGCGAAGACGAGCTCCTGACCGCGGGTGAAGGATTCGACCTCGTAGGGGCCGCTGCCCACGGCGGTGTTCGCCAGGTCGTCCACCCCGTCCGGGGAGAAGACCGCCCCCACCAGCGAGGCGAGCTCGAACAGCCAGCTGTTGGAGGGGCGCTCCAGGGTGATGGCGACCGTGTGCTCGTCCGGGGTCTCGATGGAGTCGATGATGTCCATCTTGGCGCCCAGCGCGTTCGTCCACTCGTCGGAGACCACTCGCTCGTAGGAGAACTTCACGTCCTCCGCCGTCACCGGATCCCCGTTGGAGAAGGTCGCGTCCGGGTCGAGGGCGAAGGTGTAGGTGAGACGGTCGTCGCTGAGCTCCCACGAGTCCGCGAGCGCAGGCTGCACCTCGCCGTTCTGGTCGATCCGCACGAGGGACTCGTAGACGTTCTCCATGAGCGCCTGCGGGATGGCCGCGCCCGAGGTCGTGGTGAAGTCGAGGTTGGTGGGCTCCGCGGTGTGGGCCACGACGATGTCCGTGCGCCCTTCACCCGCGGCGGTGCCGGTGCTGCCGCTCCCGGCGCTGCAGCCGGCGGCCAGCAGCCCGACGGCGGCCAGGGTCGCGGTGAGGGTCGTCAGACGGGACATTGTTCTCCTGCGGTCCGTCGTCCTGCCCGGCAGGACTGTCTCATGTGTGGGTCACGCCACAGTGTAGCGGCTGGTGCGGACAGGGACGGCGCGGCCGCGATCCGGGATGCCGGCGGGCTCGCCGGCCACGGGGCGGCCGGGGCCGGGGCGGGCGGCGACCCCTGAGGCCGGTCCCTCAGCGGCCGTCCGCGGCGCCCGAGGTCCGAAGACGGTCCGCGAGCGCCCGGAAGGCCAGTGCACGGTGGGAGATCCGGTTCTTCTCCTCCGGTGCGAGCTCCGCCGCGGTCCGCTCCTCGCCGTCCGGGAGGAACAGGGGATCGTAGCCGAACCCGTTCTCTCCCCGCGGCGCCCGCAGGAGACGGCCCCGGAACCGTCCGTGGCACACGATCTCCGTGCCGTCGGGGTGGACGTAGGCGGCGGCGCAGACGAACGCGGCGCCGCGATGCGCATCCGGCACATCCGCCAGCTGGGCGAGCAGCAGGGCGTTGTTCGCCGCGTCGTCGCCGTGGGTGCCGGACCAGCGCGCGGAGAAGATGCCCGGTGCCCCGCCCAGCACCTCCACCGCCAGGCCCGAGTCGTCGGCCATCGCGGGCAGCCCGGTGATCCGGGCGGCGGAGCGGGCCTTGAGGAGGGCGTTCTCCTCGAAGGTCACCCCGTCCTCCACCACGTCCGGCAGGCCGAGCTCAGCCGCGGAGCGCACGCGCACCGCGGCATCGCCGCCGTCCGTCCCCAGCGTGAGTGCGAGCAGCGCCTCGAGCTCCGCGCGCTTGCCCTCGTTGCGGGTCGCGAGCACCACCTCGGTCAGCGGCGTCAACGCTGCGCCCTCCTCGGCGCGGAGAGGGCATCCCGCTGCAGAGCCGCCAGCTCCGCGCAGCCCTTCTGCGCGAGGTCGAGCAGGCTCCCCAGCTCACCGCGGTCGAACGGCTGTCCCTCCGCGGTGCCCTGCACCTCGACGAAGCGGCCCGAGCCGGTCATCACGACGTTCATGTCCGTCTCCGCCTGCGAGTCCTCCTCGTAGGGCAGGTCCAGGACGGGCCGGCCGTCGACGATCCCCACGCTCACGGCGGAGACGGAATCCGTGAGCGGGTCCACCGCAGCGGGGATCCAGCCACGGCGCCGGCCGGTGTCGATCGCATCGGCCATCGCGACGTAGGCGCCGGTGATCGCGGCCGTGCGGGTGCCGCCGTCGGCCTGCAGGACGTCACAGTCGAGCTGCAGCGTGTTCTCGCCGAGCTTCGTCATGTCCACGACGGCGCGGAGGCTGCGGCCCACCAGACGGGAGATCTCATGGGTGCGGCCGCCCACCTTGCCCTTGACGGACTCGCGGGAGGAACGGGTGTGGGTGGCGCGCGGGAGCATCGCGTACTCGCCGGTCACCCAGCCGTTGCCGGAGCCCTTCATCCAGCGCGGCACGCCCTCGGAGAGGGAGGCGGCGCAGAGCACGCGGGTGCGGCCGAACTCCACCAGCACGCTCCCCTCAGCGTAGTCGAGCCAGTCACGGGTGATGCGCACCTCCCGGAGCTGGTCGACCGCGCGTCCGTCGAAGCGGGGAGTCGTCATGGTGTGTCCTTCCTCTCTGCCTGCGCGGAGGCAGGCGATCCGATCCGTGAGCCGGCGCCGTCGGCCGAGGCGTGCACCGGCTCGGCGGAGGCGGGTGATGTGATCTGCGGTGCGGCGGCCGGGGGCGCGGCATCCTCCGGGGCTGCGGCACCCTTCCCGGGGGACACCGCGGGTCCTGCGCCGACCGCGCCCGGACCGATGGCCCAGGTCCCGCCCGGTCGTGCGATGCTCACCGGTCCCGCGAAGGCGCCGGCGGCCTCCGCCGCGACGATGTGCTCGCGGGTCCAGGGCGGGATGTGCGTGAGCACGAGGCTGCCGGCCCCGGCGGACGCGGCGGCCTCGCCGGCGCGCCTGCCCGTGAGGTGGACGCCGCGCACGCTGTCCCGCTCCTCCTCGTAGGCCGCTTCGCAGAGGAAGAGGTCCGCGCGGTCAGCCGCGCGGAGCAGACCGGGGCAGGTGTCCGTGTCGCCGGAGTACGTCAGCACCTCGCCCTCGGGGCCGGTGAGGCGCAGGGCGTAGCACTCCACGGGGTGCTCGACGAGGAACGGCTCGAAGCGCACTCCGCCCACGGTGAAGGCCTCGTCCTCGCGCATGTCGCGGAAGTCGAAGGTGGCGGTGAGGTCCGTGGGGTG
>NZ_JALAHB010000195.1 GCF_022712115.1 Brevibacterium sp. | reverse complement strand
CTGTGCTCCCGAGGAGCTGCCCGTGGCAGAGCCCGCGCCCTCTCCCACCACCCCCGCGGCCGCCGTCACGGACGCCCAGCTCACGGAGATCCTCTCCCGGATCTCCGAGGAGGTCTCCGCCGCGGACGAGAAGCTGGACGAGAAGAAGCTGTCCGCACGCGCCTCGGGCCCGTTCCTCGCCCAGCGCGAGGCCGCCTATGAGGTGAAGGACAAGGCCGGGGACAAGGCCAGCCTGCCGCCGGCGGTGGCGACGGACGAGGTGCTGGTCAACCACACCTCGGCGACGGACCAGTGGCCGCGCGTCACCAGCGCGGTCACCCGTGACGCCGAGTCCGGCACCACCCAGCTCCTGGTCCTCGCGCAGAAGGACGCGCGCGCCGACTACACCGTGTGGTCGCAGACCGCGCTGCAGCCGGGCACGGAGCTGCCCGAGGTCCCGGACGCCCGCGCCGGAGCGGAGCTCCTCCCCCCTGAGCAGGACGGTCTGCGCCTGGCGCCGGAGAAGGTGGCCGAGGCGTACGCGGACGTGCTGGGCAAGGGCGAGGAGTCCGAGTCCGCGAAGACATTCACGGAGGACGCCTTCCGCAAGCAGGTGGCAGACAACCAGAAGAAGCAGCGTGACGCCCTTGAGGAGGGCGGCGCGAAGATCGACTTCGAGTACACCGGCAGCACGGACGAGCTGACGGCCATGGCCACGGCGGACGGCGGCGCCATCGTCACCGGTGTGATCGGCACCAAGACGACCATCACGCCGGACAGCACGGAGTCGACCACCGGATCGCTCACGCTGCCGTCGCCGGCGAAGGAGGTCACCGGTGAGGAGAAGACCTCGAAGAAGCTCGAGCAGGCCACCGAGCTCGTCATGACCTGGGTGGTCCCGTCGGGTGAGGACGATCCCATCACCATGGTGGGCATGAACGAGGTCTACACCGGGGCCAAGCTGGTCTGAGGCGCCCGCCTCCGCGCTCGCAGACCCTCGCCCCACAGGCAGCAGAGCTGCACACGACAGAGAACGCAGAGTTCGCAAGGAGTGAGACACGTGAGCCAGACTCCCGGATCCCTGGGACCGGATCCGCACGCACAGCAGGACGGAGCCGCACCGCAGGGGCTCGATCTCTCCGCCGTCCGCGGCCGCCCGCCGGAGGCTGGGCAGCCCGGAGCCGCCGCAGCCCAGGGCGGCCCTGCCGGCGGCGCGCTGCCGGACAACGCCGTCGAGGTCCCCGGCCTGGTGTTCGACGTCGACGAGGCGCAGTTCGAGGCCCTCGTCCAGCTCTCCGCCCAGGTCCCCGTGGTCATCGACCTCTGGGCCGAGTGGTGCGGACCCTGCAAGCAGCTGTCCCCCGTGCTCGAACGCGTCGTCGAGTCGTACGAGGGACGCGTGGTCCTCGCGAAGATCGACGTCGACGCGAACCCGCGCATCCAGCAGGCGTTCGGCGTGCAGTCCATCCCGACCGTCGTCGCGCTGCTGGCCGGTCAGCCCGCTCCGCTGTTCCAGGGTGCGCAGCCGGAGGCGCAGGTGAGGCAGGTCCTCGACCAGGTCGTCACGGTCGCCGCTCAGCAGGGCATGAACAGGATCGCGGTGCCTGCCGGGGGAGCGGCTCCGGCAGAGGACCCCGGCCCGGCCCACCCCGAGGCCCTGGCGGCAGTGGAGGCCGGTGACCTCGCCCGTGCGGAGGAGCTCTACCGGGCGGCACTCGCAGAGGCGCCCGCGGACGAGGACGCCAAGCTGGGCCTCGCCCGCGTCGAGCTCCTCAAGCGCACCGGGGACACCGATCCCGCCGCGGCCGTCGCCGCTGCGGACGCGGACCCGAGCAGCATCGACGCCGCGCTCGCCGCGGCGGACGCTCAGCTGGCGGCCGGGGACGCGGAGGCCGCGTTCTCCCGTCTGCTGGCACTCCTGCCGGGAGCCGCGGCGGAGGACAAGGAGCGCCTGCGCGTACGGCTGCTCGACCTGTTCGAGATCGTGGGTCCCCAGGATCCCCGCGTCGTGAAGGCGCGCGGTCGTCTCATGCGCGCGCTGTTCTGAGGCGAGTGCGATGATCCGATTGGCGATGGGCATAGTCTGCGCGCTGTGCGGACTGGGTCTGGCCGGCCTCTCCTTCTCCGCGCTGTCCGTGGTGGGCACGGAGAAGGAGACGACGACCAAGGCGTTCTCCGCCGGTGACGGGGCGTACGCGCTCGTCCTCGACGAGGCGATCGTGCCCTTCGAGCACACGGAGGCCACGCTCACCGTCACCTCGGATCAGGAGCTGTTCCTCGGGGCGGCCAACGGCGTCGACGTGGACGACTACCTCACGGGCGTGGCCCATGAGGAGATCACGGACGTCGACTTCCCCAAGACCGCCCATCACCGGCTCATCGCCGGCGAGCCGCAGCCGGAGGCCCCGGCACCGGAGCGTGACTGGTGGACGGCGGAGGACACCGGCACCACGGTGAGCCGGTCCTTCGACCTCGACGCCGAGCCGCAGGTCATCGTCGTCACGCCCGCGGAGCCCGCGGGCACTCTCGAGGGCGCGCAGGTCACCCTGTCGATGAAGGTGGGCGAGGTGCTGGGCATGGCGCTGCTGGGCTTCGCCGGAGCCGCGGCGTTCCTGGGTCTGGCCGCCTTCGTCTTCCTCCGCATGTGGGTGAGCCGCTTCCGCCCGAGGCCCAAGCGCGTGAACGGTGCAGGCCCGTCCGGCGTACTAAGGCGCCGGCGCGCGGAGTCCGCGGGAGCGGCGAGGCGCGGGCCCGGGAGCGAGGCGGGAACGGACAGCGGGAACGGCGATGGCCTCGGCGACAGCACTCGACGCTCACGGAGACGCGGCGGCGCGGCACCGGCTGGCGGCGTGAGCACGCTGCGGGGCCGCTCCCGCCGGTCCGTGAGAGCGCTCGCGGGCCTGAGCGCGGGGGCGCTCGTGCTCAGCGGCTGCGGTACGGACTTCCCGCAGCCCACACGCCCGGAGCTCACCCCCTACGAGCGCCCGGCGCTGGAGCCCGGTCAGGCGGGCCCCTTCCTCGCTTCCTACTCCGAGCGCCTGGACGAGGCGCTGCGTGGGGAGCCGGAGGCGCTCGAGGCCGTGCAGACCGGGCCGCTCCTCGAACGCACGCGGGCGGAGATGCTCATGGCCGAGCACAGCGACTCGACCCTGGGCGCGGCCTCCTACGCCGATGTGCGCGCAGGCGGTCCGATGTTCGAGTCCTACCCGCTGTGGTTCATGGCCTTCGCCACGCCGCGCGACGAGGACATCGACGACGCCGAGGCCATGCTCGTGACCCGGGACTCCGCAGCCGGCGAATGGACGGTCGCGCAGTCCGTCTTCGTGCCGCAGGAGTCCGTGCCCACCGTGCTCGCCGATGAGCGCGGAGCGGTCGAGGAGGCGCCGCCGGAGCATGAGGAGGCGGCGGCCCGGGTGGTGGACGGCGCCGTCTCCTACCTCACGGACGGGAAGGCGCCGGAGGGAGGTCCGGACTACGCCGCGGCGGGCTTCAAGGACTTCCGGGACTACGTGGGCGGCCTGGGCGCGGAGGACACTGGATTCGAGGATCTCGAGGTCGAGTGCTCGCCGTACGACGGCATGCCGCTGAGCGACTACGCACTGGCGACCGAGGGCGGGGGAGTGAGCTTCGCGGAGGTCCGCTGTCAGATCACGGTCAACGTGCCGGAGGACTACTTCGTGGACCTCGGCGACGAGATCGAGGCCGTCATGACGACCGACGACGAGGGCTCCACCATCCGGATCGACATCAGCCAGCCCATGCTCGTCACGACGGAGGGCGCGAGCGCCGAGGTCGCCTCGCCGGGCTGGTACATGCTGGCCAGCGCCACCTCGGACTGAGCGCGCTCGGATTCGGTGCGTGGCCGGCCGCTCCCGGCCGGGTCACTCCGAGCGCGCTGCGGACCCGGCGGCCACGGTGCGCTGCACGCGGTAGAGCCACCAGAGGCCGATGAAGGGCAGTATGAGGGGGACGAAGCCGTAGCCCACGCCGAACATGGACCACACGCTGGGGTGGTCGAAGTACTCGGCATGGGTGAGGCTGAGTGTGCCGACCACCAGCACGCCCACCGCCTCGAAGACGCAGGCGGCGACGGCGATGTGGTGCGAGGTGCGGCTGCCGATCACCAGGCAGACCGTCGCGAGGATGTACACCGCCGCGGAGAGCGCGGACAGCGTGTAGGCGAACGGGGCCTCGGGGAACTTCTGCGGCAGCAGCTGGTAGGTGGCGCGGCCGGCGGCCGCGAACGCGAGGATGCCGTAGACGGCTGTGAGGACGCGGCCCGGACCGGTGTGGGTGGCGGCGTAGGGCGACCGCGCGCGGCGCAGGGCCCGCTTCTCCTCCCGCGCCGCGGCGCGGGCCTGCCTGGTGCTCAGCTGCTGCACGTGCGCACTCCTCCTAGATCCAGATCTGGTCCATGCGGACCACCATGACCGCCACCGTGACCCCTGCGGCTGCGAGGACGGCGGGTCCCCACCGTGAGAGCTCCGCATACGCCCAGCCGCCGGCCAGCGGGACGACCACGATGGCGGTGAGCAGGTAGCCGAAGAACAGGATGCCGTCCGTCTCCGGGGAGTCGCCCCAGAGGACGATGGACACCACGGCCTGGGCCAGCAGCAGGAGCAGGATCAGTGCGGTGCCGATGAGGGTCCAGCGGCCCGCTGCGCGGTTGCGCGCGGCCAGCACCAGCGACACGACGGCGAGGAGCAGTGCGCAGCCCACCAGGGTGTACGTCAGCAAGGGAATCACCCGGACATTCTACGGGACCTGGCACTGCCGCCGGGCGGGCACCGGGTGCCGCCACGGCGCGTCCGCGAGCGGTTCCGTCCTGGGCACGGCGGCGGGGAGCTCTAGTAGAATCGCGCCGGTGCGAGCATATTTCGACCACGCCGCCACCTCGCCCATGCCGGAGCATGTGCTCAACACCTATGTCCGGGAGCTGCGCGAGTGCGGCAACCCCTCCTCCCTCCACGCTGAGGGCCAGGAGGCGCGGATGCGCATGGAGTCCGCCCGGGCACGTCTGGCCGCGGCCGTGGGTGCGCAGCCCGCGGAGGTCGTCTTCACCGCCGGCGGCACGGAGGCGGACAACCTGGCGCTGCAGGGCCTCCACGCCGCTCGCAACCGCGAGGCGGTGCGTCCGCGGATCCTGGTCTCCGGCATCGAGCACCACGCGGTACTCGAGACCGCCGAGCACATGGAGTGCGGGGTTCCGGAGTCCCAGCGCGCGGAACTCGTGGTGCTGCCGGTGGACCGCACCGGCTTCCTCGACCTCGCCGCTGCCGAGGCCGCACTCGCGGAAGCTCCCGAACGGACCAGCCTCGGCTCCGTCATGCTCGCGAACAACGAGGTGGGCACGGTGCAGCCCGTCCATGAGCTCGTCCGGCTGGCACACGCCCACGGGATCCCGGTGCACACCGACGCCGTCCAGGCGGTCGGTCAGGTGCCGCTGGACTTCGCCGCCCTGGGCGTCGATGCGATGAGCCTCTCCGCGCACAAGGTGGGCGGGCCGGTGGGGACGGGCGCGCTCGTGCTCGCGCGAGGGCTCAGCCCCGTGCCCGTGCTCCACGGCGGGGGACAGGAGCGCGGCGTGCGCTCGGGGACGCTCGACGCCCCCGCGCTCCGCGCGTTCGGCGGCGCG
>NZ_JALAHB010000194.1 GCF_022712115.1 Brevibacterium sp. | reverse complement strand
TTCGCCTGCTCCGGCCCATTTCGGCAGGACCTGCCACGGCGACGAGGGGTGAGCCCCCGCGCCCGTCAACGCGTTCGCCCCCGGCACGCTTTCACGTGCCGGGGGCGCACGCGACGTCCACGGTGGACCCAGAGGGACTCGAACCCCCGACCCTCTCGGTGTAAACGAGATGCTCTAGCCAACTGAGCTATAGGTCCTCACCAGCCGGTGCGACCGGCGACGCGGACAAGTATGGCACATCCGCCCGCGGTGCGCCGCCGGCTCGCACCCGCATGGCAGATCACCTTTCGGCAACATCCCGGCAGGGCGATCCTCGGACTGTCGCATTCGCGAACACAACGAACACAAATCGCCGCGCCCTTGCCTGAACCCCTACTGTGAGATCGATCTCCAAAGCATGGAACCGACCGGCTCCGCTGAGCCGGCCGGCACCGGGAACCCGCTCCCAGGAGGCCCGGATGCACGCAGCAGAACAGAAGGGCCCCGGCATGAAGTCAGCACACCTCGCCCCCGCAGTCCTCGCCTCCGTCGCCGCCGCCGGCCTCGTCCTCGCACCGGTCGCCGCCTCCGCCCAGGAGGTTCCGTCAACCTCGGCTGCCACGGAGGCTGAGACTTCCGCACCCGCCTCCACCGAACAGCAGAGCGGCAGCGGCGAGGCACCGGCTGAGGAGAAGCCCGCCGCCCCCGAGGCTCCGGCTGAGCAGCCGTCCGAGGCACCTTCCGCAGAGAACGGTTCCGAGGAGGAGAGCGAGGCCGGCTCCGGCACAGGGGAGGACAGCACCGGCGGCAACGACGATTCCGGCGCAGGCGACACAGATGCACCGGAGCCTCCTGCAGAAGACCCGACCGGGGAGAGCGAACCCGAGGAGGAGGCCGAGGAAGAGGCGCCTGCTGATCCGCAGCTTGCCGTGGACGACGTCGCCTTCGAGGACGTCGCGCAGACGGATGACGGCGCAGTGCCCGGTGCGACGATCACTGTCACCGACCTGCCCGCGGGCGCCGCTGCGGTGACGGTGTCGGGAGGACCCGAAGGCGCTGAAGCACTCGAGGTCACGGCAACCCCGGATGCCGACGCGGACACTCAGACAGCGACCGCGTCGTACTCCTTCGCCCTCCCCGCGGACGCGGATCCGGCGGACTACGCAGGCACCCGCACCGTGAGCGTCACGGTCGAGGGCGAGGAAGTGGTCACCGGCAGCTTCGAGGTTCTCCCGGCCCAGGACGAGGCGCCTGAGGCCGAGGGCACCGACGGAGGTGAGGACGGAGAACAGGACGCGTCTCCGGAGGACGACCCGCAGCGGGAAGACCCGCAGCAGGACGATCCCGACCAGCAGCAGGAGGATCCGGCTCTCAGCGTCCCGGGCTCCATCAGCGTCGACGACATCGCCGTCCCACAGGGCGAGGAGCCGGCGAGCGGCGGACTCCTGCTCTCCGCCACCGGGCTGACCCCGGGCGAGACGTACACGTTCCGCATCCAGGCCCCGGAGGGCCTCGAAGAACTCGACCACTCCATCGAGGTCACTGCCGACGAGGACGGTGCGGCCAGCGCCTCCTACTACATCCAGTACTTCGGAGACATCGACCTCGACATCCTGCTCGGCACCTACACCGTGGATCTCCTCGGTGCCGAGGAGGAGGTGCTCGCCTCTTCGTCCTTCACCGTCACGGGATCCGAGGACGACGGGAACGGCGGCGAGGACGAAGACGGGAGCGACGAGGGCTCAGACGAGGATGGCTCCGGCGACGATGGCAAGGACGACGACGCCCCCGTACCGGGTGAGGACGAGGGGAACGACGGCCAGGACGAGGCGCCGGCCAGCGCGGAGATCTCCGTGAGCCCCCGCACCATCACCGCAGCGGACTTCACGGACGTCGACAAGGGCGTCCAGGTCACCGCATCCGGCTGCGCACCGGGCGAGGACGTCTACCTCGACGTCTTCTGGCCGGGAACCGGTGAGGTCGCATACTCCAGCACGGACACGGCGGACGAGGACGGCGTCGCCGGGTTCTCCTTCTACGGCACCGGAACGGACCTCGCCGCCTACGTGGGCACGTGGAAGGCAGAGGTGGGCTGCGGCGGCACCTCCGCCTCCACCACCTTCACGGTGACCGGAGGACAGGGCACGGGCGGACAGGACGGCTCGCGGCTGCCCCGCACCGGCACGGACTCCAGCGCACTCGCCGTCGGCGCCGCCGCGCTCTTGGCCGTCGGCTCGGCGGCGGTGATGATCTCGACCCGTCGCCAGATCGCGCGCGAGGACTGACTCCCGCACCGCGCAGCGCGCGGGCCGCGCTCCCTGCGGCGAGCGGCCCTCGCGCTGCGTGGCGACACGCGCCTCGGCGTCCGCCTGCGTCCCCACCTGCCGCACAGGGCCCCGTCCGGACCGCGGCCGGATCTCACTCCATCAGCCGGGACCGGACGATGAACCTCTTTCCCGTGGGCCCTTCGACGCTGAACCCGGAGCCTCGCCCCGGCACCGCGTCGATGGTGAGGTACGTGTGCTTCCAGTACTGGAACTGCTCGGCCGACATCCAGAACTCCAGCTCCGCGCTGTCCTCCGGCACTTCCGGCAGGGTGAACACGCCCAGCAGCACGTCCGCGTCGCCGGTGAGGAACTCCCCCGCCGGGTAGCACATGGGAGCGGAGCCGTCGCAGCAGCCGCCGGACTGGTGGAACATCAGCCGACCGTGCTGGCCCACGAGTTCGTGGAGCAGTTCCACCGCCGCCGAGGTGAGGGCCACTCGCGGGACCGTCTCCCCTTCCACGGCCGGTGCGGATTCGAGCACGTCCGCGGTGATCGTCTGTTCCTCCATCATGGCCTCCTTGCCGTCGAGGTGACTCCGGCGCTCCACGGCCTCCCCGCTCCGCCCGGCAGGTGGTCCCGCCATGCGGAGGAAGCCGCTGCACACCGTGGTTCGAGGCTAGCGCACCCGCCTCCGCACCGACAGGGCGGAACCGCGCTGTCCTTTCAGAACCGAAAGGCTATGATCCCCTTCGGGAATCTTCCCACCCCCTTCTGAGATCCAAGGAGATCCATGTCCCTGTACATGCGTGTGGTGAGCACAGCCAGTGCCGCTCTCATCGCGCTCACCGGCGGCATCGCAGCCGGACCCGCCTCGGCACAGCAGCCGGAGGCACCGGTCTTCGCAGTGACTGCACCGGAACAGCAGCCTGAGCAGTCAGCAGCACCCACCTCGGCACCGGCCGCGCCCACTGAGGAGGCCTCTCCCAGCCCAACGCCCACACCGCGGCCCACGGTGCTCGCAGGTGAGGTCAGCATCTCCGGCACGGCGAAGGTGGGTTCCACTCTCACGGCCGCCGCGGGCACATGGCAGCCGGACTCCGTGACACTCAGCTATCAGTGGCTGCGTTCCGGCACGGCGATCAAGGATGCGACCCGGAAGACGTACACCCTCACCGCCGCGGACAAGGGTCGGAAGATCTCCGTGCGGGTCACGGGCTCCGCTCCGGACTCCTCCAGCGCGACTGTGACCTCTGCGCCCACCCCCGCTGTGAAGGCCGGCACCCTCACGACCAGGAAGCCCACAATCTCGGGGACGACGACGGTGGGATCCACACTCACGGCCAAGCCCGGTTCGTGGGGACCGAATCCTGTGAGCCTGAGCTACCAGTGGATGCGTGCGGGCAAGGCGATCAAGAACGCCACGCGCAGCACCTATACGCTGACCTCTGCCGATGCGGGCAGGAAGCTCTCCGTGAAGGTCACCGGCACGAAGTCCGGCTACACCGCTGCGAGCAGGACGAGCGCGGCCACCGGGACGATCGGCAAGCGCCTCACCGCCACGCCAGTGCCCACGATCTCCGGAACGGCGAAGGTCGGCTCCACCCTCACGGCGAAGGCGGGCACGTGGAAGCCGGCGAAGGTGACGCTGAGCTACCAGTGGTACCGCAACGGCAAGGCCATCAAGGAAGCGACCGGCAACAAGCACAAGCTCGTCAAGGCCGACGCGGGCACCGCACTCACGGTGAAGGTCACCGGCAGGAAGCCCGGCTACACGACCGTGAGCAGGAAGAGCGCGGCGAAGACCGTGCAGAAGGTTCTCACCTCCACACCCACTCCCACGATCTCCGGCACCAGGAAGTACGGCTCCACCCTCACGGCGAAGGCCGGTGCGTGGAAGCCGGCGAAGGTGACGCTGAGCTACCAGTGGTACCGCAACGGCAAGGCCATCAAGGAAGCGACCGGCAGCAAGCACAAGCTGGTCAAGGCCGATGTGGGCACCAGACTCTCCGTGAAGGTCACCGGCAGGAAGTCCGGCTACACGACGGTGACGAAGACCAGCGCCTCGACGGCGAAGATCACCTATCCCTCCAGCACCGGGCCCGGCTACAGCGGCTGGGACTGCCCGGCGTGGGCCCCCATCAAGGGCAACGCGGACTCCATGATCTACCACGTGAAGGGCGGAGCCTTCTACGACCGCACCAATCCCGAGGAGTGCTTCCGGACGGAGGCGGCGGCGAAGGCCGCCGGGTACCGCCGCTCCAAGCGCTGATCCGCACTGCGCGAACCCGTGGCCGGACCGTCTCGAAGAGGACGGTCCGGCCGTGTCGCGCCGGCGAGGCCGGGAACCGGTCTCAGACCGTCGCTGCGACCGGCACCTCCTCCCCCGCCTTCGTGACCGCCCTGCGCTCACGAAGGCGGTTCACCAGGGAGAACACGAGCACGAGGACCAGCACGCCGTAGAGCACGAGCGCGATCGGGCTGCTCACGAGGACGGAGAAGTCGCCGTTCGCGCTCATCGCGGCGTCGCGCAGGCTCGTCTCCGCGAGCGGGCCGAGGACCATGCCGATGATGAGCGGCGCCAGGGGCACGCCGACGGCGCGCATGAGGAACCCGACCAGCCCCACACCGAGCAGCAGGAGGAGGTCGAACGTCGACCCCGAGGAGGCGTAGATCCCCATGGCGCAGAACAGCGTGATGCCGGCGTAGAGGAACGGACGCGGGATGAGCAGGAGCTTCGCCCAGAGCATCGCGAACGGGAGGTTGAGGATCAGCAGCACCACCATCGCGATGAAGAAGCTCGCGAGGAGCGCCCACACGAGGTCCGGCGCGCGCTCGAAGAGCAGCGGTCCCGGCTGCAGACCGTACTGCCTGAATGCGGCGAGCATGATCGCGGCGGTCGCCGAGATCGGCAGACCGAGCGCCAGCAGGGCGCCCATGGCCATACCGGTGGTCGAATTGCCGGCCGCCTCCGGGGCCGCGAGGCCGCGGATGGCGCCCTTGCCGAACTGGGGGTCACGACGGCGGGAGTCGAGGCGCTTCTCCAGACCGAAGGCCAGGAAGGTCGGGATCTCGGAGCCGCCGGCGGGAACCACGCCGAACGGCAGGCCGATCGCGGTGCCGCGCAGCCAGGCGGGGGTCGCCTCCCTGAACTCTGCACGGGTGAGCCACGGCCGCCCGCGGGGCCGGATGAGACGTCCCCCGCTGCTGTGCCGGTCCAGGCAGCCGACGTAGACGACCTCGCCGAGGGCGAGGATCGCGACGGTGACGGTGACGAGGGAGACCCCGTCGAAGAGGTGCGGGGAGTCCATCGTGAAGCGCGCCGCGCCGGAGACGCCGTCCACGCCGATGACGGCGATCCCCAGACCGATGAAGAGCGAGGCAAGCCCCTTCACCATGTCGTCGGTGACGACCGTCGAGGTCGCGGCGAAGGCGAACACGGCGAGCGCGAAGAACTCGGCAGGCCCGAACTTCGCGGAGAACTCGGCGAGGACGGGGGCGGCGAACACGACGACGATCGAGGCGATGAAGCCGCCGATGAAGGCGCCGATCGCGGCAGTCGCGAGAGCCTTGGCGGCTCGCCCGTCGAGCGCCATCCTGTGCCCCTCGAACGTCGAGGCGATGGCCGAGGCCTGTCCCGGCGTGTTCATGAGGATGCCCATCGTCGAATCGCCGAAGAGCCCGCCGAAGTACACGCCGGCGAACATGATGAACGCCGCGGTGGGCTCGAGGGCGAACGTCACCGGCAGCAGAAGTGCGACGGCCATCGAGGAGCCGAGCCCCGGGAGGACGCCGACGGCGGTGCCCAGGAGGCATCCGACGACGACCCACATGAGGTTCGCGAGTGAGAGCGCGCCGAGGAAGCCCTCGCCGAGCAGCTGCAGAGTGTCCATGATTCAGAACCCCCATCCGAGGATGCCGGAGGGCAGCGAGAGGCCCAGCAGCATGTCGAAAGCGATGTACGTGAGCGAGCTCGTCGTGACGCCGACGAGGAGCGAACGGCCGTGCCGCAGTTCGCCGAATCCGCGCGCCACGCACCAGAACAGCAGTGCGCCGCCGATGACCCATCCGAGTGTGGTGAGCAGCAGCGCGAAGCCGAGGAACCCTCCGGCGATCCAGGCGAACGACGCCCAGTCGACGGAGGATCGCGGAGCCGCGGAACCGGCGTCCTCGGCATGCGCGCGCTTCCGCGTGCGGAGGGCGCTGACGGTGAGGAGCACGGCGAAGAGGCCAAGGCCGACCGCGATGAGGCCGGGGAAGAACGCGGGTCCGGGGAATGCCGTCCCCTCGGGCACGTCCATCGTGAGGATGCCGAAGCCGAGGTAGGCCGCGAAGGCCAGGAGGAACACCGGCATGAGGAAGTCCTTCACTGTCCCATCTCCTCGTAGAGTGCGGCGATCCGGGACTCCTCGGCGGCGAGGAAGCCCTCGAGCGCTTCGCCGGAGAGGACGCGTGGGGACCAGTGGTACCGCTCCACCGCAGCGCGCCACTCGTCCGTCGCGAGGGTCTCGTCGATGAGCCCTTCGAGATCTGCGGTCTCCTCCGCCGTGAGCCCGGGAGGGGCGGAGAGGCTGCGCCAGTTGGAGAGCGTGATGTCGAAGCCCTGCTCCCGCGCGGTCGGGATGTCGATCCCGCCCACCGGCTCCTTCGCGACGAGGGCCAGAGCGCGCAGACGTCCGGACTCGATCTGGTCGATGTTGTCCGGGTAGCCTCCCGCCGCCGCGGCGGCGGTGCCGTTGAGAAGGGCCTGGATCGCCTCACCGCCTCCGTCGGAGGAGATGTAGGTGGTCTCGACGGGGTCGATGCCGGCGGCGATCGCCAGGTCGGTGACGACGAGCTCGTCGAAGGATCCTCCCCCGGTCCACGGCAGCGCCTCCGGGTCGTCCTTCCACGCGTCCACGAGCTCCTCCAGAGTCCGGTGGGGAGAGTCGGCGGGGACGACGATGACGTCGTACTCCTCGAAGAGCACGGCGAGGTTGGTCACGTCGCCGAGCGTCGTCGCCGATCCGTACTGCAGCGTCGCGGCGAGGAGGCCGGTGCCGCCGACCATGAGGTTGTTCGCCTGCCCGGCCAGCGTGGAGAGGTTGCCGAGGGCGATCGTGCCGCCGGCGCCGGGCATGTTCACGACCTGCACGTTGTTCACCAGCCCGTTGGCCTTCTGCGCCTGCTGGAGCTCGCGCGCAACGGTGTCCCATCCACCTCCCGCGGCCGCCGGGGCGATGAGCGTCAGCGATGCGTGCAGGTCCCCGCCTGCGGCGGCGGAGCTCACGGAGCCGTACACCGCGGTCCCGACGGCCGCAGCGACGAGCGTGCCGCCGAGGGCTCGCAGGACGGTCCTCCGTGTGAGGGAAGCCGGCAAGGTGTGCGATGTGTCGGGAGGCTCCGGCAGATGCGGAGGCGGTGGACCGGATGCGGACATGTCTTCACTCCTTCGTGGGACTCCGCGCAGACGACGATGTCGATGCGCGGCCGTGTGGAATACCGTCGACTAGGATGCAACGGCCCGCCATGTGGGAAGGTGCCCGGAGGATTTGTGCTCATTGATGCACACGGATCGATGTGCCTGGCCCGGTCACGTGTGGGACGGACGGACGCCGGCACGGCAGAGGGGAAGGTGGTGACGCACGTGGCTGCGGACAGGAGAACCTCCTTCTCGCGCTTCCTGCTGCTCCTCGTGCCCCCGCTCCTCGTCCTCGTGTGCGTGGGGGCCGTCACCGCGATCGCGGTGGAGGTGCAGAGGCAGAGCATCCGGGACGCGGCCTCCGCGCGGGTGGTCGACGTGGCCGCAGGCTTCGCCGAACTCGAGCAGGTGCGCAGCGTCCTGCAGGAGCTGGAGGATCCCCACGACCGCGCCGAACGCACCGGAGCGACCCAGGAGCTGCAACCGCTCGCGAGCCTCGTCGAACGCTCCTCCGGGGTGGACTACGTCGTCGTCATCGACCCGGCGGGCCTGCGCCTCACGCACCCGGACCCGGAGGAGCGGGGGCGGCCCGTCTCGACCGACAGCTCCCGCGTGCTGGCCGGTGAGAGGGTCGTGGAGGTGAGGACGGGGACGATCGGCCGGACGCTCCGCGCCAAACTCCCGGTCCGGAACGCGCAGGGCGAAGTGATCGGCGCGGTCTCCGCGGGCATGTTCGAGTCGAGGATGACCCAGGACGTCGAGGAGGCCCTGCGGACGCTGCTGCCGTGGACCGCGGGCGCCCTCGTGGTCGGGCTGGCGCTGAGCACCCTCATGTCCGCGTCCATCCGACGCCGGTTCCACTTGCACGACGAGGCCGCCCGCGAGGTCGACCGCCTGGAACGGACGAGTGGAGCCCTGCGCGAACAGGCGCATGAGTTCGACACCCGCCTCCACGTGGTGCGCGGGCTGGTGGCCCACGGCGACATCGCCGAGGCGCTCGAGTACATCGACTCCTCGGTGTCCGTCACCTCCGCGTCTGCGGACGAGGCCTCCGCGGGGCAGCCGGTGCTGCGGGCGACGCTGGAGGCGCTGCGGGCCGAACTCGACGTGCTCGGCGCGAGCCTGGAGACGTCGATCGACGTCGTCTCCCGCGTCGACGAAACGGTCCTGCTCGTCGTGGCGAACCGCTGCCGGAACGCCGGCGAGGCGGGGGCCGGACGCGGCCGCTGCGCCCTGCAGGAGGCCGACGGGGTCTTCCACGGGGAGGTCGCGGACGACGGCGACGGCATCGACCTGCGCCAGCGGCACTCTCTGTTCGTCCGCGGCTTCACGTCGAAGCCCGATCGGACCGGTACGGGACGGGGCATCGGTCTCGCGATGGTGCGGCGCACCGTGGCGGAGAGGGGCGGCACGATCGAGGCCGGGACCTCCGAGCTGGGAGGTGCGCGCTTCGCCTTCGACATGCGCGTCGAGGAGACCGCCGCCGGGGCGGACGAGACACGGGAGAGGAGCCGGTCATGACTGAGCCGTCGCACCCCGCAGGGGCCGACCGTCCGCTGCGTCTCCTCATCGTCGACGGCGACCCGGGGGCGCGGGCCCTGCACGCCCGGTTCGCCGCGGGGCTCCGGGACTTCGTCGTCGCGGACATCGTCGCCACGGGGGCGCAGGCGATCACCAGGGCGGGGCGCGGCGACATCGACCTCGTCCTCCTCGATCTGCGCCTGCCGGACGTGAGCGGCATCGAGGTGCTCCACAGGCTGCGAACGCTCACCTCCGGATCCCCGGACGTCATGGTCATCAGCTCGTCGCAGGACCGCATCACGGTGCGTCAGGCCCTCGCCGGCAGGGTCGCGGGCTACCTCGTGAAGCCATTCACGTACGAGGTGTTCGCGGAGCGGCTCGCCGTCTACCGGGAGGAGCACAGGCACGCATCGGCGGAACCCGTGGGGGAGACGGAGTTCGGGCAGGAGGAGATCGACCGCATGCTCGCACCGAGGCCTCCGCAGCAGGAGGCGGCCGCTCACCTGCCGAAGGGGATCTCCGCCGTGACGCTCGCAAAGGTCATGGAGGCGCTCGACCCCGCTCAGTCCCGCTCCGCGGCCGAGGTCGCCCGGCGGTGCGAGCTCTCCCGGGCGACCGCGCGGCGATACCTCGACCACCTCGTGAGCACGGGGACGGTCGACCTCGCGCACCGCTACGGGAAGAGGGGACGCCCCGAGGTCCTCTACCGGCTCGTGCCCGGCTGAGCGGGACGCGGACCCCGGCGATCCCGAGCGCTCAGGCCGTCCGGGGGTAGCAGGTGCGGGCGAACAGGCGGTATGCGTCGACGCAGCCCGTCTCGTGGTCCTCGCCCTGGACGATCTGCGCCGTGAGGCTGTATCCCGGCACCGGCCGGCTCCTCACCAGGGAGAAGAACCTGATGTTCTCGACGGCGAGCTGGTGGTACATGGGAAGGGGCCCGAACACCTCGCCCGTCCCCAGGGTGAGCAGCACCGTCTGCTCGCGGACCCCGGAGTCTCCCGCACGCGCCGCGAACTCACGGTAGGCGTCGAAGACGGTGCTGTCAGGGACGAGGATGCCGGGGCTCGCGGCACCGAAGCGGGTGAGCGTTCGCGCATGCGTCGAGGCGTAGAGGGCGAAGAGCCCGCCGTAGGAGAACCCGAAGACACCGGCCCCCTCGTCCCCCACGGCGTAGTGCTCCCTGATGTGCGGATGGAGCTCTCCCTCCAGGAAGTCGAGGAAGCGATCGGCATGGGGGTTCTCCATGAGCACGGCGAACTGGTGCGCCAGCTCCTCCGACGCGAACGTCTCGCCGATGTAGTCGCGCATGAAGTCCGGCATTGGCTCCCCCGGCGGCACCAGGTCGCGGTTCCGGAGCGCCAGCGCATCGATCTGCTCGTCGACGTACCCGATGTTGACCTGGAGGAACGGGGCGACGGCGCGCATGCCCTCCGGACCGGTGAGGCCCCGGTGCATCTTCTCGTAGAGGCCTCCCTGCCACTGCGCGTCGAGCGCGTAGACGACCGGGATCGCGGGCCAGTCCGGATCGTAGCCGCTCGGCAGTGAGACCGAGATGCCGAGCCTGCCGCCGATCGTGGGCGACTCGACCTCGAAGTACTCGGTCTCGAGCTGGGCGATGCGGCTGCCGAAGCCGCCTGGCACGCGATCCGTGAGTTCAGGCCTCACCATGGCCCCGAGTCAACCACGCGGGACTCCTGAATGTGTAGTGACCACTAGGTTTTCACGAGGCGGAGCCGGTGCGTACCCTCGGTCGACTTGCACTTGCAGCTCCCGGCGGCGCGCCCCATTGAGACATGCACTCCGCACTGGTAATTGGTTGAGATGAGAGATCACAACACGCCCAGTCAGACCGCATTCTTCTCCGCAGCAGCTCGCGCCGCACACAAGCACGTGGATGCACCGCCCCACCTTCTGATCGACGACGATGCTGAAGCACTCTGCCGGAGCTGATCAGCTCCTCATCGTCGGCGCTGGACTCGACACGACCCATCTCCGGCTTCCGGCGCGCAGCCGAACGCACACCTGGACGCTCGACAAGCCTGGCGTCCTCGCATGGCGCCAGCAGGTCTTCGCAGAGGCGGAAGTCGGTGACAGCACAACACATATCCCGCTCGACCTCACCGACGGCCTCGGGGCAGGTGACCTTCAGGGCTGCGGACTCGATCTCGAAGCTCCAGTGGTGATTGTGTGGTTGGGCGTCAGCATGTGCCTCGACCCACACGACCTGCGCCAGCTCCTCGCCGACCTCGCAGGACTCGCACCCGGCTCGACACTCATCTTCGACTACCACCTGGAGAAGAACAGGCGAGACGAAGCGGGGAACGCGTACGCCTCTGCAGTGGCCTCAACAGCCGGCCGCGGTGGCGAACCGTGGCGTACGGCAGCCTCTCCCCACCAGATGCACTCATGGCTGAACGCAGCCGGCTGGCACGTCGACGACGATCGAGACGAAGCAGATGCGGCCCCGTACGAATTCTGGAAAAGGCAACCGCACCTTCGCCCTATGGAACTCGTCCGCCTCGTGACGGCACATCTGGCCCACTGACACGGGAGAGGGCGGTGTGCATTCACCGACGAACGCACACCGCCCTCTCACTCGCACCTGCAGGCGAGCCGGCAGAGGCCGGCCCTCAGTTCCCCGAGGGCCGGCCGGCGTCCTCCCACTCCTTGAGCAGCGCAGCCTTGATCCTGCCCCGATCGCTGACCTCGTACCCGCGCAGCTTCAGCCACTGACGCGCATCAGCGAGCTCCTCACGGGAATACCCGCTGCCGGACGACCGCGATGCCCGCTCACGCGCCGGTGCCGCAGCCGCAGATGCCTTCCTCGCGACTGCGAGATACGGCTCCAGCGCCTCACGCAGCTTCGCATCCTCCGCCTCGGTGAGATCGATCTCGTACCGCCGATCATCCAGACCGAAAGCCACGGTCCGGACATCCTCTCCACTCGCACCGGAAATATCGGAAACGAACGTTTCAACCACCTGACGAGCCACGGAGTTCCTTCCAGTCGCATTCATGTACCCCGGAGAACATACCATGAACATGCATTTCCCAATAGAGCGGCGCGAACGTCATTCGACCGCGATTGCCGCCTGAGGGAAACGGGCACGTCCTCGACGCCTCACATGGGTTCTCCCTGTCCGGGTCCGTCGTGATCAGCACGTGGATGCCATTGGGCATATCTGTGACGATGCTGCTCTTCGCCTCAGCCCGCAGATCCCCAGTCGCACACTCAACCAACCTCACCCGAAGAGTCTGGGATCACCAGAAGGATATCCACAATAGGCCTCGCCGCCAGACCGGCCACGGACATGGAACCGATCTGCAGCGGCCGAGAACCGAGCGCATCTCAAACGGAAAGGACGGTCCTCCTCCACTCCGAACAACAGATGCCCATCCGGAAATGGACAAGCCTCGCAACACACCGCAATCTTTCGCACACATGATCTGCAGGTGCCCCATCCGCTCAAAGCAGTGCTCCTGCCCTCCGACACCTTCACTCAGCGCCGGAACTCGATGACCTCATGCGCACATGGTCCTTCTCACGCGCCCGAGCACCTTCAGCCGGAGGCTCCGCCACCCCACTGAAACCGTGGGGGTCCCTATGGG
>NZ_JALAHB010000193.1 GCF_022712115.1 Brevibacterium sp. | reverse complement strand
GGCGAGGTGAGCACTCATGGGGAGAGTGTAGAGGCCGTGACCGGTGCGGCATGCGGATTCCCGGCTGCAGAAGGCAGTGCAGGATGCCTGCAGAAGGCAGCGTAGGAAGCCTGTGAAAGGCAGCGTAGGCCGGCCGTCAGAGACAGCGTGCCCCGGCCTCGCCGCCAGACGAAGAGGAGGACGCGCTCAGATCTGGTAGTCGTGGGTGAACACCGCGTGCAGGCGCTCGATCCCCTCCTCGATGCGCTCCACGGAGGTCGAGACGAAGCTCAGCCGCAGGGTGCCCGGCACCGGATCCGCGACGTAGAAGTGCGAACCGGGGATGTACACGACCCCGTCGGCGATCGCCACGGAGAGGGCGTGGTTGGCGTCGTAGGGCTCCGGCAGGCTCGCCCAGACGAACATGCCGCCGTCCGGCCGGTTGAACGTGGATCCTTCCGGCAGGGCGTGCGCGAGCCCGTCGACCATCGTGTCCCGGCGCCGCATGTACTCCGCGCGCACGGGGTCCAGCTTCTCCTCCAGATCGTTGTGCTCCCACCAGTGCAGGGCCGCGAGCTGGTCGATGGTGGAGGTCTGGAGGCTCATCCCCTGCTTGGTCGTCGTGAGGACGTCGAGGATCTCCTGCGGTCCGCGGATCCACCCGATCCGCAGGCCCGGTGCCAGGATCTTCGAGAGCGTGCCCAGGTAGAGGGACTTCCCCGCCAGTCGCGGGTCCGAGGCGATGGGCGAGTGGGGCTCTGCGCGGAAGCGGATCTCCGAGTAGGGATCGTCCTCGATGAGCCACACGTCGTGCCGCGCGAGGACGTCCGCGAGTTCGTTGCGGCGCTCCCGGGGCGTGGTCACGCCGGTGGGGTTCTGGAAGGTGGGGATGGTGTAGACCGCTCGCGGCGAGTGCCTCACGATGGCCGCCTCCAGGGCCTCGGGCACCATGCCGTGCTCATCCGTCTCCACGGCGCGGAACTGCGCGCCGCCCAGGGCGAAGGCCTGGAGGGCGGAGACGAAGGTGGGGTTCTCCGTGAGGACGACGGCGCCCTCTTCGAGGACCACCTGGCCGATGAGCCCCAGACCCTGCTGCGAGCCCGAGGTGATGATGATGTCCTCGGCGGTGCTCCAGATGCCCTTGGCGGTGAGGAAGGCGCCGATCCGCGCGCGCAGCTCCGGCTCTCCCTCCGTGGAGGAGTACTGGAGCGCCCGGGGCCCCTCCGCCGCGAGCACCTCCGCGTAGGACCGCGCCACTCCGGCGACGTCGAACAGCTCGTTGGCCGGTGAGCCGCTCGCAAAGCTGATCATGCCGGGGGAGGTCGAGATCCGCAGCAGCTCGCGGATGGGCGAGCCTCCCAGCGAGGCGACGCGGGCGTTGACGGGAGGGACACCTGAGCGAAGGACACCGTTGACCATGCCCTCATCATGCGGGCAGGCCGCCGTGCGGGACAAGGGCACGGCGTGTCCTTCGCGACAGGGTGCCGCAGTGCGTTCCCGGCGCATCTGTGGTGCACTGTGTGCATCCGCGGCGGCCAGCCGCGCCGCAGACGAGAAAGGCCCCCGATGTCCTCAGCACGTCCCTCCGGCTCCGCGCCTTCCTCGGCCTCGGGGTCGAGGTTCAGGACCGCCCTCCGGAACTACCGGTTCCCCCTCGCCATCCTCACCGGCGTGGTCATCGGTGCGATCATCGGGCTCGTGTTCGGTGAGCGGGCGGCGGTCCTCAAGCCGCTCGGCACCGTCTTCATCAACATGATGTTCACGCTCGTGGTGCCGCTCGTGTTCCTCTCCATCGCCTCGGCGGTGGCGGGCATGCAGTCCGCCAAACGGCTGGGCGGGATCCTCGGCGGGATGATGGGCGTCTTCCTCGCCACCGGAGCCGTCGCCTCCGTCCTCATGATCGCGGCGCTGTGGATCTTCAAGCCCACCGAGGGTCTGGACATCGCGCTGCCGGAACCGGAGGCCGTCGAGGATCCGGGGTCCCTGGGCGACCAGATCGTCTCCACCTTCGTGGTGGACGACTTCTCCAAGCTGCTCTCCGCGGAGAACATGCTCGCGCTCATCGTCTTCGCGATCCTCGTGGGCTTCGCCACCAGCAGCCTGGGGGCCAAGGGGAAGCCGTTCAACGACTTCCTGCAGTCCGGGTCCGAGGTCTTCCTCCGGTTCACCTCCCTCATCATGTACTACGCCCCGATCGGCCTGGGCGCCTACTTCGCCTCGCTGATCGGCGAGCTGGGCCCGCAGCTGGTGGGCGGCTACCTCCGGGCGTTCCTCGTCTACTTCCCGGTGTCGATCGGCTACTTCCTCATCGCCTTCTCCCTCTACGCGTTCCTGGCCGGCGGGCGGAGAGGCTTCACCGCGTTCTGGAAGAACATCATCGAGCCGCTCGCGGTCTCCGTGGGCACCTCGTCCTCCGTCGCCGCGATCCCCGCGAATCTGCGTGCGGGCAAGCGGATCGGCGTGCCCAGGGACGTGCGGGAGACGATCATCCCCATCGGCGCCACCATCCACATGGAGGGCTCCTGCCTGAGCGCGATCCTCAAGATCGCCTTCCTCTTCGCGATCTTCGAGCGCGACTTCTTCACTCCCGGCACCCTCCTCACGGCGATCGGCTTCGCCCTGCTCTCCGGCATGGTGATGGCGGGCATCCCCTCCGGCGGCTTCATCGGCGAGCTCATGATCATCACCCTCTACGGCTTCCCGCCGGCCGCGCTGCCGGTCATCCAGATCATCGGCACCGTCGTGGACGCGCCGGCCACCACGGTCAACGCGGTGGGCGACCAGTCCTCGTCCATGCTCGTCGCCCGGATCCTGGACGGGAAGGACTGGATGGAGAAGACCAAGGCCGCCGAGGCCGCGGAGGATGCCGCCGCCGAGGCCGCGGTTGCGGGCGCAGGTGCAGGGGGATCGGTGGGGGTTGCAGCTGCGGGCCCAGAGGGAACAGAGAACGCCGCTGTGAGCGGTTCCGAGGAGAAGGGAACTGACCGTGGGTGAAGCAGAACAGAGGGACGGGCTCCCTGCCCTCCGCGCCGTCCCGCGTCGCCGGTACACGAACGGCCCCACCCCGCTCGAACACCTGCCGCGCCTGAGCGCGGCGCTGGGCGGTCCGCAGATCTGGATCAAGCGCGACGACCAGCTGGGCCTCGCACAGGGTGGGAACAAGACCCGCAAGCTCGAGTTCCTCGTCGCAGAGGCGCTCGCCGCAGGCGCCGACACCCTCGTGACGGCCGGCGGGGTGCAGTCCAACCACTGCCGCCTCACGCTGGCCGCGGCCCGGCGGGAGGGGCTGGAGTGCCACCTGGTGCTCGAGGAGGACCTGGTGCTGGAGGATGGGCCCCAAGCCGGCCCTGCAACCGGCAGTGCGGCACCCGGCGGCAACCCGCCGGAGTTCACGGGCAACTTCCTGCTGTTCGACCTGCTGGGAGCCGAGGGCGTGGAGGTGCTGCCGCAGGGCAGCGATCTCATGGCGCGCGCCGAGGAGCTCGCGGAGGAGCTGCGCACGCAGGGCCGGAAGCCGGTCGTCATCCCGGTGGGCGGTTCGAACGACACCGGTGCCCTGGGGTATGTCGACTGTGCCTGGGAGCTGCTGGATCAGCTCGCGGAGAACGGGCTCCTGAGCGGACAGGACGGCCTCGCCGCGATCGTCCTCCCCAGCGGTTCCGCCGGCATGCAGGCCGGGCTCATCGCAGGTCTGCGCGCCGCCGGCAGCACGATCCCGGTGGTGGGCATCAACGTGAGCCGCCCGCGGGAGGAACAGGAGCCCAAGGTCCGCGCCCTCGTGGATGCGGTGGCCCAGCGGCTGGACCTGCCGCCGGTGCCGGCCGAGCGGACCGTGGCGCTCGGCGACTACGTAGGGCCCGGCTATGCGCTGCCCACACCGGAGATGGTGGAGGCCGTGCGCGTGTTCGCGCGGACGGAGGGGATCCTCCTCGACCCGGTGTACACGGGCAAGGCCGCCGCCGGACTCATCGACCTCGTGCGCCGTGGAGTCTACGGCCCGGACGACACCGTGGTCTTCCTGCACTCCGGCGGCGTCCCCGGCCTCTACGCCCGCACGGCCGCGTTCCGCTGAGGGCCGAGGCGGCTGGGCAATGACAGTGACGATCTGGGCGGCGGCGCTGGTGACCGCTGGAACCCCCGCTCAGGATCAGCGGCGATACACCGTTGAGCGATGTCCGAGCGCCACTGCGACGATGACGATCTCCGACTCCTTGATCTCGACGAGAACTCGCCATTCGCCGATGCGATATCTCCAGTACCCGGTCAGCTCACCGGTGAGGCCTTTACCCCGTGAGCGGGGGTCGTCCAGTTCGCAGACGGCCTCGAGATACTTTCTGATTCGGGTGAGCTGAGCGCGATCGATCTTTCTCGCGGCCTTGTCGAAATCACCTGAGGTGCGGAGTTCCCATCTCACAGATCCAGCTCATCCCACAGCTGGTGGGCGGGTCGTGACGATCTGTCGGAGGCCTCCCATCGCCGGGCGGCGTCCTCGGCCCAGAAGCGCTCCTCAAGTTCATCCAGATGTTCATGGAGCGCCTCCCGCAGATAGAAGGTCTTCGTGCGGCCCGTGCGCTGCGCAAGGGCGTCGAGGCGGGCTTCGTCTTCAGGGGAAAGGCGTACGGATATGGGCATGATGCACCTCCTGCGATACAAGTATCGCACAGGGCCGGTCTGCGCCCGGAGTCCGCGATCTTCCCGTGGGCGGACGCCCCAGAAACCGCCGCGCATTTCGTCAACCCCGGCGAGGCGGCTGAATCCGTTCGGCCGTCTGCGGTCAGGAGGGTGCGTGTGCCGGAGTCGTCCGTTCTGCGACCGGTTCGCTGTTCTCCTCCATCCATCGCGCTGCGATGTCGGACGCGTTCTCACCTGCTTCGGAGTCCACAATGAAGCTGTTGATGTCCTCGACCTCGAAGGCGATGCGCACGCGGCAGCACGGGCAGCCGTTGGATCCGGCCCGTCAGTGCTTGAGTGCCTGCTGGGAGGGAGTCGCAGCTCGCAGACCCTGCGAGCACGAACATGGCCGACTGTGTGGCCTTGTTCAGCCGTGCTGTGATGGATTGAAGCTCGGCGGGAAGTCTCTGGTACTCGTCGATGAAGGTGGGGAGGCTGCCCTTGGCGACCAGCGAGGGGCTCTGCTCTGCGAGGGTCATGACTTCAGGATCGTCGAAGTCGAACGATCGTGCATCAGGGGATGCAGAGACGACTTCTGTGAGCAGGGCGGACTTCCCGACGCTTCGTTGACATCCAGCCGCACGTCTCACTGACATTCAGCCGCAGGCGGGTCTTCCGACTCGACGAGCCCGTGGCGACTGCTGTGCCCCCGGCATCCCACGCCTCGGCAGCAGGGCCGGTGATGACGGTGACGAGCTGAGCAGCGCCGCCTGTGACCGCCGCGATGGTCGCACCAGCACGCCTGTCGATCTGTCGAGACAGCTTCATGAGGGCAAGGAGCAGCGCTGCCTGCAGATCTGCTTTGTGACAGGAGATGGTGCAGGTTTCCCGCCGCGGAGCGCCGCGGCGAGCCGCACCGGAAATCCGCTCCGCCGCCCACGTATCCGTGGGCGGCTGAGCGGATACGCGGTGCCCGCCGTCCTCAGCGCTCGGTGTCCGCGATCTTCCCGTAGGCGAGTGCGCCCCAGAAATCGCCGCGGACGTAGCGCTGCTCCGGATCCGGCACGAGATCCCAGTGCCGCGTGCGGCCGCGCTGCAGAGCACCCGCGACGAGCTTCCGCCGCTCCTGGCTGGCGCGCACCCGCTCCTCCAGGCGCTCCAGGTCGTACCGGCGGTCGATCTCCGTCCTCAGCTGCGCGGCCGTCTCCGCATGCGCCGGGTGCGAGGCCAGGTTCTCCAGCTCCTCCGGATCCTGTGCGAGGTCGAAGAGCTGGTCCGGATCGCCGGGGCACACGACCAGCTTGCGGTGGCCGCGGACCAGGGTGATCTGCGGCCGGTGGGTCCCCTCGGCGAGGTACTCGATGAGGAGGTCCCGGTCCTCGGGCCCCGCCGTCCCGGCAGCCTCCCGCCGCGCGCTCTCCAGGAGGGACAGCCCCGCCGAGGCCGCCTCCGCACCCGCGGAGCCGGCACCTTCGCCCCCCGCGCCGCCGGCATCCGTGCCGTCCGCACCTGCGGATCCCGCGCCGCCCGCGCTGGCCCCGCCGGCCAGCTCCACCAGCGTGGGTGCCAGGTCCAGGAGGCTCACCGGGTTGGCGAACCGGCCTCGGGGAATGAGCCCGTCCGGCCCCCACAGGAGCAGCGGCACCCGAGCGGACTGCTCGTAGGGCGACATCTTGTACCAGAGGCCCTTCTCACCCAGCATGTCCCCGTGATCGCTGGTGACGATGACGACCGTGTTCTCCGCGAGCCCCAGCTCCTCGAGGCGCGCGCGGATGCGGCCCACCTGGTCGTCGATGTAGCTGACCGCCGCATAGTAGGCACGGCGCGCACGGCGGACGTCCGCGAGCCCCGGCTCCCGCACGTCGAATCCGCTCATCGCCCGCAGCCGGTGACTGTGCGGGTCCTGTGCGGGATCCGGGACCTCGGGATGGGCGGGGTCCGGGATCTCGACGTCCGCGAAGCGGTCCCAGTGCTCACGGGGCGGTTCGTAGGGGTCGTGCGGGTGGATGAACGAGGTGACCATGAGGAAGGGGATGTCCTCGCCGGCGGCCTGGTTGGCGCGGACCCGGTCCGCCAGGTGGCGCAGCGTCCGGAAGGTGACCTCGTCGTCGAAGTCCTGCTGGACGGTCGCCGTCGAGACCCCGGCGGTGAAGACGGCGTCCGCGTCGTGGTACCACTGCAGCCGTGCGGACAGCGGCCGGCCCCAGTCCGGGACCATGTCCATGTCCGCAGGATAGACGTCCGTCGTCAGCCGCTCCTCGAACCCGTGGTGCTGGTCCGGGCCGATGAAGTGCATCCGGCCCACGAGCGCGGTGTGGTAGCCGAGGCTCCGCAGCCGGTGGGCGAAGGTGGGCGCGGAGGCGGGGAAGTCGTCGCCGTTGTCGAAGCACTCGAGCTCCGAGGGCAGGACGCCGGTCATCATCGAGGCCCGCGAGGGCGCACACAGCGGCGTGGTGCAGTAGGCGCGGTCGAACACGGCGCCCTCCTCCGCGAGGGCGTCGATGTGCGGGGTCCGCGCGGCCTCGTCGCCGTAGGCTCCCAGCGCCTGCGCTGCCATCTGGTCCGCCTGAATCACTACGATGTTCGGGGGCGTCATAGCCGTTCCCGCCTTTCTCGATCTGTCGTCTGTTCGTCTGTCAGGGGTGTGTCTCATGGGTGCGTGCTGCGGACCGGACCGTGAGGTCCGCGCAGGGGAGCCGGCCGCCGGAGGACCTCCTCCGCCCGCGGAGGAGCTGGAACGGCTCGCAGCCGCGGCCCCGGCGGACCTGCGCATGGCGGGTCTGCGCGGGGGTGTCTTCCGGATGGGCAGCGAGGATGCGCTCGCCTACCCGGAGGACGGGGAGGGGCCGGTGCGCGAGGTCACGGTGAGCGGCTTCGCCCTCGGGGTGACCACCGTGACCGTGGCCCAGTTCGCCGCCTTCGTGCTGGACACCGGCCACCGCACGGACGCCGAGGCCCATGGCAGCTCCCTCGTCTTCGCCGGCCTGCTGCCGGAGGAGGCGCGCCGCCGTGCGCCCGCCGTCGCCCGGACGCCCTGGTGGCGCGAGGTGGCGGGCGCCTGCTGGCACCGGCCCGAGGGCCCGGGATCCTCGGTCGCCAACCGTGCCGATCATCCTGTCACGCACGTCTCCCACCGCGATGCGCTCGCCTACGCGCACTGGGCGGGTGCGCGGCTGCCCACGGAGGAGGAGTGGGAGTTCGCGGCCCGGGGCGGCCTCGAGCAGCAGCCCTATCCCTGGGGTGCCGAGCGCGAACCGGGCGGCGTGCCGCGCATGAATACCTTCCGGGGGGAGTTCCCGGACGGTCCCACGGCCCCGGTGGGCACGGTCGCGGCGGCGGCCTTCCCGCCCAACGCCTACGGTCTGCACAACATGACCGGC
This sequence comes from Brevibacterium sp., assembly GCF_022712115.1. GTDB lineage: Bacteria > Actinomycetota > Actinomycetes > Actinomycetales > Brevibacteriaceae > Brevibacterium > Brevibacterium salitolerans. The sequence continues at coordinate 403 of NZ_JALAHB010000193.1, read as the reverse complement.
AACGTCTGGGAGTGGACCGCGGGGAGGTTCGGCCCCGACGACGCGCGGCCGGTGCTGCGCGGCGGCTCGTACATGTGCCACGCCTCCTACTGCCGCCGGTACCGGACCTCCGCCCGGACGGCCTCCACCGCGGACACCTCGCTGGGCCACACCGGGTTCCGCCTGGCGATCAGCACCTGACCGGGGTGAGGGCAACCGCCCCCCGGAGGCACGGCAGTCGCGGACTCAGCCGCGCTCGGACCCGCCGGCCGCTGAGGCGGCCGCATCCTCGGGCTCGTCCGTGCTGTCCGCGGAGTCAGCGTCCTCACCGGGGGCGCCGCTGCTCTCCGCCGCGTCCTCCGGGGTCCAGCCGTCCTCCCACTCACCGGTCTCGTAGTCGTAGCCCATGGGCTCCCCGTCCTCG
>NZ_JALAHB010000018.1 GCF_022712115.1 Brevibacterium sp. | reverse complement strand
CGGCCCCCCCGCCCGCCGCGCCCCCCCCCCCCCCGGGGGCGCGGCGGCGCGGGGCGCCCCCCCCGGCCACCGGCCCCACCGTCGTCTGAGCCCTCTGCCGCCTCAGTTCTCAGGCGGCAGAGCGCTCAGGTGTCTGCAGGCTCAGGAGCCTGAGGGCTCAGTCCTCCGTGACGAGCGGGTAGACCCCGTTCTCGTCGTGGACCTCACGGCCGGTCACCGGCGGGTTGAAGGTGCAGATCAGCCGCAGCTCCTCCTCCGCGCGCACGGTGTGCTTGTCGTGCTCGTCCAGGAGATAGAGGGTGCCGTCGCGCAGATCCCAGCTCTCGCCGGTCTCCTCGCTGGTGAGCGTGCCCCTGCCGGCCACGCAGTACACGGCCTCGTAGTGGTTCTGGTAGTGGAACGTGGAGGTGGTGCCGGCGTAGATGGTGGTCTCGTGGAACGAGAACCCCACGCCCTCCTTGGCCAGCACCATGCGGCGGCTGCGCCAGGTCTCGGACTTCACATCGCGGTCCGTGCCGTTCAGGTCTTCGATGTTCACGACGTACAAGCGGTCTCCTCGGTGGGTGTGTGGGCAGCTGTGTGCTGCCGGGTGCGGATACGGTGTGCCCGGAGCCCGGAGCCCGGAGCCCGGAGCCCGGAGCCCGGAGTGTCAGGCGGAAGCCGCGGCGGCCTCGGCGGCGGTGGGCGCCGGAGCCACGGCGGCGACGGCGGCGGCGAGGATGTCGAGTCCGCGGTCCAGCTCCTCGCGGGTCACCGTGAGCGGCGGCAGGAGCTTGACGACCTCGTCCTTGGGTCCGGAGGTCTCCACCAGCAGGCCGTTGCGGTAGGCCTCGGCGGCGATCTTCCCGGCCAGCTCGGCGTCCTCGAAGATGATCCCGCCGAACATCCCGCGGCCGCGCACGCCGGCGCCGGAGGCGGAGAAGGCGATGCGCTCGAGGCGGGACTGGAGCAGCTCGATCTTGCCTGCGAGCTCCTGCTGGAAGGAGTCATCGGCCCAGAACTCCTCGATCGCGGCGGTGGCGGTGACGAATGCCGGGTTGTTGCCGCGGAAGGTGCCGTTGTGCTCGCCCGGCGACCAGATGTCGAGCTCGGGACGGAACAGCGTGAGCGCCAGGGGCAGCCCGGAGCCGGAGATCGACTTCGACAGGCAGACGATGTCCGGGACGATGCCGGCCTCCTCGAAGCTGAAGAAGGTGCCGGTGCGCCCGCAGCCGGCCTGCACGTCGTCGACGATGAGGAGGATGTCGTGGCGCCGGCACAGCTCCGCGAGCCCGCGGAGCCATTCGGCGCGTGCCGCACGGACGCCGCCCTCGCCCTGGACGGTCTCGACGATGATCGCGGCGGGCTTGTCCACACCGGACCCCGAGTCCTCGAGCACGCGCTCGAGCCACAGGAAGTCCGCGGTCTCGCCGTCGAAGTAGTCGTCGTAGGGGATCTTCGAGGAGTTGGTGAGCGGGATGCCCGCGCCCTCGCGCTTCATCGAGTTGCCGGTCACGGACAGCGAGCCCAGCGTCATGCCGTGGAACGCGTTGGTGAACGAGAGGATGTGCTGGCGCCCCGTGTACTTGCGGGCGAGCTTGAGGGCGGCCTCGACGGTGTTGGTGCCCGTGGGCCCGGGGAACATCACCTTGTAGTTGAGGCCCCGGGGGTCGAGGATGCGGCTCTTGAAGGTCTCGAGGAACTTCCGCTTCGCCGGGGTCTTCATGTCCATGGAGTGCAGGACCTGGCCGGACTGCAGGTACGCGATGAGCGGCTCCATGACCACGGGATTGTTGTGGCCGTAGTTGAGCGCGCCCGCTCCGGCGAAGAAGTCGAGGTACTCCGTGCCGTCAGCGGCGGTCTGGGTGGCCCCGGAGGCCTTCACGAACTCCGCGGGCCAGCTGCGGGAGTAGCTGCGGACCTCGGATTCAAGGGTGTAGTAGATCTCGGTCATGGCAGTCTTCCTACCTTCCTTCGTGGCTGCGACCGCCCGGCTGCCGGCTCTCGGCAGCTGCGGCGGACGATCAGGGGACCCGGACGGTCGTACCAGGTGCCCGAGGGGTGTGCGCGGTCGTGGGCGACCGGCGTGCGTGGTGCGGGGACGGGATGCGCCGTCCCCGGGAGGCGGGTCAGCGCTGCGGTTGCAGCGGCCCGATCTCGTAGAGGAACTCCGTGTCGTGCCCATCCGGATAGTCGGCTGGTGTGAACAGGGGAGAGGTGGTGAGCCGGGCGTCGTGGCGCTGTGCGAAGGCGCTGAACAGGCCGATGGAGGCGCTGTTGTCGTCCGTGATGGTGGTCTCCAGGCGGACGGCTCCGGTGCGCGCGGCGAGGTCGTCGAGCATCGAGGCGGCGATGCGGCGTCCGCGGAAGCGGGCGTCGACCGCCACCTGCCAGATCATGAGGGTCTCCGGCGCCTCGGGGCGCATGTACCCGGTGACGAAGCCGGCGGGAGCCCCGCCCACCTCGGCGATGACCGAGGTCCCGGCGAAGTCGCGGCACCACAGGAGGTACGCATAGGAGGAGTTCAGGTCGAGCACCTGCGTGTCACGGGCGAGCGTCCACATGCTCTTGCCGTCGGACAGTGCGGGGGTGCGGATGAGGACGGGTTCCTCGCCGGCCGTCCGGCCGGGGTCGATGGGGGTTGTCTGGGCCTCTGCTTGTGCATGAGTCACGCCATTCAACCTAACGAGCTGAGCGTCGATATCAACCGGGATACGGCGCAGAACCGCCCGGAGACACGCGGATCGCGGGTTCCGGGAGGGATGTCTCCGACCCTCCCGATCCCACAAGGAGACTGGCGAAACGGGGGTTGCGGCGAGTGGCGCAGGCCACCGTCTCCCATCGTTATGCGTTCGTAACATTTGCATGCGGAGCGCAGGTGTGCGGGGTCCGGAATGTGAGAAGCGGCCTGCACGGGATCCCGTGCAGGCCGCCTCTTCGAACTCCGGTGCGCCGTCCGCGGCGCGATCGGGCTCAGCGGTAGTTCGTGAACTGCAGGTCGATGTCCAGGTCCTTGCCCTTGAGGAGCGCGATGACCTCCTGCAGATCGTCGCGCTTCTTGGAGGTGACGCGCAGCTCGTCGCCCTGGATCTGCGGCTTGACGCCCTTGGGCCCCTCGTCGCGGATGATCTTGGAGATCTTCTTCGCGTTCTCCTGGTCGATCCCCTCCTTGAGACTCGCGTCGATCCGGTACTCCTTGCCGGAGGGGTAGGGCTCGCCGGCGTCCAGGGACTTCAGTGAGATCCCGCGGCGCACCAGCTTGGACTGGAACACGTCGAGGACGGCGTTCACGCGGTCCTCGGCCGAGGCGCGCATCTGGATGCCCTCGCCCTTCCACTCGATCGCGGCGCCGGTGCCCTTGAAGTCGTAGCGGGAGCCGATCTCCTTGACTGCCTGGTTGAGCGCGTTGTCCGCCTCCTGGCGGTCGATCTTGCTGACGATGTCGAAGCTGGAGTCCGCTGCCATGTCTGCCTCCTGGGCTGTGCGTGCCGCCGTCGCGGCGGCGGGTGATCAGTGCCGGGTACATCCGCGCGCAGGTGCCCGGATGCGGTGCGGCCATCGTATCGTTCAGTGCTGCGGCCCGATTTTGCACGGCCTCCGAGGACCGTGTATCGTTCTACGAGTGCTCAGCGAGCACAGAGGCAGGTTGCCCGAGCGGCCAAAGGGAGCTGACTGTAAATCAGCCGGCATTGCCTTCATAGGTTCGAATCCTATACCTGCCACCCCTGTGGGTGGAGGCCCCTTCATCGGCGGAAACGCGGATGAAGGGGCCTTCTTCGTGTGCGCCGGCGGCCGGCGCACGGGGTGTCCCCGCTCATCTGCCGTTCATCCGGAGTCCTGCTGCGGCAGGGCGGTGCCGGAGTAGGCTGGCACGCATGCGCTCACCCGTCCAGACGTATCTGAGCGGTCTGCACGCCCGAGTGCGCGCCGCAGATCCCTTCGCCGCCCATCCGACCCCCGGATCCCGCACCGCTTCCGCGGGCAGCCCGGCCGAGGGCCTCAGCGTCCTCTACGGCGGTGATTCGGACCACCTGGGCATCGCCATGACCACAGCGGACGGATTCTCCTACCGCGTGGGGGACGCGTGCGAGGAGTTCTCCATCCAGTCGATCTCCAAGGTGTTCGTCTATGCGCTCGCCCTCATGGACTCCGGGTTCGACCTGGTGGACGGCAAGATCGACGTGGAGCCCTCCGGCAGCGCCTACAACGACCTCTCCTCCGAGGCCGGCAGCGGGCGGCCCAAGAACGCGCTCATCAACATCGGCGCGATCGCCGCGACCTCGCTGGTGCGCCCGGTGGGGGAGGAGACCGCGTTCGAGAGGATCCTCGCAGTGTTCTCCGCGTGCGCGGGCCGGCAGCTGAGCCTCGACGAGGAGGTGCTCCGTGCGGACTACGAGACCGGTGCCCACAACCGCGGTCTGGCCTGGTTCCTGTCCTCCTGGGGCATCATCGAGGGCGATCCCAATCCGGCCTTCGATGACTACACGAAGCAGTGCGCGATCTCCGTGACGGCGGCGGATCTGTCGATGATGGCGGCCACGCTGGCCCACCTCGGCGTGAACCCGGCGACCGGTGAGCGGGTCTTCCCCGAGGACGTGGTGGAGAGGGTGCTCTCCGTCATGCTCACCTGCGGCATGTACGACGACTCCGGGGACTGGGTCACCACGGTGGGCCTGCCGGCCAAGAGCGGGGTGGGCGGCGGCATCATCGCGGTGCTGCCCGGGCAGCTGGGCATCGCGACCTACTCCCCGCCGCTGGACCGGCACGGCAACAGCGCCAAGGGGATCGTCGCCCACGAGGAGATGTCCGCGGACCTGGGCCTTCACATCGTGAGGGCCGGGAAGCCCGGGCGCGCGGTGATCCGCTCGCACACCACCGTGGACCGCGACCACTCCTCGCTGCGCAGGAGCCCTGAGGACGAGGCGGTGCTCGAGGAGCACGGTGACCGCGCGCACATCCTCGAACTGATCGGGGACGTGCACTTCAGCGGCTTCGAAGCGGTCTCCCGGCTCATCGAGGAGCTGGACGAGCCGCAGGTGGTGGTCCTCGACATCGGCAAGGTGGACGAGCTCTCCGGGTCTGCGCTCATGAGCCTCGCGCGGCTGGCGGCGACGATGGACGAGGAGGGGATCGCCGTCGGGGTCGTGGATCCGGATGCGCTGCTGCGCCGGCACGAGCTCAAGCGCACACTGCTGCGGGAGGCCGCCGAGGCCGGGGTCGTGGACGGCGCGGTTGAGGCCGCGCCCACGGACGGTGCGGAGGGCCCGTCCCGCCTCCCCGTGAGGATCTTCGCCTCGCGTCATGCCGCGCTGGTGTGGGCCGAGGACGCGGTGCTGCTCTCCGAGGAGGGTGCGGGAGCGCAGCCGGTCCGGCAGCAGGGCCCGGTGCTGGGCGGTCTGTCGCCGGCGGTGCGTGCGGTGGTGCGGGGTCTGCTCACCGCAGAGACGGCGGAGGAGGGCCAGGTGATCCGGGCGCCGGGTGACGACTTCGACGGGATCCGCTTCGTGGTCTCCGGCGAGGTGCACAGTGTGAGCCCGGACGGGGAGCTGATGGCGGTGCTGCGGGCGGGTGCCACGTTCGGGGAGTACGCGCTGGGCACGGGTGCGGGGCAGCCGTTCGCGGTGATCGCCGCACAGCGCAGCCGCTTCGAGCTGCTCTCCGCGGAGGCGCTGGAACGGATGGAGGCGGAGTCGCCTGCCGCGGCGGCCGCCCTGTGGCGGAGCATCGCCCATGACGGATATGCGCGGCTCGTGCAGGCAGTGCGAGGAGAGGAGCGGACGGAGTGACGGCGGAGCGGATCAGGAACGCGCAGTTCATGCGCGAAGGTGTGGATGAGGCTCCGGGTGAGGGCGACCGTCCCTGGGTGATCGCCCACCGGGGGTACTCGGCCGCGGTCCCGGAGAACACCCTGGCGGCGGTGGACGCCGCCCGGCTGGTGGGCTCGGACTGGATCGAGGTGGACCTCCACGTGACCGCGGACGGCACGCCGGTCGTCATCCATGACCCCACGGTGGATCGGACCACCAACGGCGGCGGGGCGCTGAGCCGCCTCGACGACGACTCCCTCTCCCGCCTGGACGCGGGGCTGTGGGCAGGCCGCGGCTTCGCCGGTCAGCGGGTTCCGCGGCTGGAGACCCTGCTGCGGGAGATCGTGGACTACGGCGGCCGCCTGCTGCTGGAGTTCAAGGGGGACTGGTCCGCGGGAGCCGTCGCGCAGGCGGCCGGTCTCGTCGTGGAGTACGGCGTGGCCGATCGCGTGGTGGCGCAGAGCTTCTCCGTGTCCACGCTGGCGTTGCTGCGGGATATCGCTCCCATGGTCGAGCGGTGCCTGCTGCGCACCATGCCGCGGGAGGACGATCTGCAGTACCTCGACGAGCTGGAGCTGCTGGGCTACAACCCCTCGCAGAAGGGAGTGGCTCTGCGCCGGGGTGTCGTGGACTCGTTCCTGGGCGCGGGGGCTGCGATGTTCGTGTGGACGGTGGACGAGCCGGCGGAGTGGGAGATG
>NZ_JALAHB010000192.1 GCF_022712115.1 Brevibacterium sp. | reverse complement strand
CGCGCCGTCGTCCGCCGATCTCACCGCCTCGTCCCCGCCGCCGCGGGGCTGCTGGTGACAGCACTGACGCTGTCGGCCTGCACCACCGGTTCCGGCGGCGCACCGGGAGAGAGCGGAACGACCACCGACACGATCAGGTCGACGCTCATCGCAGATCCGTCCAGCTTCAACCCGATGACCTCCTCCGGAGTCCCCGGCACGACCGCGAACGGCCTCCTCTACACCACCCTGCTCGCGCAGGACGAGGGAGGAGCGCTGGCCGGTGAGCTCGCCGCTGAGTGGGAGGTGACGCCGCAGAAGGGGACGTTCACCCTGCGCGAGGGAGCCGCCTGCGCAGACGGCACGCCGATCACGGCCACCGTCGTCAAGGACTCGCTCGAGGCATTCACGGAGGTCTCCAACAACAAGGATCTCGTGTTCGGCCCGTCCACACCGGAGGTCTCCGCCGACGACGAGGCGGGCACCGTGACCATCGAGCTGGACACTCCCTGGGCGGACATGGGACCGGGGCTCACGATGCCGGAGACCGGGATCGTCTGCCCCGCGGGGCTCGAGGACCCGGAGGAGACCGCGAAGGGGACCGTCGAGGGAGCCTTCTCCGGCGCATACACCCTGGGCGATTTCACCCCGGGCGCCAGCGTCTCCTTCGAGCTGAGGGAGTCCGGCTACACCTTCCCCGAGTACGCCGAACCTCTCGAGGGCACGCCCGCCGCGCGCATCAGCTACACCGTCAGCGCCGACTACAACAGCATCGCGAACAGCCTGATCGCGGGCGATCTCGATCTGGCGACGCTCACGGGCGAACCCCTCACGCGCTTCGACGACCAGGAGGGCTTCACCGCGGAGAGGTTCTCCACCGGCAACCTGTTCCTGCTCTTCAACGAGAGGGAGGGGAAGCCGTTCGCAGACGCGGAGGCACGGCGGGGAGTCGCGCAGGCCCTCGACCGGCAGGCGTTCGTGCAGGCGGCGACGGGCGGGCTGGGCACCCCGGCGGACAGCTTCGTGGGCGACACGGTGCCGTGCGTGAATGAGGACCCCGACGCCCTGCTCGCCCCGGATCCCGAGGCGGCCTCGGCGGCGCTGGACGGGGTCTCCGCCGTGCAGCTGGGCACCCAGGCCGTCGGCAAGGGCGCCGGGAACACCTACATCAACCAGGTGCTGAACGAGGCCGGGGCCGAGGTGGAGCTGCGCACCGTCGACAACGCCGGGCTGGCGACGGAGCTTGCGAGCAAGCCCGATTCGTGGGACATGGCGGTCATCAACCTCATCAACCTCTCCGGCACCGTCTACGGCGGGCTCTCCCGGATGGTGGGGCCCACGACGGAGGACGGCGGACGCAACAGCACCGGCGATCCCCACCCTGAGCTCCTGGCGATGCTGGGGGAGGCGATGGCCGAACCGGATGAGACGAAGCGCTGCGCGATCTACGCGGATCTGCAGCAGCAGGTCTTCCAGGACGGCATCGTCGTGCCGCTCAGCGGCCTGCCTGCGCAGCTGACGGCCGCGGAGGGCTTCAGCCAGCGGGTGATCGGAGGGCTGCCGGTCGCCAAGACCATGCGCATCGCCGGCTGAGCCGAAGGGCCCGGCGGAGGGAGCTCCCTCCGCCGGGCCCTTCGCCGTGCCTGTCGCCCGGTGGAGTACGTGCCGGGTCAGTGCGGTGCGACGATGGGGAAGCGTCGCCGCGGTGTCGTCAGCAGGCTGCGGAACCGCTCCCACACCGCAGGGTCGCCGCTGTGGTCGAACCCGTCCAGCCCGGCGTGCGCCAGTCGCGCGGCCTGCCCGGGAGGGACGCGGATGCTCAGCTGGGCCTCGGGATCGGAGTCCGTTGCGGTGTGCTCCGTGCGCCCGGCGATCTCCTCGCAGCTGTGCCGGAGCACGCCGTTGCGCAGGTGCGCGCGGTGCACCCGCACTGCCTCGCCCGCGGCGTCGAGCTCTACCAGATCGAAGCTGAGGGAGGTCTCGGCGGCCGCCGGACCGTCGAGGCGGACCGCGCAGGAGTCCAGCACGTCCGCCGGCCCCAGCCCCTGCGCCAGCTGGTTGCGCCCCTGGACCGGTCCGCGTGGGGACCCGGCGGCGGGTGCGGCCGCCGGGGTGGGTCCGGCAGCGCGGGCGGCCTCGGCCTCCCCGGCGGCACGGGCAGCACGGGCGGGGGAGGACATCCGGAGTTCTGCGGCTCCCGTGAGGTACTCGTTGCGCCAGACGGCGTTCTCGCAGCCGTGGGCGAGCCGTTCGAAGACGGCGGCGAGGAGCTCGCGGGCCTCTGCATACGGTGCCTCTGCATACGGTGCGTCCGCCTGAGTGTCCGAGGCCGGCGCAGGCGGTGCCCCCGGTGCGGGCGCAGGCTGGGCGAACACGCAGGCGTCGAGGAGCTCCGCCGCGAAGCGCAGGTCCTCGACCGAGGCGGTGCGGATCGCCTCGGTGCGCTGCGGAGCCCCGGCCGCCTCGGCCTGTTCCCCGAAGAGCAGTCGCCGGGCATGTCCGACGGCCTTCTCCGCTCCGCCCAGCAGGTCGATCCAGCGCCGTGCGCCGGCGCGGTGCGGGAGCTTCCAGAGGTGGGCGGGACTGCCGTCGTACCAGCCCAGATAGAACTGGTAGATGCCCTTGACGTTGTGGCTCAGCGAGCCGTAGAAGCCGCGGACCACGGGCGAGGCGGCCAGTGCTGCGGGCAGGGTGAGCGTCTCGGCGATCTCTTCGGGAGTGAGGCCGTCGTTCATGAGGCGGACGGTCTGGTCGTGCATGAAGCCGTAGACGTCGCGCTGCACGGAGAGGAACTCGTCCACGCGCTCGCGGCCCCACGTGGGCCAGTGATGCGTGGCGAAGGCGACCTCCGTGCGATGGCCGAAGAGTCTGCGCGTCTCGTCGAGGTAGGCGGACCACCGCTTGGCGTCGCGGACCTGCGCACCGCGCAGGGTGATGATGTTGTGGAGGGTGTGCACCGCGTTCTCCGCCAGGCACAGGGCGCCTCGCTGGGGGAGGAAGATGTTCATCTCGGCCGGGGCCTCGGTGCCGGGAGTGAGCTGGAACTCGAGGAGGACGCCGTCGATCTCTCGCGTCTCGCCGGTCTCCCGGATCGAGTCCGTGGGCTCCGTGAGAGTGGTGGTGCCCGCGGCGACCCGCTGTCCGAGCCCGCAGCCCACATGGCCGGCGGGGCCCGCGGGGAGCGCACCGCCGTACATGTACCCGGACCGGCGGCGCATGGCAGGGCCGGCGACGACGTTCTCGCTCGTGGCGTGGTGATGGAAGCCCTCCGGGGCGAGGACCGGGACGGGATCCGCGGCTCCCTGTCGCAGCACCGCGGCCACTCCGCCGAAGTGGTCGACGTGGGGATGGGTGAGGACGACGCCTGCCACGGGGCGCCGGCCGCGATGGGCGAAGTAGAGCTCGAGAGCGGCCTCGGCGGTCTCGGTGCAGGTGAGCGTGTCGATGACGACGACCCCGCTCTCTCCCTCCACGAGGGTGAGGTTGGCGAGGTCGAACCCGCGCACCTGGAACACGCCCTCGCAGACCTCGAAGAGGCCGTGGCGGGCCACACGTCGCGAATGCTCCCAGAGCACGGGATGCGCGGTGGCCGGGGCCGGTTCCCCGAGGAAGGAATAGGCGTCCAGGTCATAGACCTCCGCGCCGGATGCCGCGCGGATGAGCGGGTCCCGGCGCGTGCCGAGGAAGCCGCGACGGCTGTCCTCCTCGACTGCCGCCAGTGCGTCCGGATCGGGCGGGAGCTGCGTCATCGGATCTCCTCCATGCAGTGTTTCCATACACTTTGTCTGGTTTCAGCCTATATGACTGAGTGGATGAGCGGTGGTGACGGCTGCAGGGCCCCCTCGCCCTGCCTGTGACCAGTCGCACTCCTCGGCGGGAACATCTGCTCGCCACTGATGGTTAAACTTTTCACCAAGTGATTGAAACTGCAACCAAAAGGGGCTGTCATGGAGTTCGGCATCTTCACGATCGGCGATGTCACCACCGATCCCACCAACGGCACGACGCCGAGCGAGCACGAGCGGATCATGTCCATGCTCACGATCGCCAAGCATGCGGAGGAGGCAGGCCTGGACGTCTTCGCGACCGGCCAGCACCACAATCCGCCGTTCGTGGCGCCGGCCAACCCGCCGGTGCTGCTGGCGCACATCGCTGCGCAGACGGAGCGCATCCACCTCTCCACCTCCACGACGCTCATCACCACCACGGACCCGGTGCGCATCGCGGAGGACTACTCGTACCTGCAGCACCTGGCCGGCGGCCGGGTGAGCCTCATGATGGGGCGCGGCAACACCGGGCCCGTCTACCCCTGGTTCGGCAAGGACATCCGCGCGGGCATCCCGCTCGCCGTGGAGAACTACAACCTCCTGCACAGGCTGTGGCGTGAGCGGAACCTCAGCTGGGAGGGGAACTTCCGCACGCCGCTGGACGGCTTCACGGTCACGCCCTGGCCGCTGGACGACGTGCCGCCCTTCGTCTGGCACGGCTCCATCCGCAGCCCGGAGATCGCGGAGCAGGCCGCCTACTACGGCGACGGCTTCTTCCACAACAACATCTTCTGGCCCACCAGCCACACTGCGCGCATGGTGAAGCTGTACCGCCAGCGCTACGAGTACTACGGCCACGGCGCCGCGCATCAGGCGTTCGTGGGGCTGGGCGGTCAGGTGTTCATGCGTGCTGACTCCCAGGCCGCCGTGCACGAGTTCCGGCCGTACTTCGACAATGCGCCGGTCTACGGCCACGGTCCCAGCCTCGAGGACTTCGCGGAGCAGACGCCGCTCACCGTGGGCAGCCCGCAGCAGGTCATCGAGCGTTACGCGGGCTTCCGCGAATGGGCCGGCGACTACCAGCGGCAGCTGTTCCTCCTCGACCATGCCGGCCTGCCGCTCAAGACCGTCCTCGAGCAGATCGACATCCTGGCCGAGCAGGTCGTCCCCGTGCTCCGCAAGGAGCTCGATGCGGCGCGCCCCGCGGACGTCCCGGACGCCCCCACGCACGAGTGGCTCCGCGTTCGCCACCTCGCGGGCCAGGACCCGGTGCCCGGCGGCGCTCCCGGCTCGCGCGCCCACGAGGAGCGTGAGGCCGCAGCGCAGGAGAAGAAGGGAGGGCGGCAGTGATGACGGATGCCCGCTTCTCAGACAGCCCCACCGTCCCGGCCGTCAGTGCCGCGGAGAGCGTCGAGCTCGTCGCGGTGTCCGCCGGCATGAGCGAGGACTCGACCACCGATCGCCTCGCCGCGCGCATGCTCGCCGAGGCGGCCTCCGTGATCGAGGCCCGCGGCCTGCGGGTGCGGACCACGCACGTGCGGCTGCGGGAGCTCGCCCGCCACCTCGCGGACCTCACCGCCACCGGTCTGCCCGCGCCGCAGGTGGAAGAGGCCTTCGCCGCCGTGCGGCGGGCCTCGGGCGTCCTCACGGTGGCGCCGGTCTACAAGGCCGCCCCGGTGGGGATCCTCACCCTGTTCTGGCAGCTCATCGACGACGCCTCCCTCGCGAGCACCCCCGTGCTGCTGGGCTCCACGGGAGGCACACCGCGCCACTCTCTGGCCGCGGAGACCACGCTGCGCCCTCTCCTGGCCTACCTCAAGGGCATCGTGCTCCCCACCGCCGTCTTCGCCGCGACCGACGACTGGGGTGCGGGTGCGGCGAGCGGTCTGCGGGAGCGGATCACCGCTGCCGCGGAGGAGTTCGCGGCACTCGTGGTGCCCGCCGGTACGGATGCGGAGGCTTCCGAGGCCTTCGCCGCCGAACCTGCTCCCAGCGCGTCGGTGCGCACCTCCGCGCGTCTCGACCGGATGCGCGATGAGTTCGATCCGGAATCCGTCACGCCGTTCGCGCAGCTGCTGGGACGGTGAGCGCGGTGGAGGAGAGAGGGGGTCTTCCGGTGGGACCGCCTGCACCCGGCGGCGAACTCCTCGCCGAACCGGCCGTGATGGCCGCCTGGCGGACGTACTTCGAGACCGCCCAGCGCCTCACCACGCGCATGGGGGAGTGGATGAAGGGCGATTCCGGGGTGGACCTCGGCGACTTCAACATCCTCATGGTGCTGGCGGAGGCTCCGGACAGGGTGCTCGCGATGTCCGTGCTCGCGGAGCGGCTGGTGTTCTCGGTGCCGCGTCTCAGCTACCGGGTGAGGAGCCTCGAGGAGCGCGGCTGGGTCCGCAAGGAGCAGGACCCGGACGATCGCCGCGTCCAGCAGGTGCACCTCACCCAGGAGGGCGCCCACACGCTCGTGCGGGTGGGGCAGGTGCACCGGCAACGGGTGCGCCATGTGTTCGACGAAGTGCTCACGCGGGAGGAGATCGAGGCGCTCGGTCGGATCACGGCGAAGATCGCCGGTGCCGTGGGGTGACGGGCGCTGCGGGTCAGGCTGCACCGGCATCAGGGTCCACCTGTGCCCGGTCCCGTGAGCGTCCTGTCCTGACTGCGGAACACCCTCTTCCCGCGTCCGGCCCTCGTGCCACACTGTGGGCATGAGTGAGAATGCACACGCCGGCACGTCTGCCGGAGCACAGGACCTGCCCGCCGGTCTCGTGACCACCATCGCCTTCCCGGACAACGAGCTCCGGGCGCGGATCGACTCCCGGATCGTCGACCATCAGCAGGGACGGCTGAAGTTCGTGGTCTGGAGTGCCGAGCATCAGTCCCGCGGGCTCAACCCGGACACGATCGACGCGGTCATCCTGCCGTACATGAATGCAGGACCCACGATCGACCGCCTGCATGAGCTGAAGAACCTCAAGTACGTCCAGCTGCAGACCACAGGCTACGACGCGGTTGTGGGCAAGGTGGGGCCGGAGGTCACGGTCGCCACGGCCTCGGGCGTGCACACCGCTGCCACCGCGGAGCTCGCAGTGGCCCTCACCCTGGCGAGTCTGCGCGGCATCGACGACGCGGCCCGGGACATGCTCAAGGAGAAGTGGGACCACATCCACCGGCGCTCGCTCGCGGACCGGAACATCGTCATCGTGGGCGCGGGCGGGATCGGCAACGCGATCTTCGACCGCTTCGCGCCCTTCGAGGTCAAGCAGACCCGTGTCGCCACGCGGGCGCGCGAGGACGAGCGCGGGCCGATCCTCGCCATCGACGAGCTGGAGGGCCTGCTGCCGACGGCGGAGGTCGTCGTCCTCATCACCCCGCTCACCCCGCAGACCGAGAAACTCGTGGACGCGGAGTTCCTCGCGAAGCTCCCGGACGACGCGCTCATCGTGAACGTGGCCCGCGGCGGCGTCGTGGACACCGATGCGCTCGTGGCGGAGCTGCGCACCGGCCGCCTCCATGCGGCCCTCGACGTGGTCGACCCCGAGCCGCTGCCGGCGAGGCATCCGCTCTGGTCCACGCCCAACACGCTGCTCACCCCGCATGTGGGCGGCGATGCCTCCGCCTTCCACCCGCGCATCGCGAACCTCCTCACCGAACAGGTCATCCGGCTGGGGCGTGGGGAGAAGCTGCTCAACGTCGTCGAGATCGACTGAGCCGCTCCGTGCCCCCGGAGCGGCGCTGCGCGTCCGAATCGGCACTGGCCGGCGCATTCGGGCAGTCCGGCGTTCTCTATTGGTGAGACGGTCACCCGGCGCATCTGCCATATGGGACTGGAGCGGGACCTCAGGCGTGCCGAAAGTGCAGGTGAGGGGGGTGCACGAGTGCCCGCAGACCTTCGTTAGGCGTCCCGCGGGTCCGCATGGCGGGACCTGCGGGAGGGGCCTGCCGGTCGCGGTCCTAAGATCAGGGCATGAGCATCACTGACGACACCCGCGCAGCCACGCCCACCAAGCCCGGCGTGGACATCAAGCCCCGGTCTCGCGACGTCACCGACGGTCTGGAGCGCGCCGCAGCACGCGGCATGCTCCGGGCCGTGGGCATGGGCGACGACGACTGGCAGAAGCCGCAGATCGGTGTGGCCTCGTCCTGGAACGAGATCACCCCCTGCAACCTCTCGCTCCAGCGGCTCGCCGGTGCGGCCAAGGAAGGCGTGCACGCAGCGGGCGGCTACCCGCTGGAGTTCGGCACCATCTCCGTCTCCGACGGCATCTCGATGGGCCACGAGGGCATGCACTACTCGCTCGTCTCCCGTGAGGTCATCGCGGACTCCGTGGAGACCGTGTTCGGCGGTGAGCGCCTCGACGGCTCCGTGCTGCTGGCCGGCTGCGACAAGTCGATCCCGGGCATGCTCATGGCGGCGGCCCGCCTGGGCCTGTCCAGCGTCTTCCTCTACAACGGTTCGATCATGCCGGGCACGGCCAAGCTCTCCGACGGCACGGAGAAGGAGGTCACCCTCATCGACGCCTTCGAGGCGGTGGGCGCCTGCCGCGCCGGCAAGATGACCGAGGGCGACGTCGATGCGATCGAGCGCGCGGTCTGCCCGGGCGAAGGCGCCTGCGGCGGCATGTACACGGCCAATACGATGGCCTCGGCGGCGGAGGCGATGGGCATGTCCCTGCCCGGCTCCGCCGCTCCGCCGGCCATCCACCGCAACCGCACGATGTACGCGCGTCAGTCCGGCGATGCCGTGGTCAACATGCTGCGCCAGGGCATCACGGCACGCGACATCATCACCAAGAAGTCGCTGGAGAACGCGATCGCCGTGGTGATGGCGTTCGGCGGATCCACCAATGCGGTCCTGCACCTGCTGGCGATCGCCCATGAGGCGGGGGTGCCCCTGGACCTCGAGGACTTCAACCGGATCGGGGACAAAGTCCCGCACCTCGGCAACGTCAAGCCCTTCGGCCAGTACGTGATGAACGACGTCTTCAAGATCGGCGGCGTGCCGGTCATCATGAAGGCGCTGCTGGATGCGGGCCTGCTGCACGGAGACTGCCTCACCGTCACCGGCAAGACCGTGGCGGAGAACCTCGAGGCGATCAACCCGCCGGACCCGGACGGCAAGATCCTCCGCGCGCTCAACAATCCCATCCACGCCACCGGCGGTCTGTCCGTGCTCAAGGGCTCGCTCGCGCCGGAGGGCGCGGTCGTGAAGTCCGCGGGCTTCGACGCGGACGTCTTCGAGGGCACCGCACGCGTGTTCGACCGTGAGCAGCCGGCGATGGACGCCGTGCTGAACGGCGAGCTCAAGGCCGGCGACGTGGTGATCATCCGCTACGAGGGCCCCAAGGGCGGCCCCGGCATGCGAGAGATGCTCGCCATCACCGGTGCGATCAAGGGGGCCGGGATCGGCAAGGACGTCCTCCTCATCACGGACGGCCGCTTCTCCGGCGGGTCCACGGGGCTCTGCATCGGCCACGTGGCGCCCGAGGCGGTGGACGGCGGCCCCATCGCCTTCGTCCGCGACGGCGACCCCATCAGCGTGAACATCCCCGAGCGCACCATCGACCTCGGTGTGTCCGAGGAGGAGCTGGCCGAGCGCCGCAAGGACTGGACGCTGCCGGAGAACCCGCGCCTGCACGGCGTGCTGGGCAAGTATGCACAGCTGGTGAAGTCCGCCGCCGTGGGCGCGACGACGGTCTGATCCCACGCTGACGGCCGGCCCCTCCGTGCTGCTGGCGGAGCCGGCCGGAGGTGCGCACGAAAGGTCCGGGTCACGCCGCAGCGTCGTGACCCGGACCTTTCGTGCTGTGAACCCGAGGCCGGGCCGCAATGCGGAGGCTGAGTGTCAACGCGGACCCATCGGCCGGGTGCAGGTCAGTTGACCTCGGCGGGATCCGCGGAGACGCGCTCGTTCCTCTCCAGCGCGTCGATCGCGGCGACCTGCTCGGCGGTGAGGACGATGTCCTTGGCCGCGAAGTTCTCCGCCATGCGCTCCGCGCGGTTGGACTTGGGGAACACGATGTGGCCCTTGGCGAGGTGCCAGGCGATGACGACCTGCGCCCAGGTGGCACCCACGGCCGCGGCGATCTCGCCCACCACGGTGCTTGCGTAGTCGACCTTGCCCTGGCCCAGCGGGCCCCAGGCCTCGATCCTGATGTCATGCTCAGCGAGCAGCGGCAGGGTCTCGACCTGCTGGAACTGCGGGTGGAGTTCGATCTGGTCGACGGCCGGGACGATGCCGGTGTCCAGGATCGCGGGCAGGAAGCGGTGGTCGAAGTTGGAGACGCCGATCGAGGTGGTCAGGCCCTCCTCGCGGAACGTCGCGAAGGTCTCCCACGTCTCGATGACCTTGTCGTTTGCAGGCGTAGGCCAGTGGATGAGGTAGAGGTCCACGTGGTCGAGGCCCAGCTTGGTGAGGCTCTCATTCAGAGCTGCACGGGCGTCGTCCGCGCCGCGCCGGTCGTTCCACAGCTTGGTGGTGACGAACAGCTCCTCGCGCGGGATGCCGGACTTGGCGATCGCTGCGCCCACACCCTCCTCGTTGCCGTAGACGGCGGCGGTGTCGATGTGGCGGTAGCCGGCGGCGAGAGCGTCGGTGACGATGCGCTCCGTCTCCGCCGGATCGACCTTGAAGACGCCGAATCCCAGCTGGGGGATCGTCCTGCCGTCGTTGAGTGTGAGTGTGGGAACCGTCATGGGATCGCCTCTCTGGTCCGAATGGTGTGCGTTTTGCAGAGCGTGCCCGGTGCCGGGGGAGCGGATCCGGCCGGCGGTGAGCGGACGTGGACCACTCTAGCCGCGCGACCGCTGCCGGCTCGCCTCAGTCCTCGTCAGGGGCGGTGCGCTCAGCTTCAGCGCGGCGACGGCCGGACCGGGCCATGAACCTGAAAACCACGAAGGTCACCGCGATGCCCGCGACACCGCCCACGAGTGCTCCGGTCCAGGTGCTCGTGTTCTCCATCCGAGACGTCACCCAGCTGACGTCGATGAGCGGGGCACCGGTGACGGCGTAGGCAGCGAGCAGCCCCAGCCAGACGAGCGCACAGATCGCTCCGATCGCCAAGCCCCAGCGGCGACGCCGCGGTGCGGTGCGGCTGTACACCTGCGCGTTGTCGACGCCCTCGCTGCTGCAGTAGCGGAAGTAGACGACGTTCGGCACAGCCGAGGCGAGGATCGCCAGGCCCGACTGCAGTATGGCTCCCGTCGCGGCGAGGAGCAGGCCGAGGCCGATGAAGGTGTAGATCGCCGTGGTCATCGACACCGTGCCGGCACGGAGGATGATGTCCCTCTCGCGCTCATCGCCCATGGAGGGGTCGGTGAGGCCGGTGATCCGGTCGGCGGCACGGGCGAAGCGTCGCTGCTCCCGGGCGAAGCGGTGGCCTCGGCTGTCTGGTGTGCCCCTGCCCGGGGATCCGAACTCATGCGGCTGTGCGGTGCTCATGGCTGTTCCTCCTCCAGGGGGAAGAGCTGCTCGACGGTGGTCGCCAGCTCACGGGCGATGCGCAGCGCCAGATAGACGCTGGGGGCGTAGTCGCCCTTCTCCACTGCGACGATCGTCTGCCGTGAGACGCCCACCTGCGCCCCCAGCTGCGCCTGCGTGAGCCCGGCGGCCTTCCGCAGCGTGCGCACCAGAGAGCTCTCAGCGACCACGCCGCTCACGTCCCTCCACCGTCGATGTCGAGTTCTCTTGACATGTCGATGGTAAGCATCGTGGACATGCGCATGTCAAGAGAACTCGACATCCTCCCGGAGGGAAGAGGCTTCGCCGTAAGCCTGCCGCCTGTCGTCGAGGCTGGCCGTCGGACGCGTCGGACGCGTCGGACGCGTCGGATGCCGGTCCCCGGGACGCCGGGGCCCCTTGCCCGAGGTCCGCCGGCCGGGGCCCGTTGCCCGGGCTCCGCCGCCCC
Source organism: Brevibacterium sp. (assembly GCF_022712115.1). GTDB lineage: Bacteria > Actinomycetota > Actinomycetes > Actinomycetales > Brevibacteriaceae > Brevibacterium > Brevibacterium salitolerans. The sequence continues at coordinate 7,992 of NZ_JALAHB010000192.1, read as the reverse complement.
GGGCGCACCGCCTCACCCGAGGTCTATCGACCCGCGCAGCTCGTCGCCGGACCTGGGCTCCACGGCGGTCTGCTCGATGACGGCCTTGGCCTTGTCGGTCGAGTCCCACACGTTCCAGAGCAGGACGCCGCGTACGTGGTCCTCGTGTGCGTAGTACACGACCCCGGAGCTGCGGTCCGCGCTGAAGTCCTCCGTGGTGTCCGCCTGTGCGCTGTGCTCACCCACGGCCTCATAACCGTAGTCGAACAGATCCGACCAGAAGATGGGTGTGTAGGTGTAGGACTCCGGCTCTCCGGAGCCCGTCTGCGCGGTGGCCATGTTCCGCCCTGCGACCGTGCCCTGGTGCTCGGCGTTGTCCACGTGCTCCACCCGGCGCATGCCCAGCAGCGCGTCCGGGTAGCGGGCGACGTCTCCAGCGGCCCAGACGTGTGGAGCGCTGGTGGCGAGCCGGGCGTCGACCACGATGCCGTCGTCCACCGTGATTCCCGCCAGCCGTGCGACCTGGTCGTTGGGGACCACGCCGGCCCCGATCACGACGACGTCCGCCGTGTGCGCTGTGCCCTGGTCCGTCGACACGGTGACGGTGTCGCCCTCTGTGCGTGCGCCGGTGACACGCGTCCCAGTCACCATCTTGACTCCGCGTTCCCGGTAGGTGCGGGTCACCTCGGCGGCGAGGTCCGCGGGGAACATGGACCCCTGGACCGAGGTGCCCGGCATGATGAGCGTGACCCCCACCTCGTTCTGCCGCAGTGCCGCACTGATCTCCGCGCCGATGTAGCCGCCTCCCACCACGACCGCCCGCGTGCCGGAGTTCGCGAGCTCCCGGAGCCGCCGGTAGTCGGCCACGGTGCGATAGGTGAGGATGCGCGGTGAGTCCGGCAGGTCCAGCGTCCGAGGCTCGGCGCCGGTGGCGAGGAGCAGCTGGCCGTAGGTGAGTGTGCGTGTGTCGGAGAGCGTGAGTGTGCGGGCTTCGGTGTCGATCGCCGTCACCGAGGTGCCGGTGAGCAGGTCTGCGCCGATCTGGTCATCCAGCAGCCAGCCGTTGTCCAGGCCCGCGTTCTCGTCCAGCCAGAGCGTCTTGGACAGGTCCGGACGGTAGAAGGGGCCGTCGTCCTCCCTGCCGATGATCGCGAGAGAGCCCTTCGCGTCCTTCTCCCGGATCGCCGCGGCGGCAGCGGCCGCGGCGACTCCTGCTCCGACGATGACGTAGTCGTAGGAATTCATGGTGCCGGTCCTCCTGAGCTCATCGGGTGCAGTGCCCGCTCGGTGCGGGAGCCTGAGAGCGCGGGGCCGCTCATGAGCGCCCGTCCCGGTCGAGGTGGTGGTGCCAGTGTGTCAGCTCACCGCGCTGCCTTCCACTGTTCGTGGAGGGTGCGGCGCCGTTCGTACTCGCGCTTGAGCCGTGCGCGCGGATCCATGGACTCGCTGAGGCGGGGCGGGCCGATGACGTGGAGCACCGCGTACTCGAAGCGGTTCCAGAATCTGAACCACAGGCCGAATCCGTCCTCGCCCGAGGGCTTCTGCGCAGGGGTGTCCTCGCGGGGCATCGTGGTCCTTTCGTCCGGGCGTGCGGGGTGGGGATGCAGATGAAAGTTAGTGCACTAAGGATATCAGGGGTTACGCTCGGAGGGTGAGTTCCAGTGACTTCCTCCGCCTCGACGAGCAGGTGTGCTTCGCCCTTGCAGTGGCCGCCCGCAAGGTCATCGGCCTCTATGGGCCGCTGCTCTCGCCCATGGGGCTGACTCACCCGCAGTACCTCGTGATGCTCGCGCTCTGGGAGGAGAGCCCGCGGCGGCAGGGGGAGCTGGCACGTGCGGTGCACCTGGAGCCGGCCACGCTCTCTCCACTGGTGGCCAGGCTGGAGCGATCCGGCTATGTGCGGCGTGTGCACGCCTCTGACGACGAGCGCGTGCGGATGGTGGACCTCACGGATGCGGGGCGTGCGCTGCGGGAGCGTGCGCTCGACATCCCGCCCAGCATCCTCGAGGCGCTGGACATGAGTGCGGACGAACTGGCCTCACTGCGGGATACGCTGCACGATCTCATCGACCGCTCCGACGCAGGTGCGGGCGGGGGACGCTCGCGCCGGGACGAGGCGGTCCGGGGCAGGGAGCAGAGCTCGGGCACAGGCTCTGCCCGGTCCCCGCGTGGCACGGAGGACTGAGGCCGTCGCCCGGGCCGCCGGCTGCGCGCGCCTCAGTTGCTGAAGTCGTAGATGTTCTCCGACCTCCGCGGGAAGAACCGTTCCATGAATTCCTGGTCTGTGGGCATGGGCGGCCAGATGAGCGGCTCCTCCGGCGCGTCCTTCCGGGTGAAGTGCATGCACGCGAGTGCCTCGTGCTTGCCGGGCAGCGCATAGACCGTGAAGGTGAGGACTCCCGTGGCGGGCTTGTCGAGGAACATCCGATTGCCCAGGTGGAGCGAGTCGAGGTCTCCCTGGGCCATCCGCGCGCGGATGTAGTCCGCCGTGGCAGTGGTGCACCGATACTTCTCTGTTCTGCTGACCATGCTCCTGCCGCTGGCTGCGTGTCGCACACTGCCGTCCGCAAGCAATGAACCGCAACCCCAGAACACGACGAGCACGAGGAAGATCACCGCACCCGCAAGCGCATAGGCGGCGAACCCCTCGAACTCCCGCGGCGCGGTGAGTCGCATGACGATGACGCCGGCAACCAGCGCAGCAGTGAGCACGATGCCCACGACCTTGAGGACGAGGCCGGCGCGAGGACGGTTGCCGAACTTCCACGGCCCGCTGTGCAGCGCGAGGACGGGATCGAGGTCGAAGAGGCGGCGCCGGTCCGGCTCCACGTCCCAGCGGCCTGCACTCACCGGCGGTTCCGGCTCAGTCTGCGGCCGCGGGTCGGATTCCTCCATTGTCGCCTCCTGCGGTCCAATCTGCCGGGCAGTCCTCCGTTCCCCGCCATTCTCCTAGGCCCGCGACTCCTCCCACGCCGCGTGCAGGCCCGCGAAGCGACCGCCGGCGGTGATGAGGTCCCCCGGCGCGCCGTCCTCCACGATCTCTCCGTGCTCCATCACGAGGACCCTGTCCGCGATCTCCACGGTGGAGAGTCGGTGGGCGATGATGACCGCGGTGCGTCCCTCCAGCACCGTGGCCAGCGCTGCCTGCACCTGGCGTTCGGAGGGGATGTCGAGGTGCGCGGTCGCCTCGTCGAGGACGAGCACGTCCGGATCCGCGAGGAAGGCACGAGCGAAGCTCACCAGCTGCCGCTGGCCGGAGGACAGGCGGCCTCCGCGCTTCTTCACGTCCGTGTCGTAGCCGTCCGGCATGCGCGCGACGAACGGTGCCAGGCCCACGGCCTCGGCAGCGGCACGCACCTGCGCATCCGTGGCCTCCGGCCTGCCGATCCTGATGTTGTCGCCGATCGACCCGCCGAACAGGTAGGACTCCTGCGTGACCATGACGACGGACTGCCGCAGCTGCGCGTCCGCGAGATCCCGCAGACACACGCCGTCGAGGCGGATCGTCCCGCCGGTGGGATCGTAGAACCGGGCGAGGAGCTTGACGAGCGTGGACTTGCCCGCGCCCGTCTGTCCCACCAGCGCTACGGTCTGCCCGGCGGGGATCGTCAGGTCGAACTCCGGCAGCACCGTCTCCCCGCCCGCATAGGAGAACGAGACGCCGGAGAACGAGACGGTGCGACCGGCCCGAACCTCGCCTGCGGGCGGGGGAGCCGCACCGGCACCGAGCGCCGCTCCACCGTTCCCTGACCCGCTCCGGGAAGGGAGGCGAACGGGGACGGACGGCTCCACGACCTCGGGCTCCGCGTCCAGCACCGCGGTGACCTTCTCCAGCGCGGCCTGGGCGGACTGGTACATGGTGAAGGCCTGCACCAGCTCGTCCAGTGGCCCGTAGAAGCGGCGGACGTAGAGCAGGAACGCGGTGAGCACGCCCACCTGCAGGCCGTCGCCCATGACCAGCCAGCCCCCGGTGAACAGGACGCCGGCCATGGAGAGGTTGCCGATCCAGCGTGTGGACGCGGCGAACCACCCCACGTTCCGCAGGCTCGCGGCCGTGGCCTCGCGATACTTCGCGTCCTCCGCGGCGAGGCGCCGTTCGTTGGTCCGCTCCCTGCGGAAGGACTGGACCGCGCGGATCCCTCCCATCGTCTCCACGAACTGCACGATGACCCGTGCGATGGCGGTGCGGGTCCGGCGCTGGTTGCGCCGCTGCGCGCGGTTGGCGGCGATGGAGACCCAGAGGAGCGGGACGAAGCCGGCGAAGATCACGAGCGCCAGGCGCCAGTCCATGACGAGCAGCGCCACGGCGATCACGCCCATGGTCGAAAGGCCGATCGCCATCTCCTGCAGCGAGCCGGAGAGGAAGATCTGGATGTTCTCCATGTCCGAGGTCTGCCGCGCCACGAGCCGCCCGGAGGTCGACTTCTCGTGGTAGCCGATCCCCAGCCGCTGGACGTGGTCGAACAGCCTGCGTCGCAGCGCCACCATCAGCCGCTGCGCGAGCGTGCCGGTGAGGCGGGTCGAGGCGAAGTCGAAGAGACCGGTGAGACCGGTGATGAGGACGAAGACCAGCAGCGGTGACATCAGTGCCCAGGTGTCGCCGGCGACCGCACCGGGGATGCCCTCGTCCAGTGCGCGGGCGATGAACACCGGCCCGATCGCATTGCCGAGGCCGAAGGCGGCGAGCAGTCCGATGAGGAGCGCATAGCCGCGCAGCTGCGGACGCACGAGCTCGCCCAGCAGCCTCCGGGCGCGTGCGGCGATGTCGTCCGGCAGAGTGTCCGGCTCCTCCGGATTCCGGTTCATGCGTGCACCCCCATGAGATCTCGATAGGTCGCCGAGGCCTCCAGCAGCTCCTCGTGCCCGCCCACGGCCTGCACCCGGCCGGAGTCCAGAACCGCCACCCTGTCCGCGAGCGCGGCGGTGGAGGGGCGGTGGGCGACGATGAGCGAGGTGGTCCGCGAGAGCACCTCTCGGAGCCTGCGCTGCACGCGGTCCTCCGTGTCCACGTCCACGGCGGAGAGCGGATCGTCGAGGACCAGGTACTGCGGCCTGCCCGCCACCGCGCGGGCGAGCGCGATGCGCTGGCGCTGGCCGCCGGACAGCGCCAACCCCTGCTCTCCCACCTGCGTGTCGAGCCCGGCGGGCAGCGCGCGGACGAAGTCCGCGGCCTGGGCGATCTCGAGCGCCTCCCAGACCTGGGCGTCCGTGAGTGCGGGAGGCTCCTCGCCGTCCGCACCGTCCTCGCCGGCGACGGTCTGTGCGCCCATGAGCACGTTCTCCCGTACGGTGGAGGAGAAGAGGATGGGGTCCTCGAACGCCACGCCGATGCGTGAGCGCAGGTGCGGCAGAGGCAGCGCACGCACATCCGCGCCGTCGACCGCCACGCGACCGGAGGTGACGTCGAAGAGGCGCGGTACGAGCGAGGCCAGGGACGTCTTGCCGCTGCCCGTGGTGCCGACGAGCGCGAGTGTCTCGCCGGCCGCCACGCGCAGCGTGATCCCGTCGAGGACGGGGCGGTCCGCATCCTCGTGGGCGAAGACCACCTCGGAGAACTCGAGGACGCCGGCGTCGGGAGAGTGCTCCGCAGCGGGAGCGGTGCGCGGTGCTGCCGCAAGGGACTCGCCGCGGGATCCGCGGCTCGCGGAGACCGTTCCGCCGGCATCGGAGACGGTTCCGCCGCCCGCGGTGCCCGTGAGCACGGGAGATCCCTGCGAAGTGCTCCCTGCCGAGCCGGCCTCGGGCGCGGTGATGCGGGGTGCGATGTCCATGAGCTCCCAGTAGCGGGTGGCCGCCGTCAGCGACATGAGGGCGTCGGAGAGGAGGAAGCCGAACATCTCGATGGGCATGCGCAGGTACATCATGAGCGTCACGGCGGCGACGACGTCGCCCAGGCTCGCCCAGCCCGCGACCACACCCCAGGCTCCCACCCCCGCGATCGCCGCCTGCGCGAGCTGCGGCAGGAGCATGACGACACCCCAGAGCCAGGCGTCGAGGCGGACCTTCCGCAGCTCGTGGTCCCGCAGCCGCTCCACGATCAGCCGGAAGCGCCGCGCGGCCCAGGGGCTCCGGCCGAAGGACAGGAGCACGCGGATGCCCTGGACGGACTCCTCCACGGAGGTGGAGACCTCGCCCATCGTGTCCTGTGCGGCGCGGGAGGCCACTTGGTAGCGGGTGTTGAACCAGGCCACGCCGGCCATCGTGGGGAGGGCCATGAGCACGAGGATGAGCGCGAAGACGGGATGGATGAGGGCGAGGACGACTCCGCCGATCACCACGAGCACCGGGGTGATGACGAGGAAGGGGAACCCGAAGGCGAAGAACCTGCGCAGCTGGGAGAGGTCGTTGGTGGCGCGGGAGAGCATCTGCCCGGAGTCCCATTCGTCGTGCCGGGCCACGTCCAGACGCTGCAGATGCCGGTAGAGGCGGTGGCGCCACTGCACTTCCCAGTCCGCGGTCATGCCGGCGGTGAGGAGGCGGCGGATCAGCTGGAAGAGGGCCTCGGCGGTGCCCACGAGGACGACGAGCCCGGTGATCGCGAGGAGGCCCGGCAGGCTGCGCTCCGCGAGGGGACCGTCGATGGCACGGCCGGTGAGCACGGGGATGAGCAGGGAGATCCCGGTGGACGCGAGCGCGAAGAGGATGCTCGCGACATAGCGCACCGCACGGGGGCGGATGTCGGGCCAGAACCGCAGGAGGATGCGCATAGTTCAGCATCGTAGGCGAGGGCACGGACGTGGGCAGGCGGACGGGCTCTGCTGATTGCTCAGGAGGGGTGCATCGGCCTGCGCCTCGCTCGCGCCGCAGGTCCTAGTGTCCGGCTGACCTGTGCAGATAGTGTCGGCACATGGAACCCGTGAGTCTGCAGACCGCCCGCGTCGAGCTCAGCGCACCCACGCCGGCAGACACCGGGGCGATCTTCTCCACCTGCCAGGATCCCGAGGTCCAGCGCTGGACGACGGTGCCCTCGCCCTACACCCGCACGCACGCGGAGGAGTTCGTGGCGCTCACGGGGCAGTGGTGGGCGGACGATGCCGAATACGCATGGGCCATCCGGGCGGAGACGGGGTTCTCCGGCATGATCAGTCTCCGCCGGACGCAGGCGGGGGAGGCTGAGATCGGGTACTGGCTCGGCGCCTCGGCTCGCGGCCGCGGACTGCTGGCCGAGGCCGGCGCCGCCGTGCTCGACTGGGGGTTCGACCCCGAGGGCGGCGCGCTCGAGAGGATCATGTGGCGGGCGATGGCCGGCAACGTCGCCTCCGCCCGCACAGCCTGTGCGCTGGGCTTCCGCTACGAAGGGCTGCTGCGCAGGGGGCTGCGCATGGAGTCCGGCGGTGTCGACGGGTGGATCGCCGGTCTTCTCTCCACGGATGACAGAGCGCCGCACCCCTGGCCGGTCCTCGCGGACTGAACCGGCCGGCGTGACTGACCCGGTCGAAAGGCTCGGCCGGCATGACTGACCCGGTCGGCGTGCTCGGCCGGCTTCGCAGCCGGCCTGCTCTGTCCACCGGAGCCTGCCGAGGCCACCGGGCCTGCTCAGGCCCCCGGACCTCTCAGCTGTCCAGAGCCGTTCAGCCCGCTGTGCGCCGGAGGCGGACGACGACCTCCGAATGCGCCGTGTGCGGGAACATGTCCAGCAGCCGCGCGGCGGTCACCCGGTACGCCGGCATGGAAGCCAGATCGCGGGCGAGCGTGCGCGGACTGCAGCTGGAGTAGATGACCTCGCGGATGCCGGAGTCCTGCACCCACTCCGCGAGCCCGCGCCCGAGGCCGCGGCGCGGCGGGTTGACGATGAGCAGGTCGGGGTCCTGTCTTTCCCACAATTCCCGGAGCCGGGTGTGGTTCTCCCGGACCTGAGGCCGGTCGGAGGCGACGAAGCGCTCCATTGCCGTCATACTCCACGGCGCGCCTCCACTGCCGTCGATCTGCCCGTGGTGGTAGAAGGAATCGCCGGCATGCAGGATCCAGCGCTCTCCGCCGGACCCGTCGCCGGCGTCCACTGCCACGGCGGCG
>NZ_JALAHB010000017.1 GCF_022712115.1 Brevibacterium sp. | reverse complement strand
GTCCGCGACCTTATTCAGGATCGCGGCACGCTCGGCCACGGGGCGTGCCGCCCAGGGACCGAAGGCGTCGTGGGAACGCTGCTGAGCCTCCGCGATCTGCTCATTAGTGGCGGTGGGGTATTCCTCGACGACCTCACCGGTGGCGGGGTTGAGAATCTGATACAACGACATCACTGCACTCCTCTGTGCTCATCCAACTCTGTTGTGCTCATCCAGCTGACGTACTCACTCAGCTGACGTACTCATTCGACAGCCCGTTCACGCGACTGTCCTGCTCTTTCGACACGACCGTCCTCGACACGGCTGTTCTCGACACGACCGCACCCAGCCCGGCTGCGCTCCTCTGACGCAGGACGCGGGGACTCACTCCGCAGCCGTGCTCGATGCGCCCGATCCCTGTCCCTGTGCCGCCGTCTGCGTCCGACCGGTCCCTGCGTCCTGCCCGCGGACCGGCGCGTCCTCCCGGAGGGAGATGCCCTTCACCCAGAAACGGGTGAGCAGGTCGACCATCTCCTCGCTGGGCTGCCGGCCGCGCCACCCCAGTTCCGTCTGGGCGTAGTAGCTCATCATCGACACGATGGCGAGCGCCGCCTCGGCAGGATCGACCTCCGGATCGGCGAAGCCCTGCGCCTGCTGTCTCCGGATGCCCTTCGCGATCCTCCGGGCGAAGCTGTCGCGGATGAGCAGCCGCACCCGGCGGAAGCTCTCGTCGTGATGCGCAACCTGCTCGATCACCAGCGACAGACCCAGGGTCTGATGGAACGAATCGAGGAACTTCCGCACCGATGCCTCGATCCGGTCCCGGATCAGGGGGACGTCCATCTCGCTCACATCCGTACTGGTGAGACGAGAGGCGATGGAGCGCTCGATGATCGCCGCGAACAGGGCCTTCTTGCTCTTGAAATGCGCGTAGAAGGTGCCGCGGGACACATCGGCCTCCTGGAGGACGTCCTCGACCGCGCAGTCGACGTAGCCGTGCCGGATCAGCGCTCGGGTCCCCGCATCGAGCAGGTGCTGACGAGTCCGCATCCCCCGCTTGTTCTTGGGCTCCGCGGGATCGGAGACTCCGCTCCACACGCTGAGTGCGAAGCGCACGTCCTCGATGTCCGCATCGACCGCCGCAGGGAACTTCCCGAGTGCTTGGTTCATCCTCCGATTGTGTCGCCCCTGTCCACGTGTCGCCATTTCCGGCACATGAACTTCGCTGTGCGGAATCGACGGCTCTGTGTTCGACACCTCCTCTCTCCTTCTCCCGTGCATGTCCTCCGTGAGCCCGCTCATCGGCCCAGCAGGCTCTCCGCCTCTTCCGCGGACAGACCGGCGAGCCGCACGAGCACCTCCACCTGGTCCGCACCGACTGCGGGTGCCGGGGTGAGCGGCTCCGTCCCGCAGTCCGGGGACATGCGCAGCGGATTGCCCACGGTGGGCACCCGGCCGTTCTTGGGGTGGTCCACGTACCGGATCATCCCGCGAGCGAGCAGATGCGGGTCCTCATCCACCTCCTTCAGCTCCTTCACCGGCGCGGACGGCACCTTGTGCGCCCCCAGCCGTCGGGTGATCTCGTCCCGGGTGAGGGTCGAGGTGACCTCGGTGACCGCTGCGTCGAGGGCATCCATGTGCACGGCGCGCTCGTACACCGTGGTGAATCGCGGATCCTCCAGCAGCGCTTCGAGCCCCAGCGCGCGGCACACCCCCTGCCAGTGGGCCTCGGCGGCACTGATGATCGCGAGCCAGCCGTCCGCCGCCCGGTAGACGTTGTACGGAGCCATCGCCAGGCCCGAATGGCGGTTGCCCGTGCGCTGCGGCAGCTCGCGGTCCGGATAGTTGTAGAGACCGCTGAGCGCAGAGGTGAGCATGGGGTAGATCGTGTCGTGCATCGACACCTCCACGACGCGGCCGGCCCCCGTGCGCTCACGGTCGTACAGCGCGGCCATCGCCGCCCCGAACAGGTGGATGCCGCCGGAGAAGTCCGTGAACGCCGGTCCCGCCTTCACCGGCGCCCCGTCCGGGAACCCGGTCGTCGCGATCGCACCGGACATCGCCTGCACGGTGAGGTCCATGGCGGGCAGCTCCGCGTACGGACCGGAGGAGCCGTAGCCCTTGCCCGAGGCCACCACCAGTCGCGGATTCCGCTCCAGCAGGGCGTCCGGGGCCAGCCCGAGCCGCTCCAGCGCACCCGGGGCGTAGTTCTCGATGAGCACGTCCGCGGAGTCCACGAGCTTCAGCAGGGCCTCACGCCCGGCCTCGCTCTTGAGATCGAGGGCGACGCTCTTCTTGTTGGAGTTCAGCATGATGAACTCCTGCGGGTCCGCGTCGTCCCGCGCCCGCCCGCGCAGCTTCTCGCCGGCCGGCGGTTCGACCTTCACGACCTCCGCACCCAGGTGGGCGAACATGAGTCCGCAGTACGGGCCGTTGTAGATGTGCGCGAGTTCGATGACGGTCAGATCTGCGAAGGACGTGAGCATGGGGTTCCGCTTCTTCGAGGACGTTCGGATGGACGGCGCGCGGCGAGGAGCGCGGCGGTGCGCCCCTCAGACCGCGGCATGACGCAGTTCGGAGGTGCAGGTCTCCGCCACACGGGTGAGCTTGTCGAACACCGCGAGCACGTCCGTGCCGCGGCTGAGGCCGTCCGGACCCCAGACCGTCAGCGAGAACACGCAGGTCCCGTCCCTGTCGAACACGGGAGCGGTGGCCGAGTGAAACTCGTACTCCCCCGCCTTCTCCACCGTCGTGTTGTTGAAGTGCGCCGAGGCCGCGTTGATCGCCGCGGAGAGCTCGCGGCGGTTCTCCGCGGTGGGCGAGTGTCCGGCGGAGGCCGAGGCGATCTCGATGGCGAGCCCGGTCTCGTGGCCGATGCCGTAGGCGTAGCCGGAGCTGCGCACCCGCTCGAGGCCCCGTTCGAAGTTGTCGCGGGCGACGTGGTCGGCGTCGTCGTGCACCTGCGACATCCAGCGCGACTCCATCTCCGGACCGCCGAAGGCGGCGAACACGCCGCCGATGGGCGGCATGAAGGGGACGTGCCGGCCCACCCTGGTGACGCGGGTGGAGCGCTTGTCCGTGCCCGCGGCCGCGACGGTGACCATGTCCTCGTCGACCATGCACATCGCCGTGACCTCCGTGGAGAGGTCCGCCGCCAGCCGCTCCATGTGCGGGCGGATGAGGTCGAGCTGCGCCACGCGGGCGGAGGAGATGCCGGTTCCCAGCGTCATGGACCCCGGCCTGAAGGAACCGTAGCCGCCCCGGAAGAACAGCAGCGGCAGGTGGGAGCGCAGGGTCTCGAGCGCCTCCACCCGGCCCACCACGATGTCGTGGTCGCCGCCGTCGAACACGTCCTGCGTCTCGCAGTCGATGAAGCCGATCGCGTCCGCGAGCCGCGGGTTCCCGTGCACGGACGGGGACCAGTCGAAGCCGTCGAGCTTGTCCGTCTTGCGCTTCGCCACCGCGCGGCAGACGTCCTCCTGGGTGTTCCCGAGGATGTTGACGCCGAACTTCGTCCCGCTGGCCCGCAGCGCGGCCCAGGAGGAGGAGGTCTTCTGCGGGAGGAAGCCCACCAGCGGCGGGTCGAGGGAGACGGAGACGAAGGAGCCCACCGTCATGGCCAGCGCACCGCCGACCGGGTCAGCCGCCGTGATCACCACGACGCCGGTGGGGAACGATCCCAGCACCCGGCGGAACTCGTCACTGTCAAAAGCACTCATCACATTCGTCCTTTCACTTCCGGCCGGCGGCCAGGATCCGGGCCGCGTTGCCCGTCATCATCGTTTCGATCTCCGCCTCGGACACACCGCGCGCCAGGAGGTCGGGGACCACACTGGACATGATCGCCCGCGCATCCCACAGCGGCAGATCCGTCCGCCGGTGCTCGTCCGGGAAGTTCATGCTGAACACGGAGGAATCGGTGGAGAGCACCATGCGGTCGGCATAGCCGAGAGCGCACATGCGGACCACGGTGTCGATGCGCTGGGCGTAGGGCAGCCTCGACTCGAGGCCGAACCGGTCCATGCCCAGCACGGAGCCGCGGTCCGCGATGCGCCGCAGGAGGTCGATGTCCGTGGTGTCCCCCACATGTCCGATGACCACACCGGACAGGTCGATGCCCCGTGACTCGAAGTAGTCCTGCTGCGCGAGCCCCGTGCCGTTCCCGGTGTCCGAATGCGTGAAGATGGGAGCACCCGTCTCCAGGTGGGCGTCCGCGACCGCCTGCATGACGGTCCGGACGCCCTCGGTCATGCCGTACCGGTCTGCGGAGCACTTGAGGACGGCGGCCCGCACTCCCGTGTCGCTGATGCCGACGCGGATGTCCCGGACGAACATCTCCGTGAGCGGGTCCGGCCCGTCGAAGAGCCTGCCCGGCCCGTTGAGCTGGGCGAACACGGGCGCCTCGTGGTAGGTGTACCACCCCGTCGCGACGAGGATGCTGAGGTCCACCTGCTCGGCGATCCGCTTGAGCACCGGCACGTTGCGGCCCGTGCCCATCACGGACAGGTCCACGAAGGTGTCGATCCCGGTGGCCTTCACCCCCTCCAGCACGGTCACCGCCCGCGCGACCATCTCCTCCACGGGGAAGAGCTCGGGGTAGTTGAGCACGAGCTCCGCGTTGAGCACGAACACGTGCTCGTGCATGAGGGTGCGGCCGAGCTCCGCAGCGGCGACCGTGCCGGTGAGGGTGGGGATCATGTCAGCGTCCTCCTGGATCGCGTGGTCAGCTGGGGCGGTGGGGGAGGATGATCTCGTCGAACATCCGGTCCGAGATCGCCTGCAGGTACTCCCGGTCCTCGAAGTCCTCGCTCCCCTTGTACCAGGAGGCGAAGTCCTCGAAACCACCCTCGTCCGTGTAGCCGAGCTCCTCGGAGATGCCCGTCCACTTGTCGATGCTCTCCTTCACCGCCGTGTTGAGCGCGGCGCCGTCGAGGTTCTCGGACTCCTCCAGGCCCTTGACCAGGCCCTCGTTGGCGGAGGTCAGCGCCACCTCGGACTCCGCGTCCAGGTACTGCGCGCTGCCTCCGGCCGCCGACGCCGCGTCCGAGGTCTCCCGCACCGATTCCAGGGCGTTGAAGAACTCGGCGCTGGTGTACTCGCGCTGACGGTCGAAGATCAGCTGCTGCGCCACGAGCGGCAGCTGCTCCCACTTGGCGCCGGCCACCAGGGATCCCGGGCCCGGGGCGAAGCTCTGCTCCTGCGGGAAGTACACGTGGGGCGCGACCTCGAGCCAGCCCACGGCCAGCGCCGTGGCCGGGGACTGCAGCGAGCAGTCGAGGATGCCGCGCTGGAAGGCCTCATAGCCCTCGGCCAGCTCGACCGAGGTGATGGTGCCGCCCAGCGCCTCCACCTGCACCTTGTGGGAGGCCGCGTTGCCGCGGATCTGCGCGCCCTCGAAATCCGCGGGCGTGCTCCGCTCATCCGCGCACACCATCGAGATGTTGCCGTTGGGATTGGCCGGGTTGATGACGTGCATGCCGCGGCTCGTGAACTCCTCCATGATCTCCGGGGTGTTGAAGGAGACCTCCTGGAGGGCGGCGTGGCTGACGATCTCGCCCACCAGCGGTGTGGAGGGAGCCTGCACCATGGAGGTCGTCATGTCCACGAAGCCGGGCATCTCCTGCGGCTCATAGGTGGTGTAGTAGTGGGCCATGTCGAGGCGCCCGTCCGTGAGCGCCGCCGGCACCTCCGTGGGCGCGGCCACCGATCCCGCGTAGTGGATGTTGACGGTGATCTTCCCACCGGACCACTCCTCGAGCGACTCCGCGAACTCACGATCGCGGAGAGACGCGTGCGCCTCCGGGTTGGGGGAGGCCACCTGGAAGTTCAGGTCGATGGGATCGACGTCCTCGAACGCCGCCCGGTACTCCTCGATCGTCGCGTCCGCGGCGACGCCCTCGCCTCCCGCACTGCCGCCTCCGCCGCTGTCCGCCTTGGAACAGCCCGTCATCGCCACGACCGCCGCCAGCGCCACGGGCACGGCGGCCAGCCTCATATGTCCTGTCCTCATCACGAATACCCCTTTGTATCTGTCCGTGTCCTCATGCCGTGCGCGGTGCCTGCCGCTGCGGCGTCCTCGCTGCGGCGGCGGGTGCCGCCGCTCACCTCAGTCACCGCTGAAGTGCCTGATGGCGCCCTTGAGGCCGAGCTCCGCCATCTGCGCCTTCACCGCATCGATCGACTCCGCCGTGTGCGAGATCGAGTCCCATTCCGCGCCCGCCCGCAGCGCCTCCGTGAAGCCCTGCCGGTCGAACACCCTGTTGAGCGCGTTCTTCTTCAGATAGAGCAGGTCCAGCGGCGTCCTGCCCACCCGGCGCGCCAGCGTCGCGGCGGCCTCGGTCGTCTCCTCCGCCGGAACCGCCTGGTTGGCCCAGCCCAGCTGGGTGGCCTCCACCCCGGTCATGCCGTTGCCGGCGATGTAGCTCAGCTCCTTGGCCTTGCGCATGCCGATGTGCCACAGCGACACCGTGCTCAGCAGACCGCCGCCGAGCGGGATGGAGGGCCAGCCGATGTTGGCGGTCTCGGACACGACCACCAGGTCGCAGCAGGCCACCAGCATGGTCGCCCCGCCCAGGCAGTGCCCCTCGACCGCGGCGATGAGCGGCTTGGGATACTTCCAGATGCGCTCCCACAGGTCGATCTTCTCCTGCAGGTTCCGCCAGTCCGCATAGGCGCTGGCAGAGGCGTACCCGGAGACCACGTCGTAGCCGGCGCTGAAGTTGCCGCCGCTGCCGCGGATGATCACGGACGAGACGGCGTCGTCCTTCGCCAGCGCGTCCAGTGCGCTGAAGAGGTCGTCCAGCAGCTCGTTGTTGAATGCGTTGAGCTTCTCCGGACGGTCGAGGGTCACCGTCGCATAGCGCTCCGCTTCGAAGCGCTCCGTCGAGACGAGAGGCATCGGTCATTCTCCTTGGAATCGGACTGGCGTCTTCGCCTTGAAGGCGGCGACGGAGTTCTTGTGGTCCTGGGTCGTCGAGGTCACCGCGGAGGCGAACGACTCGAAGTCCCAGGTCTGGGCGAAGCTGAGATCCGCGGCGGCCTGCACCGCCTTGCGCGTGGCGAAGAGCGCCTGGGTGGGTCCCTCCGCCATCGAGCGGGCGAAGGCGTGGACCCCGTCCGCGAACTCCTCCGGGGCGAAGGACCTCACCGCGATGCCCAGCTCCATCGCACGGGCCGCGTCGATCACCTCTCCGGTCATGCCGTAGTACATCGCGGTGCGGGTGCCGATCTGCTGGCCGAGCAGGTAGGGGACGGAGCTGTCCGGGGCGAGTCCGCGCTTGATGAAGCCGTACTGGAACCGTGCGCTCTCGCTGACGAGGATCATGTCCGTCGCGAGGGCGAGACCGAATCCCGCTCCGACGGCGTGGCCCTCCACGGCGGCGAGGGTGGGCTTGCGCACCCCGCGCAGCAGTTCCGCGAGCTCGCGGCCGAGGGCGATCCGGCCGGCGTTGTGCGCAGGTGTGGACGGACCGCCCATCCTCTTCACATCGCCCCCCGCGGAGAAGCTGCCGCCGCTGCCGGTGAGCACCAGGCAGCGCACCCGGGGATCGTCGTGCGCCTCGAGGAAGGCCGTGCGCAGATCCGCCCGCAGCTCGACGCTCAGCGCGTTCTTGGCCTCGGGCCGGTTCATCCGCACGTACAGGACGCCGTCCCGGAGCTCCCGCTCCACCACCTCGAGCACGGCGAAGTCAGCCCCCGCCCCGCCGCGAACGGCGCCGTCCCGGGAAGCGGTGGGGTCGTGCCGGTCAGCGCCGGTCCGCTCCGCCCCGCTCACAGCGTCGAATCCCCCGCCAGCATGCGCCTGGCGATCGTCCGGCGCTGGATCTCCGAGGTGCCGTCGGGGATGCGCAGCATCCGTGCGAAGCGGTATCCCGCCTCCAGCCCCAGCTCGTTCGTGAGCCCGAGGCCGCCGTGGATCTGGATCGCCTCGTCGAGGACCCGGCCGACCATCTCCGTACAGCGGGCCTTGATGATCGAGGTCTCCTTGACGGAGGCCTCCCCCGCGTCCACCATCTCCGCGGTGCGCAGCACGGCGGACTTGCAGAGATAGATCTCCATCGCCATCTCCGCGAGCTTGGCCTGCACCATCTGGTGCTCGCCGATCGTCCTGCCGAACGTCCTGCGGGTGTTCGCGTACTCGAGGGACATGTCCAGCGCCCAGCGGGCGAGCCCCACGCACGTGGCGGACATCGTGAGGCGGCCACGGCTGATGCCGCCCAGTGCGAGCTTGAGCGCCTTCCCCTCCTCCCCCACGATCTGCCGCGGCGTCACGTGCACGTCCGTGAGGGAGATGATCGTGGCGTTGGAGCCCCGGTTGCCCATCATGGGGATGCCCGTGTCCACGGAGAACCCCTCCGCGTCCGTGTCGACGAAGAAGCAGGTGATGCCCCCGGTGCGCGCCTTGAACGCCTCGGGGTCCGTGACCGCGAAGACGAAGGCGTGGCTCGCGTGTGCGGCGTTGGAGATCCACTGCTTCTGGCCGTTGAGGACCCAGCCTCCGTCCACCGCGCTCGCCCTCGTCTTGAGGTTGAAGACGTCCGATCCGGCGTCCGGCTCGGAGAGCGCGAAGCAGAGCGTCGCGGTGCCTGCCGCGATCGCCTCGAGCTTCTCCTCGCGCAGTCCCTCGTCCAGCTCGAGCAGGAGCGGGGACAGGCCGTTCGTGAACGGCGAGGGGATGACGGATTCGTGCACGACCGAGCGGTTGGGCCCGTACCGGTGGTGCATGGCCTCCTGGATCGCGACGATGCCGGCTGCGGAGAGGTTGCCCCCGCCCAGCTCCTCCGCACCGTAGAGCGAGTAGAAGCCGGCCTCCGCGGAGAGCTCCCGCACCTGCCTGCTGATGTCCTGGTACTCCGGGGACATGAGGCCCCGTTCGTCGAAGACCCGGGTCTCGTCCGCCAGGAGTTCGGCGTGCTCCTCTTCGATGGGTGCGACGGCCTTGTCCACGAAGCCGAAGAGGGCCTCGATGATCTCCCGGTGCTCCTGGGCCTCTGTCACTGTCCTGTCTGCCATCCGTGACCTCTTCGTGTGCTGTGTCAGATGCGCGGCCACGTCAGGACGCGGCGCCGGTGAGCTGCGGACGCACTTCCCGTGCGAACTTGGTCATGGAGCGCAGCACCTGCTGCTGCGGCTGGCTGCCTGCGTCGAACCAGCCCACGAGGCCTCCGATCCCGGTGACCAACTTGTAGTCCTCGAGCTGCTGCGCGACGTCGTCGGAGGAGCCCAGGATGATGGCCCCCTTGTCGAGGTAGTCCTGGAAGCTCAGCTCGTTGAGGCCCAGGCCCACCTTCGCCCGGTTGCTGAGGATGCTGAGGTACCACATGAGGCCCTGCTCGTACTCCTGTGCGGCGGTGGCCCGGTCATCGGAGACATGGATCGCCTTGAGCTGCGAGGAACGGGCGACGAGCTCGTCGATCTCGTCATAGCTGCGGCCGGCGTCGCGCGCCTCCTCGCGGTAGATGCCGACCAGACGGGCCATGTCCTCCCACGTGGGCAGCTGGCCCATCACGAAGGCGAAGCCCTGACGGGCGGCGGCGCGCAGAGAGGCCTCCGTCTGCGAGACCATCACGAAGACCGGCGGGTGCGGCTTCTGCAGCGGCATCGGCATGAGCTGGATCTCCGTGGCCTGCTCGCCCCGTCCCGGGACCTGGAAGTGCTTGCCCTTGTAGCTGATCTTCCCGGTGCGCCA
Source organism: Brevibacterium sp. (assembly GCF_022712115.1). Lineage (GTDB taxonomy): Bacteria > Actinomycetota > Actinomycetes > Actinomycetales > Brevibacteriaceae > Brevibacterium > Brevibacterium salitolerans. The sequence continues at coordinate 5,667 of NZ_JALAHB010000017.1, read as the reverse complement.
GCCCTCCATGATGATGTCGAAGGTCTCCTGGTAGCGCTCGTCGCGCTCGTCCGGGTCGATGTCGTAGGCCTGGAACTCGAGCAGGTCGTAGGCCTTGCCGATGCCGAAATTCAGGCGGCCGTCGCTGATCACGTCGAGGAGCGAGAAGTCCTCCGCGAGCTTGAGCGGGTGGTTCATGGGCAGGCGGGTGACGCCGGAGCCCAGGCGGATGTTCTGCGTGGTGCCGGCGCAGGCCGCGAGCAGCACCTGCGAGGAGGAGATGATGCCGTACTGACGGGCGTTGTGCTCCGCGACCCAGGCCTCCTCGAAGCCCAGTTCGTCCGCGAGGCGGATCTGCTCGAGGTTCTTGTGGACGGCCTCGCGCTCCGTGGTCCAGTCCGGCACGTTGGTCAGGCAGAAGATGCCGAAGTGCAGCTGGTCGTGGCTCACTGTTACCTCCGTTGTCAGTCGCTGCCGCGCGGGCGCACGGCTTCAGGTTCAGACTTGTTTCTATACAAGCTTATACACATCTTGCACCTGCTTGGCTGGGCGCGCAATAGCGGGCTTCAAAATCATCTCGTCTGAGATCTGGACACCGCAGTGATATAGGTGTGTATAGTTTCGTCCGGGATCGGCCCTCCCCACGGGGACCTGCACTCAGCGAGGAGTGAAGATGGAGCACAGCAGAGCAGTCGTCGTCACCGGCACGGGCAGCGGCCTCGGCGCCGCCGCCGCACGCGCGTTCCTGGACGCCGGGTTCGCGGTCCACGGCTTCGACCGGACGGAACAGCAGCCCTCCGCGGAGCGCGGAGAACCGTTCTTCCCCGCGCGCGTCGACGTCACCGACGACGCGGCGGTGGCCCGGGCAGTGGCGGAGGCGGCAGCCTCGCACGAGGTCGTCGGCCTGGTGCACTGCGCCGGGATCGCGGAGTTCGGTCCCGCACAGCCGGGTCACCTGCTCGACCCCGAAAGCGGGCGGCCAGCGGACAACCTCGGGGCTGTCGAGCGCACCCTGCGCGTGAACCTCCTCGGATCGTTCGTCATGGTCCGCCACGCCGCTGCGGCCATGGCCGCCCGCGAGGTGCCCGCGGGTGAGGAGAGGGGCTTCATCGTCCTCACCTCCTCCGGCGCGGCCACGGACGGCAAGGCCGGGCAGTCCGCCTATTCGGCCTCGAAGGCCGGGATCATCGGCATGACGCTGCCGCTCGCCCGCGAGATGGGGGCTTTCGGCATCCGCGTCGCCTCGATCGCGCCGGGGCTCTTCGACACCCCCATCCTGGACGGCACACCCAAGCTCACCCGCCATGTGCCCTTTCCCGCCCGCGTGGGCCGGCCGGAGGAGTTCGCCGCGCTCGCACTGCACATCGCGCAGAACCCCTACATCAACGCAGAGGTCATCCGCATCGACGGCGGGATCCGCGGGGAGTTCACCTCGCGAACGCCCTTCGTCCGCTGAGGCCGCCCGGCCGCGATTCCGCGGACTCGCCGTCCGCGTCCGCTCCGCGGAGCCTCGTCCACCGCATCGTCGCGCAGCCTCTCGCACACTCGAGAAAGCGAGTCCCACCCATGTTGAGAACCGTCAGAATCCTTGAGCGGGTGCTGTCAGGCATCGCCGCGCTCGCACTCGTCGCGCTGATCGCGCTCAGCGTCTCCCACGCACTGGGACGGACGTTCTTCGGAGCCCCCATCCACGGCGCCAACGAGATCGCCGCGCAGTGGATCCTCCCGATCATCGTGCTCTTCGCCATTCCCAGCGCACAGGTGTGGAAGGAGCACTACGTCGTCACCATCGCCACCGAGCGCATGGGCGCGCGCTCGCTGGCCCTGCTCAAGTTCGCAGGCTTCCTCTCCGGCGCACTGCTGTGCGCCGGCCTCGCCTGGTACGGCCTCGAGGAGGCGCTGAAGAAGACCTCCGTGAGCGCCACGGCGGGGATCACCTCGCTGCCCGTCTGGCCCTTCTACTACCTGGTGCCGGTCGGAATGGCTCTCTGCGTGCTCGTCTTCGTCATGGACGCGCTGCTCGCGCTCAGACATCCGGAGGACGAGATCAACACAGGAACAGGACGGTCGATCAATGTCGACCCCGAAGAAGAAGTTCTCTGAGAGGGGCTCCTCCATGTCTCCGACCACCTCCGACTCCTCCGTGGAGAATCAGACCACCCCACCCACAGGGACCGGTGCGCGCACGCGGGGCGGACCGCGGGGACGGCTGCCCCTGGGCTTCCTCGTCTCGGCGGGGATCAGCCTCGCCTGCGCGATCGGCCTCTTCACCTCGGTCAGCGATGTGGCGTCCGGGCTCTGGGCCATCGCCCTGATGGTCTCGCTGATGTTCATGGGCATGCCGATCCCCGTGGCGCTCGGTCTCGCCAGCGTGCTCGGCATCTACTACGTGAGCGGCACCCTCGCGCTCACCAATGTGCTGTCCACCTCGGCCTTCACCGCGTCGTCGTCCTGGTCGATGACCGTGCTCCCGCTGTTCATCTTCATGGGGCTGCTGCTCACCCAGGCGGGCCTCACACAGCGCCTCTACCGCGCCACGGACCTCTGGTTCGGCTGGCTCCCGGCCGGCATCGGCATCGGCACCACCGCCGCGGGTGCCGGGCTCGCGTCCGTCTCCGGATCGACGATCGGCATGACGTACGCCCTGGGCCGCGCGGGGATACCCGAGATGCTCAGAGCCGGATACGACAGGCGAGTCGCGGTGGGTACCATCATCATCGCGGGCCTGCCCGGCCAGCTGATCCCCCCGAGCATCCTCCTGGTCGTCTACGCCGGGATCGCCTCCGTCCCCGTGGGCCCGCAGCTCATCGCCGGGGTGGTCCCCGGTCTCGCCATCGCGTTCGCTTACGCGCTGATGTTCCTCTTCATCGGCATCTTCCTCCCCACGCTCGTGGGCCGCGGTAGGAATGCGCAGGCCCACGAGGACAGGACGGTGACATGGGGCGAGCGCTTCGACGCACTCGCCAAGATCTGGGGCTTCCCGCTCATCATGCTGGTGCTCTTCGGCGGCATGTTCACCGGCGTCTTCACCCCCAGCGAAGCAGGTGCCGCGGCCGCCGGGATGTCCCTGGTGCTCGCAGTGTTCTACACCTGGCGCGACAAGCCGCTGGCGCAGGTCACAGCGGCCGCGGTGAACACCGTCAAGGCCTCCGCCGCCGTCTTCTTCATCCTCATCGGCGCGGAGATGCTCACCCGCATGCTCGCGGTCACCGGGCTCGCCGAGGCCGTCACCGGCTTCATCACCGGCCTGGGACTCTCGCGCTTCGCCTTCCTCTGCGTGCTCATCGTCCTCTACATCTTCATGGGGATGTTCTTCGACACCATGGCGATGATGCTGCTGACGATCCCCATCCTGCTGCCCGCGTTCTCCGCGTTCGACGTCGATCTCATGTGGTTCGGCATCTTCATCGTGCTGCTCGGGGAGATCGGCATGATCACGCCGCCCGTAGGTGTGCTCTCCTACGTGGTGTACAACCTCTGCAAGCGCAAGGAGATCAACACCGGCATCCGCATCAGTCTGGGAGACGTGTTCACCTCCCTGCTGTGGTTCCTGCCGCTGTCCATCGCCTTCCTGCTGCTCCTCATCGCCTGGCCCGACCTCGCGCTCTGGCTGCCGAGCATCTCGCAGGCGCAATGAGCACGGACGCGCATCCGGCCGGCGGCACCCGTGTCGCCGGCAAGGTCGTGTTGGTCTCCGGGGCGGCCTCGGGCATCGGCCTCGCCTCAGCGCGGGCGCTGGCCGCCGAGGGCGCGCGGGTCGTCCTCGCGGACCGCAGCGAGGAGGCGGGTCTCGCCCAGGCGTCTGCCCTGGGCGGGGCCCGCGCCCGCTTCGTCCTGCTCGACGTCACCGTCCCGGACTCCTGGACCGGTGCCGTCGAGGCGGCGGTGGACCGTTTCGGCCGGCTCGACGCGCTGGTGAACTGCGCCGGCACTGGCGGCAGCGGCACGGTGCGGGAGACCACGACGGAGGACTGGCGGCGGGTGATGTCCGTGAACCTGGACGGGGTGTTCTTCGGCATGCGGGCGGCGCTGCCGGAGCTGCTCAGGCGGAGCAGCTCGTCCATCGTCAACATCTCCTCCATCGCCGGACTCGTGGGCTTCAAGGGCTCCGCCGCTTACAGCGCCTCCAAGTGGGGCGTCCACGGGCTCACGAAGACCGCCGCGCTGGAGCTCGGCGAACAGGGCGTGCGCGTGAACTCCATCCACCCGGGCAGCATCGCCACCCCGCTCACGGCAGGTCTCCGGCGGGGAATCGGCCAGATCCCGGCCGGCAGGGTGGGCGCACCGGAGGAGATCGCCCACCTCGTCACGCACCTCGTCTCCGACGAGTCCCGCTTCACGAACGGGGCCTCGATCGCGGTGGACGGCGGGGAGACCGCGGGCAACAGCCTCCGCGGTCTGCTCTGAACCGGGCCGGGGCAGAGCGACGCCGGGGCAGAGCGGCGGGCCGGCCGGGCCGCACCACTGGTGCACTCCCGGACGGCCCGCCGCCGTGCGCTCGGCCCGAGGCGGCCTCAGCCCGGTCGGCGCTCTGCGAGCACCTCCTCGTAGAAGCGGTCGATCAGCGGAGTGAGGTACTCGGTGTCCACCACCTCGCCGCTGCCCTGATACCACTGGGCGAAGTCGAGGTAGTCGCCCTCGTCCACGTAGCCGAGCTCCTCGGTGATCTCCGTCCACCTCTCCGCGGATGCTCCGACGTCCTCGAGCAGCTGCTCACCGTCGAGGTTCTCGGAGCTCCGCACGCCCTCGAGGATCTTCTCATTGCCCTCTCGCACCGCCGCACTCGATTCCGCGTCGAGGAAGTGCATCCCTCCGCCGTGCTCCTGCGCCCCCGCGGCCAGGGCCTGTGTGGAGACGAACGAGTTGCCGAGCTCTGCGAGGTTGTACGAGACCATGCGGTCGAAGATCAGCTGCTGCGCCGCCAGCGGCAGCTGCTCCCAGCTGGCGCCTGCGACGATGCTGCCGGGCCCGGACACGAAGCTGCTGTCCTCCGGCACGTAGACGTTCGCCGCGGTCTCCACCCAGCCGAACCCGGTGATCGAGGTGGGAGAGCCGAAGGTGCACTGGATGACGTTGCGCTGCAGCCCCTCGTAGGTCTCCGCGAGCTGGAGGGAGACGCTCGACCCGCCCAGCGCCTCGATCTGCTGCGTCTGGGCGGCCGCATTGGCCCTGATCTGACTGTCCGCGAAGTCCGAGGTGCTCGCCTTCTCCTCCGTGCAGGCGAGTGCGGTCGCGCCGAAGGTGTTGTACGGGTTGAGCACGGTCATTCCCTGGGCCTCGAACTCGGCCATCACCTCCGGGGAGTCGAAGGAGGCCTCCTGCGCGACCAGGTGCAAGACGATCTCACCCTGGAGCGGGCTGGAGGGGAGGGAGACGAGGGAGTTCTGCACGTCCACGAAGGCCTTCATCTCGTCCGCGTGGTAGGACGTGAGCCAGTGCGCCAGATCGAGCCTGCCGTCGGCCAGCGCACCGGCGATGTCGTCGGGCGGGGCGACGGAGTTGCCGTACATGACCTCCACGGTGATGGCACCGCCGGACCACTCCTCGATGGATTCGGCGAACGCGGCATCGCGCTGGCCGGAGGTGGATTCCGCGGTGGCGGACGACACCTGGAACGTGAGGTCGATGGGGTCGACGTCCGCGAGAGCCTCCTGGTACTCCTCCATGCTCGCCCCCGCCGGCACACCC